>CAZQKT010000078.1:0-4258 GCA_964594055.1 uncultured Spirochaetales bacterium
CCGCAACAACCAGAACCACAATCTGGTGCTCTACCGATTGAACTATAGCCACCATACTATAACCATGCTGATAGTTAGGTGAAAGAATATGCATAATTAATATAATTTTGTCAACAGTTTTAATCAAGGGGGCAAAGAGGAGAAAAATCCCACCACTGCGTGAAGCAACAGGAGCTATAAGGCAGTTATATAGTGTGATATGCGTTTACTGCACAGGAATGATGATTCAGTTTGTGGTTCGGTTCTCGTTGCGGTGAGCGAAATTATCTATTATAATCTACATTGATGAGGTGGTTAACGGTGGAAGAAATTAGTGAACTTCTCGAACATGAACTGAGCGATGCGGTCGAGATAAAAGATGCCGGATCATTGAAGCGTTTTGTGCGGTTACTCGCAGAAAATGCAGTGGGAACTTCGCGGTATGAGAAGGACCAGCAGGGGATAAGAGAAGATATCCGTTCCCTTACTGTAGAAATTCATCATATTGCCGAGAACATGCAGACCGGCTTTGCTGAAATGAACCGGCGGTTCGATGAGTCAGTTAAGCAGATGAACCGGCGCTTTGATGATCTCAACCATCATATGGACAAGCGGTTCGAGCAGAACGATAAGCGCTTCGATGATCTCATCCATCATATGGACAAGCGGTTCGAGCAGAACGACAAACGGTTCGAAAGCTTAGACCGCAGGTTTTCCATGATGTTCACCTTTATTACCATCGGTTTTTCGGCAATTATGGCTGTTGTCGTTTTGTTGAAGTTTATCGGAATCTCTTGAGCACCATAGTACACCCCGGTTTTAAGCCCCTCTCAGACAACGTTACTGTTACGATTTTTCTGCCGTAATAAAGAGGTACGTTTTCTTCCAGCGGACGGTACTGTTCCCGACCTCGGCTATGAGTGTTTTTTTGACCGTTACAAGCTCTTTTTCTTCTAGAAACCGGGAAAGAACTGCCCCATACCCTTCGGTTTTCCCGTCCTTAGCAAACCACGAGTGAAGATCATCTTCCGATATATACCGCTCTTCCTCGAAGTGCTCTTCCTCTGCGGTTATGTTGGTAAAACCTGCCTCTTCGAAATACGTCCGTAATTGCTCAGGTCCCCAATTTGTACGCGGGTCTTCGGGATTTGAGTAGACTGATTCCTCGGCCCGGACCAGTTTATCCATTATTGTGGGCGGAACTTTCTCTGTGAGAAACGCGGAGAGCCGAGTAGAACGGGAGGGAAGCTCTTCGGCTGCAGCCACGTGGCCGACCTCTGAAAGCAAAATGGCCATCTCCCGAATAACCGACCCCTTGTCCCTGCATTTGAAGAGGAGGTTTCGCCCGGCTATGGCGTCGAAGATGGGCTGATCTTTCTCCGTCATGTACCCGGTAAAAAACTGTTCGGGGCTTTGAGTAACGAGGACAGGGCGTTCCATATCGGAAAAGGAACCGGAGTACTGGGTAATCATCTCCTGCCGCCGTTTTTCAGGTGCCAACATCCATACACCACCTTCCGGAGTAAGCCGTAACACCTCCCACAGAATAAGACCGGTCCCCGGTTCCGATATCAGGACCCGATGATATCGCTTCAGGTCCAGCGAAGCGACGATCCGGTCCCGGATTGCAGAGAGGGTCTCACTTTTGGTTTCCCCGGCCCTTCGCAACCACTCTTCTCTTGTCCGGTTTCTCGGGGTAAACGAGAGAAAATCATCCCCGGAATCTTCGAAAGAAACGGCAAGTTGGGCCTCCCTCTGCTGCAGCACTTTTGACCGTATGGTATACTCATGCCCCCGGTTGCTCGGACGGTAAAACACCTTTCCCTGAAGACCTCCCGGCAGATACTGCTGCTCCACCCAATGGTCCCGATACGCATGAGGATAGAGATACCCCTCTCCGTGTCCGAATCCTTCCTTGTCCCGGTTTGCGTCTTTTAGGTAATTGGGGACCGACCGGTCAGGTTCTTTCTCTACCGTCTCCAGTGCATCGAAGAAACCGAGGGTCGAGTTGGATTTTTCTGCCGTTGCACAGTAGAGAGTTGCTTCTGCAAGATGGAAACGGCCTTCCGGCATTCCCACACGGTCGAATGCACCGGCGGCCGCTTCGACCACCACCAGTGCCTGGGGGTCGGCGAGCCCGATATCTTCTCCGGCCAGAATGAGCAGCCTGCGGAATATGAAGCGGGGGTCTTCTCCCGCCCTCACCATTCTGGCAAGCCAGTAAAGCGATGCGTCCGGGTCCGAGCCTCTAATGGATTTGATGAAGGCACTGATCGTATCGAAATGATAGTCCCCCTCTTTATCGTAGAGAACGACTTTCTTCTGGATACTCTCCTCCGCCGTTTCCATGCTTATATGAATTTTGCTGCCCAAGGGAGGGGGAAAGACCTCCGGGGTCGTCTCTACTGCAAGCTCGAGTGCGTTTAAAAGGCTGCGGGCGTCTCCGTCCGCTACATCCACTACATGTTCGAGCGCTCCTTTTTCAAAAGTGACCGTAAAGTTGCCGTATCCTCTTACCGGATCGGCCAGTGCAGCCCCGGCTACGGCAAAGAGATCTTCTCTTGTAAGTGGGATAAGCTGGAAAATCCTGCTCCTGCTTACCAGAGCTTTATTGACTTCGAAAAAGGGGTTCTCCGTGGTCGCTCCGATTAAGATAACCGTTCCGTTTTCCACCCACGGCAGGAGAGCGTCCTGTTGCGCCTTGTTCCACCGGTGGACTTCATCGATAAACAGAATGGTCCGTTTGTCGTAGAGTTTTTGGGTCTCTTTAGCACCGTCGATGATTTTTCGAAGCTCCTTTACGCCGGCCAGGACCGCATTTATGGTAGCAAAACTGCTTTTGGTGGTATTCGCAATTACTTTGGCCAGAGTTGTTTTTCCCGTACCGGGAGGTCCGTAGAAAATCAGTGAGGAGAGCTGGTCCGCCTGAATGGCCCGGCGCAGAAGTCTTCCCTTTCCGACGATGTGGTCCTGTCCGATAAACTCATCCATGGTCCGGGGCCTCATGCGGGAAGCGAGCGGTTCTCCCGGTGAAAACCCTCCTTTGTTCCGCCGTGACGAGAACAGGTCGTTTTCCTCTTTGTCCATGTGCGAAGTATACTTGTTATAGAAGCTTTTTTAAACGGTAGTAGAGTAACCCGATATGTTCATGCAGAGCAGTAGCGCTGTTGTGAAGGCGGCCCATCGAAGGGAGGTAATCAATAAAGGTGCGAGGCACCCGGTCAATGCGAAAATCGGTAGGAGCGGGGGTTGTCTCGATTCCGTGTGCTTCGAATGATAGGACGGACCTCGGCATATGAAAAGCGGAAGTAATCAAAATAACGGCCGTATCTCCGGTCATCTCTTTCACATACTGCGCGTTCTCCCATGTGTTTCTGCTCCGAGTTTCGGTGATTATAAGAGAAGGAGCGGTCCCAAGCTCGATGAGGGCCCGTTTTGCAACAGCTGCCTCCGGTTCTCTTTTCTGCTGTGGATACACGGCCCCCCCGGTGATGATAATCGGTAAACCTGTAAGCCGGTGAATGACGAAAGCGCGGCCTGCCCGCTTGTATGCTGTGTTGCTCAGTTCCACACCGCGTAATCTCCCGCCGCTCAAACCCCCACCGAGAACAACGATGTATTCCGGATTTTTCCCTCGGCTCTCCTGCAGTTGAGTTTCCTGCTCCTGCACGTGGAACGGCCCGTACTGTTCTTCGAGGGGAAGGAGCAGGCTGTTCTGTACCGGTGTAATGGAGAGTGCGTAGAGAAGTCCGATACCTGCACAGAAAAGCACGAATGATTCCCGTTGTTTTTTTATCAGAAAAAAGACAGCTGCAGAAATTCCTATGACCACGAAAAGCCCGGGCGGGAGAAACAGGAAATTGAACAGTTTTGAAAGCAGGAACATAAGCGTTAGTCTCTTCTCCTGCCGGCCGGATGTCAAGCAGAAGAGGGCAGAAGAGTAGCCCTTGACATCAGTTGTATAGACCGTTTGAATGATTCAAAGATGAAAGAGGGCTTCAAATCTTTTCAATCTTTTCAATCAATGCTTCGCAGTTTCTTCCGCTGTCTCGAAGAGGAGTGTCTCGAGGAGGAGTGCCTCGAGGAGGAGGGGGTATTCCCTAAAGCCAACGCTCATTCAACGAACACGAATCCTGTCCGGGAGCTGCAGGAGGCCTTTCTCACCTTGTTGACCGAAGGTGAAAATGCCAAAGGTGAAGACGCCGAAGGCAAAGACACCGGGGCCCGCAAGCGAGATGCGCGGAGGGTATTGGAATCATATAAAAAGGATTCTGTCTGG
>CAZQKT010000078.1:4358-15808 GCA_964594055.1 uncultured Spirochaetales bacterium
CCGCAAGCGAGATGCGCGGAGGGTATTGGAATCATATAAAAAGGATTCTGTCTGGAGTAGAGCGGCAGCTTTTTTCGAGAAAGGGCTGAAAGTTATCCCGCCTGAGATAGAAAAGCATGCAGGCGAAGATGTCGAGTTCCGCACGGCCCTTAAACGGTTAGGGCGGCAGGACCCGGAATCAGTGCGGGAGGATTGTAAAACCCGGTCCGCCTTTCTCAAGGAGGTGAGAAACTGTCTGTTCCCTGAAGGGGCAGGACTGGAGGATGAAAAAGAGCAGGAGCAGAGTGTTGAAGCGCTCCGCAAAAAACGGCGTATCACCATTGAAGAGATGAACCCCCGCCCTCTCACAGAACCCGCAAAAGAGCTTCTTTTTACCTCTAACGTGCTTCTTACCACACCCCTTGCCCGGGATTTGGACACCCTCCCCCTATCCGAATCGGTAAAACAAAAAGCAGTCAATGTATTACATGAAAAACAGCGGTACTGGTACGATCATCCCATCCCCCTCGGTATAGAGACGGAAAAGAATGAGGCGGTGTACGGGTTGGGCGGGTTAAATCGAATGATCGAATATGAAAAAGAGTGGGGGACCGTTCCTGCCGATGCAAAAATGACCTGTGTCCTCTCTCTGTCTGTGACCCATACCGGACTGCATGACCTCGCCAAGGAATATTTTTCAGAGGAGCTGAGAAAGGCAGGTCCTTTTCCCCACCTCACCGTTTACATGATAACTGAATCGGATTGCAGACGTTTACTCGATGAGGTGCTGATACCTGCCGCTCGGCACTTGTTTCCCGACCGGGCCGCTGCTGCTGTCGACGGATTAAAGACCGTATTTGGTGTAGACGGTGAATACGGCAGGCACTACTCGTTTCTCAAAGCTGTCTCCGCGCTGTGGCAGGTTTGTTGCAATCCGAAAATAAAGGCAACCTTTAAAATCGATCTCGATCAGGTGTTCCCCCAGGACGAACTGAAACACGAATCCGGGTTTACCGCTCTCGAACACTTTACGTCGCCGCTTTGGGGTGCAAAAGGGAGAGACAGTGAAGGGCGGCCGGTGGAGCTGGGCATGATAGCCGGTGCTCTCGTGAACCAGGATGATATCGAGCAGTCTCTGTTTACACCGGATGTTCCCTTTCCGAAGGGTGCTGATACTGCCGAAGAGCATGTCTTCTACAGTAAAGTGCCCCAGGCGCTCTCGACTGAAGCCGAGATGATGGCGAGGTATGACGGCGGCAACCAAGTTATCCAGCGGGTACATGTAACAGGCGGGACAAACGGCATATTGATAGACAGTTTGAGACGGCACCGTCCCTTTACCCCTTCGGTGATCGGCCGTGCGGAAGACCAGTCCTATCTGCTCTCCGTACTGTACGCTTCACGGCCCGCGCTCCGGTATCTTCATAAGCCGGGGCTTATCATGCGTCATGACAAGCACGGGTTCGCCTCCAAAGCAATTGAGAAAGCGGCAGTACAGCGGGAGGCAGGAGATTTTATCAGGATGGTCCTCTTCTCTTTTTACGCGCGCGCACTCCCCTGGTCGGTAGCTGAGATAAAGGATGCAGTCGACCCTTTTACCGGCTGTTTTATCTCGTATATCCCTTTTACGGTTGTTTATCTGCGGTTTTCCGTAAAATTGGCGGATCTCGCTGCTAGGGGAGAGCACGAGAAGGCTGCTGTGCTGTTACAGGAAGGAGGTGAGCGGCTCTTAGAAGCAGTAAATCGGTACAGCGGTGGTGAAAATCCTCTGTTCGATTTGTACCGGAAGGAGAGGGCTGCCTGGGACCTCTACTACGACTTGGTGGACAAGATCGAGGCAGAAAGCCTTGCGGAGAGGTGCAGAGAGATTTTCGATTCATGCCGAATAACGGAGTAAGGAGGAAGCTGATATGCGTGAAAGAGAGTTGTGCTTTGCAGTTGAAACAGGAGATAGAGGAGGTGCTCGAAGAGCTCCATCCGTACGAGGTGCCTGAACTGCTCTTTCTTCCGATACGGGACGGATTACAACGGTATCTCTTTTGGATGGGGGATGAGCTGCGATAGTGCGGGGCCCTATGCAAACGGAACGCTTAAACGCTACAATGGAGCGTGGAACCAATAATCACCAAACAAATCGATAAAGATACTGTTTATTTTACAGTCCGCTGGTCTCAGCTTACCAAAGCGCACAAGTTTGAAATCCTCAGACAAGTTCCTGAAATGGCCGGACTGTTTGAACTCTACTATATGGATGAAAAAAACAAACTCAATCTTTTTTATCTCGGAAAAGCGTGGCTGGGAGGATTGAGAAGCAGAATAAGAAAAATGACCGACTACACCCTCGAACTCGATAAAAAGAGAAGGGAAGTGCTGGAGACAAAAAAGTGCTTTTACCGGTTCTCGTTGAGCGATTCTTTTAACGATATTACCGATGTGTTTTATTTTTTCTCGAATACCTATTTCCCCCGTACCTCAGCTGCCGAACACTCCGGCAGATATGAGCTTATCTATGTAAAAGAAATATCGAAAGAGAAAATTGTAACTATTTGATTCTGTTAGCTTCTGCTTGCGGGGTGCCGGGTTATTTTACTGACAATGTCTGCTTCATATATCGGTACTAGCTCAGGAATGTCCCCTGCAATCGCTACCGCCTCCCCCTTAATGATGACCGCTCCGGTAATACCCTCTATAGCGGCAACTGCTTCCGAGACCGGACCGAGGTCATCAGGGGTCGCTACCTTATTGCATCCCCACGTGGCGGCTGCATCAGCTAAAGCGCAGTCCGGCGAGAAAACCGTTGCCAGATCGCATGAGCCGAAGCTTCGTGAGTGTCCGAGGAAGGAAGAAGAAGAACAGAGCCCGATCGGACCTGCGGAAGCGGGTATGCTGAACCCAATTTTCCCGGAAAGCGCGTTTTCTCCTGCATAGATCCCTACGGTTATCGTACGTGGAGAGGAAATGTAGATATCTCCTCCGTTATCGATAATGCACTCTTCGTTAGCATCAGCCGCACCCCCCTCTACAACAGACCGAACGGCAAACTCGGCAATTGCCCCGGCGACTGCAGCCATCGGTCCTACGCCGGCCGCAGCAGCTGCACCGACCATGCGTTGAATAATGGGATGAACGGGGGCCGAAATCGTAATTGGTCCCATTGCTTTGAGAAACCGGGGGTTCTCTTTGGTGTATTCTTCGATAATATCTCTGTAGAAAGCAATGTAGTACTGTGCCCGGTCCGGGTCAGAGGATATGATCGTATAATCAGCCTCTCTGTAGGAATAGTGTGTAGTAAGCGGTTTGTCTTTTCCCATCATTTAAAAAATAGAACTGCATGCTCCGAACGGACATGTTGAAAGACAGCTCAAACATTCAATGCAAAAATCACCCGAAAACTGTACCTCCATTGTTTTTCTGTCTTTAATAAAGAGAGCTTGCGTGGGGCAGTGAGGTATACAGGTGCCGCAGTGTGTACAGATGTCAGGGTCCCAGTAGACACCCTTCTGCGTTTCGTTGATCGTCACATTAAACGTTCTCACATACTCCATACCCCGTTTTATGTTTTCTTCCGTACCGGTAATATCGAGAACTAAATATCCTTCTTCTTCAGGTGTTACTTTTGCTCTGAAAATATTGATAATCAGATCGTAATCTTTTACCAGTTGATACACGATCGGTTTTTCGGTTTCGCACTCAGGAAAGAGCAGAAGCAGTTTTTTGGTGACTGTATCTTCGCTCATCGCGGGTCCTCCCGTAGTTCGAGTGAGTTCATTCCCTGGTTGACAGGAAGCTTCCTTGCCGGTTCGGCGAGAAGAAACTCACCGCGGTTTATCTCGTCTTTGAGAAGTGAAGCTATCTCCTGTGCTTTGAAATAAGACGAAAGGGAACCTGATTCCACCTGTTTGCCTTGTATGGTGACTTCGCCTTTTTTGAGTTCTTCATAACTTATTTTTTCCAGTTCTCTCCCTGTTTTCTGAGGATAATCATACGAATAATCAATGACTGTTGCCAAGATGTCACTGTCACGCACCGTTGTATACTGTAAAATCTCCGGTGATAGAATCGGAATGGGAATACCTACTCCTAGTGCCAAGGAAACCCCGTACCCTTTTAAGCTCACGCCTCTTACAAACGGGGCTTTCATCTCTTTCATGTTTCCTGTAAGGCCGAGTGTCCCTGCTCCTTCGGTCGGCACTCCGTTCTCACCCCGGTCGCAGGTCGGCGCGTGCTGGGTCCCTTCTGCATACACATGACCGTGCGCGCCTGCAAGCCATACCTGCGTTCCGATTCCGATCGTCTTGTAGAAGGGGTCGTTTAACAGGGGAGAGAGCTGACCGGCCGAACAGTAGGTGAGATTTTTCATGTTCGGTTTGAGGATGCCGAGGTAGGTGTATATCGTCTTCTCAGAACAGTTAACGGCCACGTTGTAGTTTTGATAACAGTTTCTCGGATTCACCATGACGGCCTGGTTGAGATCATCTATGGTGAGATACGTCCGGATTTCCCGCCGGGGATAATCATCCGTACCGTACGAGAGGCCGAAGAGCTGGACCGTTTCCCCGGCTACCAGTTTTTCGATAACATGACCGCCTCCGAAACGAAACTCTCCGGGGTAGTACATATTGGCCGGATCATTATGCCGGAGCTCGGTTGCGCCCAAATACGCATCTACTGCAGCGATACCGCAATAGATCGAAACATCGTCGAGCCAAGCTTCAGTAATGCGGATTTTCGGGGCGCTGTGGCCGAAGTTCAAGAAGCAGCCGGAGGAGCACATCGGGCCGAACGTGGCTGTGGTTACCACATCGACATCTTCGGCAGCCTGTTCGAGCCCTTTCTCCTCTACATACCCGATTATTTCTTCAGCCGTTAAGACGACAGCCTGCTTTGCTTCTATTTTTCGATTGATCTCTTGGTAGGTTTTCATAGAACCAGTATTATAAAGGGCCCGGTCCTGTTAGGCAATCGGTGCAAAAACCACAAATTTCAGTTGATTTTCTTTTCTTCCGGGGGTATGGTACTAGGTGAGTCTTTTACAGTACTAACAAGGCAGGTCAAGATGATAAAAAAAGCGTTCATTGCCGGACTCGCCGTTCTAACATTTCTCTCATGTGCTACTGTACCGATCGCTGAAAATGAGAAGTCGGTGGAAAAAGTGGTCGATTTGTTCAATCGGGGTGAAACGGAAAAACTATCAGATTTATCACAAAAACCGTTCCTCTTCGACGGTGAGATCATCCTCATGCAGCAGGATTTGGATATTTTCTACGGGAACCTCACGAACGCAGGGTTTGTGATAGACGATTATTCCATTGCCTCTTTGGACCGGGTGGATGATGATACGTACAAAAATTTTGCCGAAACAATGGAAGTCGAGGTGTTTTTTAATAAATATATCGAATCATCTGCCGTCGTGGCAACGATCAAGGCAAAAAACGGGACGTTTCTCCTGCTCCTCGACGGAAGAAAGGGACTTTACCCGCTCATTCACGGTTTTAAGGTGATGTAGCCATGAACAAAAAACTATCATTCGTATTAATAACGAGCATTCTGTTTTCGGTTGTATGTGCTGTTGGTCTGTTCGCAGATGACGGTACCGCGGTGTATGTAGAAGGATGGGTCGATCTCAGGGACAGTTCCGGTGATCTCTGGGAGCTCTACATTGGCGATCCTGTCGAAAACGGAGATACAGTCATCACCTCCGATGCAAGCTACGCCGAAATCGAACAGGGGGATTACAGCACAATTAGGATCTCACCGAATACGGTATTCACACTGCTGGAGAAAGAGACCGGAGGGGAAAAACAGTCGGTGTATAATACTGCACTCGGCTCTGCACGTTTCAAGATAAGTAAAACGTTCGGCCGGGAACCGAGTTTTACCACACCTAGTGTCGTAGCCGGTGTACGGGGGACCGAGTTTACCGTGTTTTCCGGACCAGACGGTTCGTCGTTTATTGCTGTAGAAAGCGGTATGGTCGAGGTCTCCTCGGAAGGCGAATCTGTGGAATTGGGCACGGAAGAAGGGGTCGAGGTGCGGCCCGGAGAACCGCCCGGAGAAAAAGTAACGGTAAAAAGGGGCGAGTTGGATTTTTCAGCGTGGAATGCCCAAAAGAATGAACAGTTTTTCGAAAACCCTGCGGGTGCTGCGGAACGGGTTGATAAACAGCTAAAAACCTTGATCGGAGAGCTTCAAGAACTTGTCCCTGTCTACGAACAGAGACGAGCTAAGATCGAAACCGAACGGGAGAAACTAAAAAAGATAGAAGAAGAGCAGGGAAAAGATGCCCGTCAGGAGTACTACCAGGATACTGTGTTCCCGCTCGAGGTGAACACGAGCTATATGCGGATGAACATCCGTTATTATGCCCTCTCCGCCCTCTCGCTGCGACGGTACGTTATGGGGCGGATGTATGTGGCAATGAAGTCGAAATATATTACAGATCTACAGAACAAAAATTACACCCGGTTTGAAGAGGTGTACACCCAATTTCTCACCAGGTTTGAGAAAGGAATCGTCCCGTACCTGGTAGAAGCTGATATTTAAGGAGGATAAGATGAATCGTCATATAAAATCTCTACATGTTGGACTTGTGGTGCTGGTAGTGATTGCAGTCGGAATGCTTTCCTGTGAACTGTTCGAACCGGAGATCGGGGTCGAAATGAAGGAACGGGTAGGGAAGTTCGAGGACGCACTCAATAAAGAAAATCGTGACGATATTTACAAACAGTTTCATCCGGATGTTGATGACCGTGATAAAATCAAGGATGATGAGGTCTTCGATACAGGTCCTCTCACTTACGATTATGAACCGTTTGAGTTCAAAGAAATCGATGTAGATGAAGAAAAAGAAGAAGTGACGTCCGAAATGCATAATGACAATGGGAATGTCGGAACAGCTACGTTTAAAATGAAACTCGATGAAGAGTATGATTACTATATTAAAGAGTTCAAATTAGAAACTGATTCCGACGACTACACCATAAAAACGTTGATCCAACTGCCGAGATAACGCTATACTGTAGTCCGTATGACACAAAAAAATACCGGTCCCGAAGCATTCTGGAACGAGCGAGAAAAGCGGTTCGGCGGTAGCGTTGTATATCGTACGTTTGCCAAGTTCTTGGGAAACTCCAACACGCAGCTCTACGATCTCCCCGGGCTCCTCTACCATATCAATGATCAACTCATATTTGAGGACTTTGAAAAAGAGAACTGGCTCAGTAAACTGGTTCAGCGTGATTCCGATTATGAGAAAACCGAATTCCATCTGCAGCTTTCCGCGATCGAAAGAATACAATGGATTGCTCGAAGCAGTGCAATGGACATCATCGACGGGAAAAAGGACGGCCGGGAAGAGCCCCCGGTCTCGAGGATAAAAAAGTTTCTTGCAGGCAGTGTTACCCAGGTATTACTTACAAGCGGAAGGTCCGTCTTTTTTGAAATAGTAGGGGAGAAAGAGTTCGCTGAACACTTCCGGGACAAAATCGCATCGTAGTGCCATCGTCGTGCATTAGGAGGATATGCTTGTGGCCGAAGAATATCTTCGATTTGATGAGCAAAAACTTATCGAGTACTTTAAAAAAGACGGTTATTCCAGACTCTCCGAAATAGAACTTACCAATATCGGTAAGGGCTGGGCAAAAACCAGAATGGAGATAAAACGTGATCATCTCAATAGTGTCGATACGGTCCAGGGCGGGGCGATTTTTACCTTGGCGGATTACGCTTTCGCAGCTGCGTCGAACAGTTACGGCACGATTGCAATGGGGATCGATGTGCATATATCGTTTTTCAAAGCTGTACGAGCAGGCACGCTGTATGCGGAAGCACATGAGGTCTCTCTGCATCCGAAATTGGCTACGTACGAGGTCGATGTAACTGATGATACCGGAGAACGAGTAGCAAAATTCCATGGAACAGTGTACCGAAAAGAAAAGCCTCTCAATTTTTGAGTTGTCCGTAAACCGGTGTTGTAAATCATTGCTACGTTGTAGGGGGCGGTCGAGCCGCAAGGTACATGCGTATTATCGAAGTCAACAGTGTAAAAAAATCGTTTGACAAAAAAGCGGTATTAGACGGTATCTCGTTTTCCGTAGAAAAAGGGGCGATATTCGGTTTTTTAGGGCCGAACGGTGCGGGGAAAACAACAACTATGCTGATTCTCCTCGGTCTGCTGGTACCCGATAGAGGAGATGCGCTGGTAATGGGATCCCGGCTGGGAGAAACTCCTGCAAACCGGGCGAAGACAGGCGTGATTCTGGAAAAGCACGGCATGTATGAGACCTTTACCGCCTATAAAAACCTTGATTATTTTGCCGGGCTCTACGGAATAAAAAAGAGAGAGGAAAAGATCAAGACGCTGCTTGCAGAAGTGGGGCTGTCCCATGCAGCAGACAAAAAAGTGGGGACTTTTTCGACCGGGATGAAAAAAAAGCTGGCCTTGGCCCGGGCCCTGGTCCACGACCCTGAAGTTCTCTTTTTGGATGAGCCGACTGCCGGGCTCGACCCGGAAGCACAAGTCGATTTTCGAAAGCGTATTGTCGAGCTTTCCACCGAGCGGGAGATGACCGTATTTTTTAACTCCCACAATCTCGACGAAGTGCAGAAATTGTGTTCGAGCGTAGCTATTCTCGACCGCGGTATAATTAAAGCATGGGACCGGCTGGATACCTTAACGAACAGCTTCAGCGAACCGCAGGTAATAATAACTCTTGCAGACAAATCTGATCTGGACCGTGCCCGGAAAATCGTCCAAAACGACCCGGCGGTAGCAAACGTGATTGCTCAAGATTCCACTCTAATCTGTTCGCTCTCGCATCCATCATTCAGCCTGAAACCGCTGGTGATGGCGGATATCGAAATCGATGAGTTCAAGCGGTCGACAAAAACCCTTGAAGAGGTGTACATGAATATCGTGGGGACGGACTATGAGGAAGGAGAGAAAAGGAGAAATGAATAGCAGCGGTGCACTGCTTTTGAATATCGCTAAGCGGGAACTCGAAGATATGCTCTCCAATAAGCGGGTGCTGTTCTCGATTATCATGTTTGTCATTATTTGGGGAGTTATTGCGGGTCCGAGGTTTGTCCGGTTCGGGACCGGGTCCGGAATAAGCGAGACCGGACTTTTTTATATGGCGACCGTGCTGAGTGTCTATGTCGTACTGATTGTCTCGAGCCAGGCTTTTATCAATGAAAAACGGGACGGGCGGATCGAAGTGCTGCTCTGTACACCGGTCGATTTACGCACCTTCTGGATGGGCAAAGTTGCGGGAGTGGTTATTCCCGGGATTGCTGCCGGGATCGTCGTCACGGTCATATTGACGATTGCCTCATCGATTATTGCGGGCACTTCAGAGGCAGCGGCAATACGGCTGCCCTCTGCTCCGCTTCTGTTCTATATCTTTGCGGTCCTGCCGGTCGTGCTTGCCTCGTTCGGAGGGCTTCTCGGTTTTGTCCAGCTTTTTTTCGGCATGCGGGAGAACAGAATTTTTAACTTGGTAATATTTATCCTCATTTTCGGTCTTTTAGGAGCGGCGGGCGCACTTGCGGGAGGCGGCGGGCTGGTCTCTTGGCAGGCGGTAGGGGTAGTGCTTGCCGGCGCCTGTGTCCTTCTTTTTATCGATTTCTATTTGACACGGTTTTTAAATAAAGAGAAAATAGTTACCAGTTTGGAATAGGAAATCGGAGTAGTATATGGATTCGAAAAAATCAATCATTGTAATCGGAAGCCCCCGGAAAAACGGTAACAGCGCACTGCTTGCCGAGCGCACCGAAGCCGGGATAAGGGACGCCGGAGACGCTGTCAAAAGCTTTTTCCTCCACGATATGGACATCGGCCCATGCACCGCGTGTGACTCCTGTCAGCAGTCTGCTGATGCCGGGTGCACCGTTATCGATGACATGCAGAAATTGTATCCGCTCTTAAAAGAGGCGGGCTCTCTGGTCATTGCCTCTCCTATTTACTGGTTTACAATCTCTGCCCAGACGAAACTGTTTATGGACCGCTGCTATGCGATTGCCACAGAAGAGAAAAACAATTTTAAGGGAAAAAAAATCGGTATTATCCTGGTGTATGGCGATACCGACCCCTACGCGTCCGGGGCAATCAACGCCATCAGGATGTTCCAGGATGCGTACCGGTTTACCGGGTCGGAGATCGTCGATATCGTCTACGGCAGTGCGGACAGAGCAGGGGACATTGCCGAAAACAAGACCCTTCTCGAAAAAGCATACAGTATGGGTTCAAAACTCATCGGTTGATTTTCTGTCGGTACGCTGTACCGTGAGGGAGGTGTGATGAACAAACGCACTGTCTTATTGATCCTTGCCGTAGCGGTATTTTTTGTGTATACAGCCGCATCAATGTCTGCGCTGGATGTCAATCGGGACATTATTTCCAAGGCCCGCCGTTTTATCGGAAATAGCTACTGTACCGGAGGTGCGGCTCCCCCCTGTTTCGATTGCTCGGGGTTTGTCGTCTACATCTATCGGCCCCATTTGCCCAGGCTGCCCCGGATATCCAGGGAGATGGTCCGGTTCGGGAGTACCATTTCCAGAGACGAAGTGCTCCCCGGTGACCTTCTCTTTTTCGCTACCGGTCCGGACCCAAGGGTCATCACGCATGTATCCATCTACATCGGACAGAACTCGATTATCCACGCCATCTCAGACGGGCCGAACCGCGGCATCAACATTACCGAACTCACTTCCCGCTACTGGCGGACCCGATATCACAGTGCCATCAGTGTCTTCCCCCCGGAGAGCTGGGGCGGCGGTCCAGCCTCGACTGCGGGGACTGGAGAAACGGTTACCGACCGGAGCACCACATCCGGGCCGCTGCAGTTTGCCCGGGGAATGTACACGGGTGGGCTCTTAAACGGTGAGCCGCACGGTGAGGGAACGATGAAGCTCAATAACGGCGATACCTATAAGGGCCGGTTTGCAGAGGGGCTTTTCAACGGTGAGGGGACGTACACCTGGACGAACGGTGCCGTATACCGGGGGGAGTTCAGGGACGGTGTCATCGAAGGGGAAGGTACGTTTACCCTTGCAAACGGCAATGAATATACCGGAGAGTTTCACGAAGGATATTTCCACGGAGAGGGACCCGAGCAGGCCACTACCTATTTTCAGGTCGATGACTCACCCTGGGACACCTGGGAGGGATACATCCGGGGTGATTACGAGAGGTGGCAGGAGTGGTTACAGCAGGAAGAGCGGGACTTCGAGGAGTGGAAGAAGAACAATTAGCGGAACGGGTCCTGCACGATAATGTTGGTGTTATCGTTCATGCAGATCATCCCGGGTCCACGTTTTTCGTCCGATGATAACTCCCGAAGAATCCATAGAAGCTTTTAGTTCCGCGATAATTTCTTCGGCCCGCTGATCTTCCCTGGCAGCCAATCTTGTAAGGTATTCTCTTACAAGTCCCGTCAGTGTGGTGTTTTTATTAATGGCTATTTTTCTTACCT
>CAZQKT010000078.1:15908-17121 GCA_964594055.1 uncultured Spirochaetales bacterium
ACCTCCACATATTATGTATATCACATATTATGTAAAAATTCAAGAGATGCTGAGGTCGATAAACCGGGAGGCTTCCTGTATCGCTTTCAGATGGTCTGCAGGTTCTATTTCCAGTTCGGCAACGAGCCAGCCGTTGTAGCCTGTTTTCTCGAGCTCGCCGAAAAAATCCTGCCAGGGAACATCACCCCGAGAGACCTCGACCGGGCCGTGTTCGACCGAATAATCTTTTATATGCACGGATGCAACGTAGTGTCCGAGGCTGGAGAGCCACACATCCGGGCGGGCCTCGGCCGGGAGAGGCTCACCGGGTGTCGAAAAATTCTCAATGATATTGGCCGGATCGAAGTAACAGCCGAGGTTTTCGGAGCCCACCTGTTCAATGATCCACGCTATTTCCTCGGGCGAGGAGTAGATCGCGGGCCATACCAGTTCGTAGGCGAGAGTAATGTTAAGCTTCTCTGCCAAGGGAACAACGCCGCGAAGTAGTTCTACCGCCCAGAGACGGGCGGTTTCATCCGGGGTGTCGGCGGGGGATTTTTCGAAACTGATGAGGACCGTCGTCCCTCCCAGCCATTTCGTCCGGATTACAGCCTCTTCGAGGTAATGCTTCGTCTTTTCGAACTCGGGGGTATTCGGTGCTCCGAGTGGTGAATACCCCGTTGCAAGGCTGCTTATCTCGATACCGGAAGCTTCACCGCTGCTTCGGACCTCGCCGCACCCCTTCTCATCCATGTCGAAAGTGACCGAGGCAGCAAGCGACTGCCAAGGGTGGTATCCCGGCGGAAATCCGTCGGTAGAAGAGCGGATGTTCGAGACGACCCGTTCTGTGTCCTTCCTGAAAATGAGTTCCATCCCTTCGAAGCCGGCGCCCGCAGCAACGGCAAAACAGCGTTTCAGGTCCCACTCTCGGGGAAAGAACTCTACCCGCCGTATCCCTTTTTTCATCATTGCTTCCGGTCCTACCGGGGCCTCGTCCTGCCTTTCCGTTTATATTTTTCTAAAAGTTCCTTGTATTCGGTGACGATCTCCTGCCGCTCCTTCCAAAGATTGAGATTTTCCCGGAAGTCGTTCCGGATGTTGTACAGCTGTCCTTTCGGATCGTCCGGGCCCGGCGTCCATCGGGCCGGTTCGCTGAATCCTCCGGACCCGTTGCCGTCGATGAACTTCCAGTCCCCCTTGCGCAGTGAGAACATCCCGTCGTAGGAGTGGTGTA
>CAZQKT010000079.1:0-16864 GCA_964594055.1 uncultured Spirochaetales bacterium
CTGCACTGGGCAGATCAATTTTATTAATAACCGGGATAATCTCGAGATCATGCTCTAATGCCATAAAAAGATTTGCAAATGTCTGGGCTTGGGCGCCCTGTGTCGCGTCGATAAGCAGGAGTGCCCCCTCGCATGCGGAAATCGCTCTCGAGACTTCATACGAAAAATCGACATGCCCGGGTGTGTCAACCAGATTGAGATTATACGAAACACCGTTTTTACTTTTATACGGTATCGTAATCGCTTGAGATTTTATAGTGATCCCTCGTTCCCGTTCGATATCCATTGTGTCGAGTATTTGTTCTTTGAACTTCCGTTCATCGACAATATGTGCCCGTTCGATAAACCTGTCGGCAAGTGTAGATTTCCCGTGGTCGATATGTGCAATAATACAGAAGTTTCTTATTTTTTCTTTTCTCGTCATGTTGTTCCTTTGTCCGAATTAGCATTAAGAGCAGCGCGTCGTTTCTGATTGATTTGATATAATCACATTTAACTCGGGGAGTCCAGTATTCCTCGAACCATTGAAGTAAATTGGCAAATTTCAAACGGTTTTTGAATAAAATTGGGCTTATCTGCTTCACTCGCCTCGGCTTCTATCTTTTTGTCGGAATACCCGGACATAAACAGAGTTTTTAACTCCGGACGGATTTTTTTTAGCCGCATTGCCAATTCATCACCCCGCATAAGGGGCATAACCACATCAGTTATAAGAAGGTGAATCGGAGAAACTTGCTTTTCGCAAATGATAATGGCTTCACCCGCGTTCTGTGCTTCCAGCACATGATAGCCTTTTTTTATTAAAATTTTATACACGAGCTCCCGAACGTTTGCATCATCTTCGACGATGAGGATAGTCTCACTACCCGAAGTATCTCCGGTATCCTCTTTTTTTTCTACTTCTGAACCGGCAAGTCCCTCCCAGAGGGGAAGATATATGGTAAAAGTGGTCCCTTTTCCGACTTCACTGGAAACCCGAATATACCCTTTGCTCTGTGTCACAATGGCATAAACAGTGGAAAGTCCAAGCCCGGTCCCTTGAGTTTCCGTCTTGGTCGTAAAAAACGGTTCAAATATTTTAGAACGTTCTTTCTCGGGAATCCCTACTCCTGTATCCTGAATCGAAATCACAACATAATTTCCTTGCTCGATGTTCATTTCAAGCCGTTCCCGCGCCGTCGGTTCATAGTTATACGTTTGGACCAGTAATTTCCCGCCGTCCGGCATGGCGTCTTTAGCATTCACAGCCAGATTGATCAATACCTGTTCCATTTGGCTTTGATCGATAAATATGTAGGGATTTTCAGCTTCGAGAAAATAAGTGATCGTTATATTTTCATGGATAAGCCGGTCCAACATCTTTTCCATATCGTTGAGCAATGTATTGATACTCACAACACTTGGTTTTAGTGTATGTTTACGGCTGAATACCAACAGCTGACGGGTAAGATTAGTTGCTTTTTGCGCCGCTTTCTTGATTCCTTCAATATCCTCTTCTATAGGCATATCTTCTTTTATTTTCTCTTTCATCATGGTGTTATACCCGGTGATAACGGTAAGGATATTGTTGAAGTCGTGGGCGACCCCGCCTGCGAGCCGTCCGATCGCCTCCATTTTCTGTGATTGCCGTAACTGTTCTTCAAGTTTTTTCCGTTCGGTAGTATCGATCAAATATCCTTTTATTTCCTTGATTGTGCCGTTCTCAAAATCTGCAATAACGTTTGCCATTACTTCAATTACTTCTTCCGTATAGGTCTTTAATTCAAGCTCCATAAGCCGCAGTTTCTTTTTTGATCGCAACTCGCTCCAGAAGTTTTCCTTCTGTTCATCATCCGTAAATAAATTGTTGATAGCGGTCCCCAGCGCGCGTTCACGAGATTCGAATTCGAACATCTCCAAAAAAGCCGGATTGCACTCAAAGATAGTACCGTCGGATTTGGCCACAAAATCTCCGGAAAGATCTTCTTCAAAAAAATTTCGGTATCGTTCCTCACTTTCGACAAGTTTTCTATCGATTTCAGCTTTATAAATTGCCATTTCGATCGTCGTCCGGAGAATCCTCTCTTCGAACGGTTTTATTATGTAACCGAAAGGATCAATGCTTTTCGCCCGCTGAAATGTTGTATCATCGGCAAATGCTGTTATGAATACAACCGGTATTTTATAGTCGTCCCTAATCATTTTTGCCGTTTCGACCCCGTCCATGTTCCCTTGGAGCTGGATGTCCATAAGCACCAGGTTGGGTTTTAGCTTATCAATATTTTGAAGGGCCTCTTCGCCCGAACTGAAAATAGCAGAGACGATGTACCCGTTTTTCTCTAATTGATAACGCAGATCGAGTGCAACGATGTTCTCATCTTCAACAACCATTATTTTTGAATGATTCATTTGTCTTTCCCTTTACTTCCGGTCCCGGATTCCGGCACAGGCATCCGCGATGTCGCTTTTAATCTGCATAAGTTTCTCTCCATCACCTCTCCTTGCAGCCAATAACAATTTGAACAGCTTCTCCCCTATCTCATTTTTCAGCTCAGGCTCCCGCTCTCGAATCGTCGCGACCAAGGTTTCAATTCTGTTAAAATCGTTGATTTCGATACACTCCGGTATAGCACTGAGAATATCTTCGAGTAGATCAATACCGCACGGGTCCTCTTCCTTGCGCACGAACGTTTCTTCCGAAAATACAATATCATGCTGAGCACAGTCACTTTTCCTCAATTTTTCATTGCCGGTTGGAAAAAGAACAAAAAAAGAACTGCCTTTATCGATTTCGCTTTCGACCCAGATTTCTCCCCCCTGCAAGTGCAGAAGGTTTTTTACGATAGACAGTCCTAACCCTGCTCCCCCATATACCCGGGTGTAAGATTCATCTATCTGAGTAAACGCATTAAAAATTGCATCTTGTTCCTTTTTTTCTAGCCCCACTCCGGTATCTTTTACGGTAATTAACAGTGTATCTTTCTCGGTGTCGTTATCATGAGCTTGCAGCAGGAGTTCTACCGACCCCTCATGAGTAAATTTGAAACCGTTTTCTAAAAGATGTGAGAGTACGCCGGTTACATAGTGTTTGTCTCCTTTCATTGTAAGAGGGCACCCTTCTTGAATTGTAATCGTAAACTGGAGTTTTTTTGCCGCTGCCCGTGCTTTGTACATAGCAAAAAGCTGTTTACAAACATCATCGAAAGAAAACACATCTTCTTCGAAACGTACTTTTCCTGATTCTATCTGAGAATAATCTAAGATGCTGTTAATTTGGGAGAGAAGAGATTTCCCTGCTTCTTCAATAATCTTTAGATATTCACCGATTTCAGGATTTTCATTCTTCTCTAAGGACAATGAACTCATTCCTATGATACTGTTAAGAGGTGTGCGCAATTCATGGGTGATATTTGCCAAGAACGTGTTTTTCGCCCGGTTTGCTGCTTCTGCGCGATCTTTTGCTTCCTGCAGCTCGACTTCGAACTTCCTTCTCTCCGCTACATCGCGGAAAACATACACTCCCCCGTATTGTTCCCTGCCTCTGTGGATCGATGCTTTGGATAATTCTATGGGAATGCTCGTTCCATCTTTTCTCGTAAGGATAAGATTTTCAGCGGAAAAATCCGACTGCTGCTGATGTAGTTTTTCAAACAGTTCTGCATCCGCTTTGGTAATAAAAATCTCGCTTAACTGTTTTCTCTTGCTTTCTTCTGCAGTATACCCGGTCAATTTTTCTGCTGCAGGGTTTATAAAACGAATATGTCCATCTTCATCGGTAGCGATTACACCATCTGCAATACTTGTAAGGGTGATATCGAGCCACTTTTCACTTTCCCGCACCCGCTTTTCCATTCGATGTTTATACAGAGCAACCTCAATATTGGTATACATCTCCCGGTCGTTAAACGGCTTGATCAGATAACCGAACGCCTCTGTGACCTTTGCCCTCTGCAAAGTGGAGTCATCAGCAAATGCGGTGATAAATATTACCGGAATATCAAACTGTTCTCGAATACTATCGGCGGCAGCAATTCCGTCTATTTCCCCTTTGAGTTGAATGTCCATAAGCACGACATCAGGATTGTGTTTCTTCGAAGAGGCGACAGCATCCTTTCCACTTCCAACACGGTCCACGATCCGGTAACCGTATTGCTTTAACCGGTTCATCATATCGAGTGCGACAATGTTTTCGTCCTCGACGATGAGGATCTTCGGCTGTGTATTTTGGGAAGACATTCTGTATGATAGTATACATAGAAAAGAGGTAAAATTTCAAACTACAAATGATAGGAAGTTAGAGAAAATAATCGATTTCAAGATAGGCTGCAAGTTGGAGTGCTTTCTGGAGAAATCCTGCTTTGCGCTTTTTAATGAAAATCTGCAGCACCGCAATCCTCTGCTCTTTCTCGACAAACCAGCGAATTACACTCAACGGATCGTTTTCTGAAATATTTGTCTCATCCGCAACAAAACCGGGATACACTTTTTTTACAATGTAGTTACTATCCCAGAACAGGTTTCCTATTTCTTCTATTTTAAGGCCGAACAGGGGAACAAAAACTTTTTCCTTGATGTCCCGTTTAAGCGCAATATCCATAGGCCTGTGCGGACGTTCGCTCAAAGAAAGAATGCCGGTATGCTCTTCTTCATTGCGTTCCCAGGTGACGGAAACCACCGTCTCCGGTACAACCGTAAGTAAGAATTGCTGTATTTCTCCAATTTCTGTATATGAAGTTCCATTTATTGTAGAAATAGTGTCACCGTAACGGATACCGGCCCGGTAGGCAGGAGATCCGGGAAGTACATACAGCACTTCCAACGTATTGTTCCGCTCAAATACCGCCATTCCCATCCATGGATGTAAAACCTCATCTCCGGTATAGAGGTCCGGCAGTAAATCGTTAATCCAGTGGGCCGGAATAGCAAAGTTGACCCCTTCGAATTGTTCCAAACCGGCGAAAACTACCCCGACCATCTCTCCTTCCTCATTTAAAAGAGGTCCGCCGCTGTTTCCAGGATTGATAGGGACATCAACCTGGAGTGCATCACCCATTTGAAGGAACCGCCTTCCCGTAGCGGAGATAATTCCCGATGTTATTGTATTTTCCAAACCGCCCGGAGAACCGATTGCAAAAATCTTCTCCCCGGCAGAAAATTTCTCTTTTTCCCCGAGTGAAAAGACAAAGGCGGGCTCTCTTTCCACCTTTAAAAGAGCTATATCAAAAATGCGGTCGTACCCGACCACCTTTGCGGGAATGCGTTCGTCACTCGATGATGAGAGGCGGACATAGAGCCGAGAATATCCTTCATATTCCGGATCGACTTCACTCCGGATCACATGATAATTGGTAAGCAGATACCCCCGTTTATCAATAAAGAAACCGCTCCCGATCACACGGTCCGGATACCCTACCCCCTGTTCAATTCTCATCCCTTTGTCAACCCAAATTGTCACTGTACCCCTGAGCATGTCGGCCGGGGTCGGCCGGTTTTTAATAAATTCTGCAAAATCTTGAGGGATGGAAAAATCCTGTTTCAGCATTTGTGAAAGTATTATTTTCATACTCGAGCGGTGTCTTTCTTCAATTGCGATTGATCCGTATTTGAGAAGGGTCTCTTCATCAAGAGTCCCTTCCTCCATCGCCCGGATAAAGTACACGAGGCCCGGAATCGGTTTATCCTGTTCAAGCTGCGTATCCGCTAACGCTAGATAAAAATCCTTCTCACTCCATCCTTCAAACCGGTCTTCTATGCCGGTAACGATACCGGTTTTATAGATAGAAAACGCCCGCTTAAACTCCTTCTTTTCGACCGCTTCAAAGAAAAGCTCTTCGATCTTTTCTAACGCTTTGTTATAGAGAGAATCTAATTTTTCTTCTTCTATGCCGATGTTTTCCCGCCGCAGGGCGGAGATGTCCTGCACTGCAGAAAAAGGACGGCCGGTGTCAATCGATTCTTTGAGCTGTTCGACGGTGATCTCGCTCAGTTTCGGAGGTTCATAGGAGCCGTCTTTCATTGTTTGACAGCTGAGCGCGAGAAGAAGGCTAATTCCGGGAAGGAGCAGGAGTTTAGCTCTTTGTTTGTTCATTCTCAAGTGGCGGGAATCCTATCAGTTCCCGAATCTCCCTGTCATCGAGAGTTTCTTTTTCAACTAACGTTTCAGCAAGAAGCGTCAGCTGGTCCTTATGGTCAAGAAGAAGTTTTTCTACATCGTTCATACACTCTTTGAGAATCCGCTCTATCTCCTCATCAATTTTTTGGGCAGTATTCTCAGAATAATCCTTGTGCTGTGCGATTTGCTTCCCTAAGAAGATAGGTTCATCCTCCTGTCCGAATGCGATAAACCCGAGTTTTTCACTCATCCCCCACTCCTGGACCATTTTCCTTGCAATAGTAGTTGCCTGTTCGATATCATTTTTCGTACCGGTGGAAGTCTGCCGGTAAACAAGCTGCTCCGCTACATATCCGCCCATTGCGACTTTAATTCTCGACATTAACCACCGTTTGCTTCGAGAATAGGAATCTTTTTCGGGCAGCGACATGGAAAGTCCTAAGGCTTGTCCATGGGGAATAACGGTCACCTTATGGAGCGGGTCGACATCTTTTAAGTAATAATGGAGTAAAGCATGACCTGCCTCATGGTAAGCAGTCATCTTTTTATCTTCATCCGAGATGACCCTCGATTTTCGGGCAACACCTAAGAGGATCTTGTCCCGCGCCTCTTCGAAATCATCCATTGTGACCGTATCTTTGTTCTTTCTGGCAGCGAATAGAGCGCTCTCATTGACCAGATTGGCAAGGTCGGCACCGGATGTCCCCGGAGTTGCTCGGGCGATTCTATTTAAATCAACTTCTTTATCGAGAGAAATCTTTTGGGCATGAATTTTGAGTATCGCTTCCCGCTCATTGATGTCGGGCATATCGACAACAACCTGCCGGTCGAACCTTCCCGGCCGCAGTAATGCAGGGTCGAGTACATCGGGACGGTTTGTGGCAGCAACGATGATAATACCGTCTTTTGTGTCGAACCCGTCCATTTCTACAAGCATCTGGTTCAAGGTCTGCTCCCGTTCGTCGTGGCCACCTCCATAGCCTGCCCCTCTTGTCCTTCCTACTGCATCGAGCTCATCGATAAAAATAATACAGGGGGCGTTCTTTTTTCCCTGTTCAAATAAATCACGTACTCTGCTTGCGCCGACTCCCACAAACATCTCTACAAAATCGGACCCCGACATGTGAAAAAAAGGAACGTCTGCCTCTCCTGCTATTGCTTTGGCAAGAAGGGTCTTACCGGTACCCGGCATACCGACCAACAACGCCCCTTTCGGGATCTTTGCTCCGATTCTGGTAAATTTCTGAGGGTTTTTCAAAAAATCTACGACTTCCTGAAGCTCATATTTTGCCTCTTTCTGCCCGGCAACATCGTTGAACATGATTTTAATGCCGGTCTCGATATACCGCTTTGCTTTACTCTTCCCGAAAGAAAACGCTTTATTGCTCCCGCCCTGTATCTGTCGAAACATAAACCAGATAAACAAAAACCCGATTACCCAGGGCAAAAACTCGAGAAAAACCCTGAAAGGGGAAACCGTTTTGACTGCACCGGTTATCTTCACACCGTTTTCTCTCAAAAGCGTGATCAGTTCATCGTGGTAGTAGGGGATCATGGTTTTGAACATAGTCATCTCGCCACTTCTACCACGCAACGTGCCTTGAATTTCAGTATTATCGTAGATCTTTACAGATTCTACCTCCCCATTTTCCAAATAACCGAGAAACACGGAATACGGTATCTCCGTTTGCGGACTTTCATTATTGAACAAGAATAACAGAACAAACATGAGAATAAGTGTTACAAGAAAAAAGAGAGCGAATCTGTTATTATTAAAATTGAAGTTCAGTTTATTCGGATCTTTTTTATCGTTATCGTTATTATTTTGTTGATTATTATCTTTGAAATTCACTCCCCCACTCCAAAACTTCTTACATTAAAAACTAACATCTTTTCTTTTCTATTAATGTGACATCTTTTCCAACTATCGGCAACCCTGTTTTTGAACCCAAACGGCTTTCCGACCACCGCAATTATTCCGCTACGGTCCTCGAGGACCGGAATCTTCCAACGCAAAGAAGAGGGCACCTGCCATTGTGAGAACAATTTCTTTATTTCCCTTTGTTGCCTTTCTCCACTGAGAATATCACCGGGTTTTCTGCTCTTTGCAATTAATGGAAAACGTATTTCTTTTTTCGGTATACTGATACTGTTCTCTGTGTAAAAAGATACTATCTTTTCTTCAACTTGAAAATAAAAATCTGCTCCGAAATGATACCTGCCTTCTCCGTCTATTCGGATAAAATAACTCTTTTTTTCCCTATGAACAACTTCAGGTTCGAAAAAAATTGAATTACCCTCGCTTTTGAGCACAATGCCGAACCCTTGAAGGATTACTCCCTCTTTGCAGACAGCGTCATCACTGTAAAGAGGGGCCAAAAATTTGTAGGGAACACGTTTTTCCGAATAAACCCTGCCAAGTTGATTGATCACTGTATAGATAGATTCAATACGGAGGACCCCGGGCTGCTCTGCAAATCGCTTCTTAGATACGATAAAACGATTCCCCTCCCTTCTCCACGGTATTCTTTTTTTACTTTCTTGCGAAATGAACTCGCCTATTCGCTCCATTTTACCGCTTACCGAGGCAATTCCTGCCCGATAATCCGGTATGGTTTCTTTGATACAGGGGATAAGCCTGTTACGTACTCTATTACGCAGAAAATCTTCTTCATAATTTGATTCGTCGATACGGTACTGAAGTTTTTTGGCATCTACATAGACCAGAATTTCATCCCGGGTAAGAGAGAGAAGAGGTCTGATGATACTGCCCCTCATTTCCGGAATACCTGCCAATCCGTTCGGCCCGCTGCCTTGAAAAAAGCGCATGATTGCTGTCTCTTCTTGGTCGTCACGATGATGTCCTAATGCAAGATATTCATATCCCTCCCGTTTCATGACTTCGTTAAAAAGTGCATACCTTTCGGCTCGAGCCGTCTCTTCAAGGCTTCGCCCCTCTGCTCTCGCTCTTTTTTTAAGTGAATCCTTCTCGATTTTTCTGATAGAAAGAGGGATGTCAAAGCAAGAAGCAAGTGAACGGACAAGCTCGGCTTCTTTTCGTGAACTCGATATCGGCCGAATGCCATGGTCGATGTGGCAGCAGCCGAGACGGAAGCGATACTTTCCCCTGAGTTCCGCTAACATGGAGAGGAGAGCAACACTGTCCGGCCCTCCGGACAACCCGATCAGTATGGAACTCCCCGGTTTTATATTCTTTTTGAGAATAAAGTGTTCAACAGTCCGGGTAGCGTTATTGCTTTCGGTTGAGCTCATTCATCACCTGCTGAAAAGAATTGTCTATCAGTCGAAGTACTCCTTTTGCACCTGATTCTATTGCGTTTCGGTATTGTTCCTTCTCGGTTTCATCCGGGCGGTGTAACACATAATCAACAATCACACCCCTTTTCGGTCTTCCGATCCCTACAAAAAGAGTTAAAAACGGTTTTTCGGGATCTATGCTGTCGACCATATTTCGAATAGACCGGATTCCCTTATGCCCTGCAGTTCCGCTGTTACGTTTAAGACGCAGCCTCCCGGGAGGCAGATCGAGGTTGTCGCATATCACAAGGAGATTATCGATGCTTAAGCCACTTTTTTTAATAACATCAGGAAGTATATCTCCTGAACGGTTCATAAAGGTCAGCGGCTTCACTAAAAAAAGAACATTCCCTTCATTCCCTCCTGTTCTCTCATGTGCATAGTAATAGGGGGTTAAAAACCGCTTTCTCCACCGCAGATTACGAAGCTCGGCAATCCGTTCTACCAAATCGAATCCGATGTTGTGCCGGGTATGAGAATATGCTTTGCCGGGATTTCCCAGCCCAAAAATGAGAAGATCCAGAGATTAAGCCTCTTCAGTCTCTTCTTGTTCCTCGGTTTCCGCTTCTTCGCCTTCAGCCTCTTCGCCTTCGAGCATTTCTTCTTCTGCTTCTTCCTCTTCCTCGACGAGTTCTATCTTAGCATGAGTGATAGCAACAATGGCCTGATCTTCATTGTTGAGAATTTTAACGTCTTCGGGCACTTCCAGGTCGGAGACATGAATTACCTCTCCGGTTACCAGTCCGGAAATATCGACCGTGAAATACTCGGGGATATCCTTTGGTAAACACTGTACTTCCACCTCGTGCAGGCGGTGGTCTAAAATACCCCCTTCTTTAACACCGGGCGCATTCCCCTCGAGGTGAATCGGAATATTCGTTGTGAGGAGTTTCCCCTGCTCGATTTCATAAAAATCGATGTGCAGAATTCTTCCGCTCAAGGCATCTTCCTGATAGTCCCTCACCAGCACTTCATACGTGCTGTCTTCGGTGGTAATTTTAATCAGTGTATTTTCAGAGACTGTGTGGAATTTTTTATTAAACTCATTTTCATCTACATAAACCGCTGCGGGCTGTTGGTGTCCGTATATAATAGCAGGAATTCTTCCTGTTCTTCGCAATCTTCTTGCTGCGTTTTTCTTAAAATCTACTCTGTTCCCGCCGGTCAGCGTTTTTCGCTCCATTTGTCTACTGCTCCTTCTTTATAATTATAGAAAAAAATCTTACTGGGACGGCAGGATTCGAACCTGCGAATACATGGACCAAAACCATGTGGCTTACCACTTGCCGACGTCCCAATGTATGTCTTTTAGATTACTTCTGCATCGTTATAGTGCCGTGTAGGGGCTTTAGTTAGTACTGCTCTTCCGGTTTTTCTTGGTCTTCGAGCTCGTGAGAATAGGCCTGCAGTATTTTTTCCTGTAGCCTCTGCCTGAAATCGGAGTTGATGGGATGCGCAACATCCTTATATTCCCCGGTTTTTGTTTTGCGGCTTGGCATTGCAATAAAACGACCGCTTTTGCCTTCAATGATTTTTACATTATGCACCACAAAGCAATCATCAAACGTTACGGTTACATAAGCGCGAAGTTTGCCGTCAGCTTCTACCCTCCGGATACGGATGTCGGTTATCTCCATGAAGCCCTCCTTATTTGTGAAAAAACACCACGCTCTTCTATTGTACTACAGTGATAGGGCATTTTTCAAGCGTTTTTATTTTCCACACCTTTCCATTTTTTCTATCGATACTGTGGTATGCGTTTGCGGCTTCTTCTTCGTTACGGAACAGGCCATAAATAGCACTTCCGCTGCCCGATAAAGAGGTGAAGATCGCCCCATGTGCACGCAAGTCACAAAAAATTGCATCTGTTGCCGGATAGAACCGTGTAATAACCGGTTGAAATGAATTAGTGAACCGCCACATATCAGGAATTGTCTCGACATATTCACGGACAAGTTCCGTTTTCCCTCTGCAGAGTTCGCCTCTGGTGTTCACCGCTCTATCATCTATCCATTCATACGCTCGAGCAGTTTCTATTTCAAACGACCCGCAAACGAGAAGCCCGTAAAATACCCGTGCCCCGGTTATCGGCTGTACCACTTCTCCCCTCCCACTAACGACTGCTACAGGAGTTGTGTAACAGAAAAACGGTACATCACTTCCTACCATCGCACCTAATGCTGCCAATTCACACGGCTGTAGTTCCGTTCCGCAAATCTTGTTTAATCCGATAAGTACCGACGCGGCATCGGAAGAGCCGCCGCCTAATCCGGCCCTTTTCGGTATTGTTTTCTCTATCGTTATATCGATTCCGGCTTTTATACCGGTCTGCGAAACAAATGTCCTATAGGCCGTATGCATAATATTATCAACTGATAAAACATCATCCATGCCCGTTATTCGACAGGACGGTTCATCGGAGATCTTTCTTATACTGATCGTGTCAAAGATCGATATCTGCTGGAAAACAGATAAAATATCATGATAGCCGTCGGTCCTTTTCTTCCCTACAGAGAGATGCAGATTAATCTTAGCAGGACTTATAAGGACCGCTTCCTTTTTAATAATGTGCATAGTATACATAAAACAAAATGAATGTCAAACAGCCCACATAGGTAAAAAAAAGATCATAATCCGAACAAGAGGGAGTTGACACTTCTTATAACTTGTCTTTAGATTGTGACTGTTATAACACATTGAATGGAGGGCATACATGCTAGAGGATAAAGATCTATTCAATAACGAGTTTGAAAAAGAAATCCTTTTTACTGATTACCTCGCTATGAGTGATAATGACGGCACCGATGAAGATGAAGATCTCTTCAATGATGATTTTGATGATTACGAGGAGGATTTCGATGATGAGTTCGAAGAGGACTTCGAAGAGGATGCATTTGAAGAGGATTATGAAGAAGAGTTCGAAGATGAACTCGAAGAGGATTATGAAGAAGAAGATGAGGAAGACTTTTTAGAAGAAGATGAGGACGAGTTCGATTATGATGACGGATTAGATTTCGATGATTTTGATGAATGATACACAGGGACCCCCGAATACCAGAGTCTTTCAAGATCATAAAATTCTCTCATTTCTCTATCCATCAAATGGATAACAATATTCCCGCAATCAATGAGCACCCAGTTTTCGCCCTCAAAGCTTTTCGTTTTATGCAACGGATGGATTCCGTGATCAGAAAAATAATTCTTGATCTCCCTTCCAAGACCTTTTACATGTGCATTGCTGCTTACCGTAGTAATGACAAAATAATCGGTAAAACTGCTTTGATCACCGATATAGAGAACAACCGTGTCAATTCCTTTGTTTTCATCGATAATTTGCGCTATTTCTATAGCTTGTTCTTTAGTTTTTGCAATATCTACCATCAAAATCCTTCCCTAGTATAACAGTAACATCAATTTTTTCAAAATCCTGTACGGCACTTGCTCCCTCCTCCGGCAAAAGTTTATCCTCTTCAATTTTTGTAGTCACATTTTGACAGTTGATGACATTAGCAATCTTCTGCGCTTTCTGTATGTTTCCTGAACGGTCGATCACCATTGTTCTCTCATACTCAAAATGTTCGGCGTTTCCTACCCGGACAATCTCGTGCCCGAAACTTTTAAAAACCTGTGAGGTACGCGAAGCTAGACCGTTTCTCTGTGTACCGTTTAATATTTCTAGATGTATCGTTAAATTGTTCTCAGCAATCGGCTCGCTGCCGACGAGAGAATCAATTGTCTGACCCACCGTTTCCTTAAGCAGTTTGCCGTCATAATGAGGAAAAAGCAACCTTTTATCATCAACTGTACGATGTACTCCGAGGACCCGTTGAAATATAATCCTCTCTACATCGAGATGCCGCATCTCCGTAATAAAAGAGAGGAGTGCCTGTTTATCGAGATTGGTATTCATAGTCTCGTGAAAGTACTGAAATACTGCATCCTGTTCGAGCTCTCGGTGCTTTTCTCCGAGTCTGTTTAAAAACGCCTGGATAAACTTCTGTTTTCTTCCAATTTTTTCTATTTCGGGCTCTCGATCATCCCCTTTGTACAGAAGAAATGTCTTGATCTTGCCCCCGTCAAGGACCATACTGCCTGAAGGAAGTAAAACAACGTCATCCTGAGAAATATTCTCTACAGGATTTGCGATAAACATCTCTACCCCCTCGATAATATCAACGGCATGTTCGAGATCTTCGATGCTCATCTCGAAGTAATACGGGATTTCAGCACCGATTAGGTCCTCGATTTTTCTTTTGATATCACCTGGTTTCCCCGGTTCATAGAGCACTTCGATGCGATCGATCCGTGATTCCGACTTCAGAATCGATCCTACTTCGCTGGGAATATCGAGTATTGCCCCCTTGTGGGTTTCCGGATTGTAGAAAAACACCTCCGTAAAAAGCAGTTTGTTCTCATGTGATACGAAAAAAGCCGCGGTTATCGTTTCTCCGCTCTCTAAGGCATCGGTTATGGTGTCGGTACGAAAATGTGAGTAGATATAGAATGCGGCAGCTAATATGATGATCAGTATGGCGGCGAGAAGAATTATACTTTTATCAAAACCTTTTCTTTTTTTCAATAGGATTCACCTTTTAGTTTGATTTCATCACGGGTAAGTTCATCAAACAGTCTAAGCGCAGGTTCTACGATCATCTTGCCTTCTTTTTTTCTGTGATCAAAAATCTGAGTAAGTACAAACAAAAGCAGTTCGTCAAGCCCGGCTTCTCCGACTAAAAAAGCACCGCTGGTGCTCTGCAGATATTCTCTTCCCGGTTCCAAATAATCTGCAATAAAGATGATTTTAGATAGTCTGCTCATCTCCGGTTCTCCGGAAACGTGTTCGGCAATTGCATCGAGTATTTCCTGATCTTCGACCCCCAGCTCCTGCTCGGCTATAACTGCTGCGGCTTTCCCGTGGAGCAGTACAGGATGTTTCTCTTCCCACGGTGCCGGCGAGTATTTTATGGCAGCAATACGGTGTAAAGCCTCGTTACTCAATTCTCTTCCCAAATCATGCAGCATACCGGCAATCCACGCTTTCTCTTCGTTTTCTCCGTACATTGCAGCGAGCTTTTCTGCAAAATCCGCTGTCCGCAGGCAGTGCTCAAACCGTTTTTTAGAGACCCTCTGTGTAACATTCTGCTTATAAAGCGTTCGATCAATCATTATCAAACTACATATAGATTGTTCGCCCTGATATGCTCATAGACTTTCTCCGGTAAGAGAAAACGGTATGCATTCCCCTCCCGTATCCTATCTCGTATCTCGGAAGAGGAGATCGGTATAAGCACATTATCAATATAGTGATGCGGAAAGGGGACGTTGACCTTTTCTTTGTACATCCGGTGGGCCACTATAATTACTACTTTGTTGAGCAGGGTCTCATATTCTTTCCAGTGATGGAAATCCGCTACCAGATCATCACCAATAACAAATCCCGGCTTTTCTTTCCATGAATATGTGTTTTCGAAATGCCGTATCGTATCGATACTGTAGGAAACACCGCCCCGTTCGATTTCACAATCATCTACCGTTATCCAATCCAGTCCTTCGACGGCGAGGTTTACCATGAATAGACGTTCTTCCGGGGAGACGGAGGTGTGGTCCCGCTTATGAGCAGATGAATGAGAGGGCACAAAAATAACCCGTTTACATGCAAACTGTACTAACACTTCTTCAGCCAGAAAAAGATGACCAATATGCATGGGATTAAATGAACCGCCGATTATTACCGTTTGCATAATCTCGTTATGTTGCAAAAGAAAGAAAACTCTCTTTTAGTTCTTCTATCCCTTTGCGGGTATACGCAGAAATCCCGATTACCGTTTCATCGGGGTATAACTCCCGCAAAACAGATATGTTTTCTTCTGTTCCCTCCTTATCAAGCTTTGTCGCTACAATAATTCTTTTTTTTACCATAAGTTCTCTGCTATAGGAACCCATCTCCTCTAAAAGTATCGAAAAATGGTCCTCGTAATCCGGCCCGGAGACATCGATGAGAAAAGCCAGGCCTTTCGTTCGGGTAATATGTTTTAGAAATTGGATACCTAACCCCGCCCCACTAGATGCACCTTCAATTAACCCGGGAATATCCGCAACGAGTATATCCGTATAGCCTGCTTTTATCACCCCTATGTTCGGGATTTTTGTTGTAAACGGATAGTCGCCGATTTTTGGATTTGCATTGGTAAGTGTTGCTAAAAGGGTCGATTTACCGGCATTCGGAAAGCCGACCAGCCCAACGTCGGCGATAATCCGTAATTCCAGGCGTAGTTGGACAGCAACACCGGGTTTTCCGCTTTGACTGTATCGCGGTGCCTGCCGTACGGAAGACTTGTAATGGACGTTTCCTTTTCCTCCGCGGCCCCCTTCCAGGAATTTCCAACGCATCTGCGGTTCGGACAAATCTTTAATAACGGTCCCACTATCGTGATCCTTTACTACAGTACCGGGAGGCACCTCTATTACAACATCCTGTCCGTCTTTTCCATGTTTTTTTCTCCCCTCTCCCGGTTTTCCATTGTCGGCGGTAAAAACCCGCTTCATCTTTATGTGGGAGAGGGTCTTTACATTTCTTTTTGTGACAAAAACAACATCTCCGCCCTTCCCTCCGTCACCGCCGTCCGGACCGCCTTTCGGGACGTATTTTTCCCGCCGAAACGAAACTGCTCCGTTTCCTCCGTTTCCGGACGAGACTGATATAGTGGTTTCATCAACAAACCCATTCATGGGTTACAGCGAGATCAAGAAGGAATAATACTTACGAATTTTCTTTTTCTTTTTTCGTTATATTCTACATTGCCCCCGATTTTTGCAAACAGGGTATCATCTTTTCCTTTCCCAACGTTAAGCCCGGGATGGATTTTCGTCCCTCGCTGTCGAATAAGAATCTCTCCGGCCTTAACACGTTGACCGCCGAAACGCTTCACGCCGAGCCGCTGCGCTGCGGAATCACGGCCGTTTTTTGAACTACCGCCGCCTTTCTTATGTGCCATATATCTGCTCCTCTCCGTATACAGTCATCTAATAAGCAGGTCCAGTACAATTTCATCCGGATAATCCTGCTCTATCGTTTTTAATCCTATTACAAGGTAATCAGTAACACCCTCGAGCCATTGATGCTTGCCACTCACAACCGACCGGACCTGCAGTTTAAAATTACCGGGGCTCTCTGCTGTTCCGTCGATGGCCACCCCCTCTTCCAGGTCCAACAGCCTTGCTGCAGTTCGAAGCAGGGTCGAAACGGCTGCACACGGGATATTAGCCGCGGAAGTACGGTCTACTGCATGCCCGTCTGCAGTAATAACGTGTAACACACCCCTTCGTACCGTTGCGTGCACATGGACCACCGCAGATCACGACGCTCCTGTAATATCTTCTACTTTTACAAGCGAATACTGCTGTCTGTGTCCTTGTTTTTTTCTGTACCTTTTTCGCTTTTTGTATTTATAGACG
>CAZQKT010000080.1:0-7459 GCA_964594055.1 uncultured Spirochaetales bacterium
TCGAGGCAACGAAGCGTTTCAAGGAGGCGATTACAGCCCTCACTTTTTCCTCCCGCGTTGCCTACATCTACAATCCGCTTGAGTATGCGTGGGAACCGTATAAACGATACCTAGAACAGTACGCCGATCCTCCCAAACGGACGGTGTTCTTCGGGATGAACCCGGGACCCTGGGGCATGGCCCAGACCGGGGTGCCCTTCGGGGAGATCGACGCGGTACGGGAATGGCTCGAAATTGAAGCGCCGGTCGGCAGGCCGGAAATCGAACATCCGAAGCGGCCGGTTACCGGTTTCGACTGCCCCCGTCGGGAAGTAAGCGGGAAGCGGGTATGGGCGCTCATGCGGGAACGGTACGCCACCCCGGACAGTTTTTTCGAAGAGCATTTTATCGCCAATTACTGCCCCCTCCTTTTCTTCGACGAAGGGGGAAAAAACATAACCCCTGACAAACTGGTAAAGGAAGACCGCGAAGAGCTCTACCGTATTTGCGATGCACACGCAGCAGAGCTGATCGCCATCTTTTCTCCCCGGTTTGTAATCGGCTTCGGCAAGTTTGCAGGCTCGAGGCTCGAGGCGGCGGCTGGGTCTGCCCCCGGCATCAAAGTCTTCTCGGTACTCCATCCGAGCCCGGCCAATCCACGCGCCAACAAAGGATGGGCCGAGGAAGTGACCGCAGAACTGGAATCTGCGGGGGTGTGGTGATCGATGTTTCGAGGTTTATTTCAACTTCTCATCGACATCTTCGGACGTTCGTGTAGTGTTTCTTCCCGCTTTTTTGGCAAGGTAGAGGGCGGTGTCTGCACTGCGGAGAAAATCTTCCGGTTCAAGAGCGTCATGAGGGATGCCGGCATGAACACCGATACTCACGGAAAGCCCGGTGTTGTCAGTATCGGTCTGTTCTTCCTGCTGCCCGTTGAGGGGAACGTATATCTCCCTGGTCCGTTTGTGAATATGGTCAGCTACCCGGCAGGCGCCTTCTAAATCTGTCTGGAACAGAACTGCTACGAACTCTTCTCCGCCGTATCGGGCTACAAAATCGGTGCTTCGAGGGACCGCCTTCTGAAGAGCAAGGGCTACCAGCTCTAAAGCCCGGTCGCCGGCAATGTGGCCGTGGGTGTCGTTGAAGTGTTTAAAATGGTCGATGTCTATCATCAACAGACCAAGCGGATGCTGGCCCCGGCGCGCGCGCTGCCACTCTTCATTATAGGATGATTCAAAATATCGGCGGTTAAACAGACCTGTGAGGCTGTCGTGGATTGAAAGCCGCTCTAGATCAGCATTGGCCCGCTCTAAAAGTTTATTGGTGTGTGCCAGTTCTTCGTTCTGCGTGCGGACAAGCTGTACGGTACGAAGTCTCCAGCTTATGAGAAGGAGACCTGCTGCTGCCAAGGCATAGAGAATAAACGCCCATGCTTGACGGTACCAGGGGGCCGACACCCGGATGTCGAGAGACGCCCCTTCGTCGTTCCACACGCCGTCATTATTAGAGGCACGGACTCGAAATGTATAGCTTCCCGGAGGGAGGTTCGTGTAGGAAGCGTAGGAGCGGGTATCGGCTTGTATCCAGTCCTTATCAAACCCTTCCATCATATAGGCGTACTTATTGTGCCGGGGAGCTTCGTAGTCCAAAGCAACAAACTCAAAAGAGAGGAAGTTGTCCGAATAATCAAAGGTCAATTCACCTCCATCAAAAACCGGTGCACTATGTTCGAGCGGCTCTTCGAATACGCTCACATTTGTTATATGGACCGCAGGGGGATGCGGATTGGTAAAGTTTTTAATAGAATCTATCTTAGTTACTCCGTGGCTCCCGCCGAAATAAAGGGTCCCGTCTTCATCTTTATAGTGGCCCATGTTGAAAAAAACACCAAAGAGCCCGTCACGTTCGTCGAGAAGCTGTACCTGGTCTGTTTTAGGATCGATGATATTTATACCGGCACGGGTAGCGATCCATATCCGGCCGTCACCCCCTTCTAAAATAGAGAGCACATTATTACTGGCAAGTCCGTTTTTGGTTGTGTAGTGGACAAATTGGTCTTTGTACGGATCATAGCGGTTAAGACCGCCGCTGTAGGCCCCGATCCACAGCCGTCCCTGAGAATCTTCCATCAGGGCCCTGATATTATTGGCACTAAGGGTAGTCGGGTCGTCACTGTCGTGGAAGTACCGGACAAATCCCTCCTCGTCGGATACGAACCGGTTTAACCCGTTATTGGTCGCTACCCAGAGCGAACCGTTACTAGCCTGCAGGATCCGATAGACAATGTTATTGCTTAAAGAACCGGTATCGTTTTCCTTGTGTTTAAAATTAACAAGTTCATCTTTGTCAGGATCATAACGGTCTATGCCCTCTCCGTATGTTCCGATCCACAGTCTCCCATCATTGTCCTCGGTAACCCAGTAGATGATCCGGTTCGAGAGCAGATGTTCCGGATGGATATCTTCCGACCAGGTTTCAAAGATCCCGGTCTTTCTATCATAACGATTCAGTCCTACATTCGTCCCCACCCAAAAATTGCCATTTGAATCTTCGTATATACTGTTGACAATATCGTTACTGATACTGGAAGGATCTTCAGAATCGGGCTTGTATTTGGTGACCTCCCCCGTCTCTGCATCGATCCGATTTAGTCCACTCCCATAGATTCCGAGCCAAAGATCGTCATTCTCGTCTTTATAGATTGCTTCTATTTTCCCTTCATTGATGCTGTTCGGATTATTCAGTTCATGATAAGCCACCCGGTAGTTTCGTCTTCGGGGTGAGAGGTAGTGAACGCCACCGCCGTTTGTACCGACCCACACGAGCCCCGCCTCGTCTTCAAAGAGGCTGTATACGATTGAATTGCCAAGTTCGCTCTCTTGCGGTCCTTGAAACCATACCGGGTCCCCGTGTGCCGGTTTTGCCCACAGTCCTCCTCCCCATGAGCCGGCCCATTTGGTGCCGTCACTCGATTCGAGCACGGTATAAATCCGATTGTCGGGGAGCTCATACAGTTTCGTCTTGCCGGTTTCCGGCCAATACTCCATCAATCCGCCGTCCCACAGTCCTAAAAGCAGCCTTCCCGGTTCTGGCTCTTCAATGTCCATTACGTAGGGTGAAGGAAGATCTATATCCGGGGTTATTATCTGTTCGGTTTTACAGTCCCAGTACTGAAGTCCTCCGTAACTGCCGATCCACATACGGTCGGAGGAATCCGAGAAGAGGGCCCGGATCGTTGCATGTGCTGTTTTAACGCGGCGAAAACTTCCTGATTCGTCGGAGAGCACATTGAGTCCTTCCATAGTTCCGGCCCAAACCCTCTCTTGGGAATCTACGGCTATGGCAATAACAATATTATTGCTGAGGCTCGTCGGTTCCTGTTCTTTGTATTGATACGTTGTAAAGTGTTCGGTTTCAAAATCATACCGGGAGAGACCATTATAGGTGCCTACCCACAGGGTGTCGCTGTTTACATCGTAGTGGATCGTCTGAACGAGATCGTTAGGAAGGGATTGGTTGTTAAACGGATCATGGCGCAGATGGTTAATCGATTTGCCGTCATATCGGTTTAGGCCGCCCTGAGAACCGAACCACATAAATCCATACTTGTCCTGCTGAACAGAAGAGATGGAGAGACTTATCAAGCCTTCGGTCCTGTCGATTGTTCCAAACCGCGGGGGTCTGCCGTTGCTAAAAAAATCTTGTCCGAAAAGAGGACCGGCAGCAATAAACAGCATAAATAGTACGATTAGTGCTCCGGTTATCATCCCTTTGGTGGATAGGGAGGCACTTTCATGTGTAAACATTGGTCCTGAGTATAGGTAAAATGGGCTTCCGGGTCAAGAAATCTACTATTTAGGGTGCGGTTTTTATCCGGTATTACGCAGCCCTTGGGCGATTCCATTGAGTGTTGTCCCGATTACTCGGTTTAGCTGTTCTCTTTCCGGATCTTCAGGATCTTCCTGAGTAACGCGCTGTTTTTGCTTGAGTAGAGACACTTGAATAAGAGAGAGCGGATCGAGGTACCTGTTGCGGTGGATTATTGCCGTCTGAAGGGCCGGTTGATCAGTGAGCAGATACTCACTCTTCCTGATTTTCTTGATGATTTCAACTGTACGGACAAACTCTTCTTCCAGATCAGGCCATAGATCCATGCCTTCGGGACTGAGCTGTCTTATGTAGAGTTCGGAGATTTCTAAATCACTTTTTGCGCAGATCATCTCGATTTTTCCCAACAGATCATCGAAAAAACACCATGATTCCGCCATCTCTTGAAGGAGTTCGAGCCCTCCGGGTTCATCGGCTATTGTCGAAAGAGCCGTCCCTACCCCGAGCCATGCCGGGATATTAAGCCTGATCTGGGTCCAGCCGAACACCCAGGGAATTGCCCGGATAGTCTGCATCGATTCCTTTCCGCTCCCGCGATAGGCGGGCCGGGACCCGAAGTGTACATGGGCAAGTTCACGTACAGGGGTGGCCTTAAGAAAGAGACGAAACAGCCGTTCTTCCTCATACACCAGAGAACGGTAGACGGGCAGGGAGAGTTCAGCGAGCCGATCCATCACTTCGCGGTATCGTCTCTTTTGGTTTTGATCAGGAATACAACACCAGTTTGAAATGGCGGAGAGAAGTGTTCCGGATACCATTACTTCGAAATTCCGCTCTGCCGATTGAATCAGACCGTATTTTTGGCTGATAACTTCTCCCTGTTCGGTCACTTTGATTTTCCCCTGCACTGTGCCGGGGGGAAGGGCTGATAGGGCCCGGAATACAGGCGAGCCGCCGCCTCGTCCTACAGTCCCTCCTCGACCGTGGAATATAGCAAGTGTTACACCATACTCGGCACATACAGTTGCTAGTGCTTCCTGAGCTCTGTATAGTGCCCATGAAGCAGTCATGATTCCGGCATCTTTAGTGGAATCGGAATAGCCGATCATAATCTCTTGCCGCATGCCCCGTGCAGTGAGCTGCCGCTTGTATGCCTTATTGTCGAAGAGGGCCGTCATAATCTCGGGTGCCGCCTCGAGATCGGATAGAGTTTCGAAGAGCGGGACAACATCGATGCTTGAACGGGGCGAGTCCGAGGCGAGATTTACAAGGTCCGCTTCAGTTGCAAAAAGAAGCACGGTAAGCAGGTCCATTACGCTGTGCGTCATCGAGATAATGTAGGTAGAAACAGTATTCTCTCCCATACTCTGCTGAATAGTCCGGATGGTCTGAAACACCCGATAGACATTCCAGGTCTGCTCTGTAACAGGGAGGTGTTCACTCAAAAGGGGCCTCCGGCCTACAAGTTCTGCAGTAATTGATTGTTCATCGAGTAACGGCATGTGAATCGTCCGGCAGATGTCCTCTAAAGCTGCTGCATGGACCCGGGCATCTTCCCGGATCTCCATGATAAAACCGAAAAATCCGTGCGTATCGATTAAAGACAAAAGGGGGTCGATAAATTGGCGGGCTGAGTATTCCGCATGGACAAACATGAGGGTCTGTTTTACCAAGAGCATATCGTTATAAAAGTCCTCTGCACTTTTATAAGCTTCGGCCCCTGCAGTCCCGCCTCGAATTATTTCTATTGTATGCGTAAGCCTTGTCTGGATAAAACTGAGCTTTAACCGCAGTGGTTCATGATCGTTCCGTCTTCGGTTCGTCTCCCACACCTCCGGAAGATCTTCTCGGTCTTTTTGAAGTGAGTCGAGCAGTTCCTTCGGCACCTCTTTGATGAGTGTCGAGAGAGAAAGTGCTTCCGTTAATTGGGCAATCCGGGCAATATAGTCGTTGACCACTGTCTCTCCATTGTGTCTTGCGGCAGCAAGTGTTGCGCGCGGTGTTACATTCGGGTTGCCGTCACGGTCGCCTCCGACCCAGCTTCCGATCCGAAATAGAGAGGGGACATTAATTGACCGGTCGAATTCGCTTTCAAAATCCCGTTTTATTTTTTGGATAGTAAGTGTCTCGGTTTCTAAAAAACGATGGTGGAGATACCACAGTACATTGCTCACTTCATGCATCACAGAGGGTCTGTCACTCCGTACCTCTGCAGTGAGCCAGAGCATTTCAATTTCCGATTCCAATTCATCCTCAATATCCGTTTCTTCTTCAGTACTACAGGTGTTGCGGCTGGTTAGTTTTTCTGCTATACGAGCCTGCAAGTCCAGCACCGTATGCCGGGTTGCCTCCGTCGGGTGCGCGGTAAGGACCGGATGGATTTCCATAAGCCCGAGAAAATCAGCAACCTCATCTCCGGTGTGACCATGTTTTTTCAATTCTGCGAGGGCCCACCTGAACGTTCCCCGGGAAAACGGTGTATCAGTTTCTGCTTTCTCAGCGAATTTGGCTGCCAGCTGTACCTGTTCGGCAGTGTTGATGAGCAAGAAAAAGAGGGCGAATGCGCGGGCAACGATGGCGGTTTTTTCTAACGGCCATTGCTCTATTTGTCCGAGAATCTCTTTGAGATCCAAGTTATCAGGAGATTGCTCTCTGCGGTCTCGGCATACCGTTCTAAGATATTCTACTGCCTCGAAGTACGATCGGCCTTCGAGGCGCAGGATGACCCTGCCGAGAATGGAGGAGAGAAGCCGGACTGTATTGTGCAGCTGTTTTTCATCAGCAGTACCATGATGACGCGGCGGAAGAATGTTCATATATGACCCCCTGACTAATAGTAACGGAGATTAGCCGGTGTGGCAACTTTCGAGCTTGTCGGGGGGGCGCTGCTGCTGGTATGGTAAGGGGATGTCGGAAGAGTCCAGACCGGTGACGACAATAACTGCAATTCTTTTCTCGGTGCTGCTCATGGGAGTTGGTTCTGCTCTACTCGCAACCGTTGTCTCTATGCGGGCCGGTTTGGAGGGTGTCCCGGAGCAAATTATCGGGTTTATCATGTCAGGCTACTACATTGGGCTTATTATCGGTACATTTTTGTCAGGGGCAGTGATCCGATCGGTCGGGTATGTCCGCTCCTTTGCTGCCTTCGCTTCGATTGCTTCCGCGGCCGGCTTCATGCACATACTGATCATCAATCCACCTGTGTGGTTTTTTCTCAGGGTGATGTACGGGATTTGTCTGGCCGTCATGGAGGTTGTCGTCGAGAGTTGGCTCAATGTTTCTTCTTCGAACACAAACCGCGGCAGGATACTCAGTTTGTACAGTATTGCCCTGCTCGCCTCGATGGGGTTGGGGCAACCTCTCATCGGACGGTTTTCACCGGCCTCCTTCGAAGTATTTGGGATCGCCATGATCATTGTAAGCCTCTGCCTTATTCCGGTAACGTTGGCGAAAGTATCCGGTACTGCTTCCGTCAAGCGGAGCAGGCCCCACTTAAAAAGGACGTTTCTCCGCTCTCCGCTGGCAGGTGCCGGAGTTGTTGTGAGCGGACTCCTTTACGGTGGGGCCTGGAGTCTCGTCCCCCGGTATGGACAGGGCATCGGACTAACTGAGGCCCGGATCGGTTTTGTCATGCTTCTCATTGCTTTGGGGA
>CAZQKT010000080.1:7559-12470 GCA_964594055.1 uncultured Spirochaetales bacterium
ATCGGACTAACTGAGGCCCGGATCGGTTTTGTCATGCTTCTCATTGCTTTGGGGACATTGACCTTTCAATGGCCGTTGGGTCTCATATCCGATAGAAAGGGACGAAGATTGGCAATTCTTCTCAGTGCAGCAGCAGCTCTTGCGGCTTCGCTTCTTATAGCAGTAACGAAAGCGGACGGAGCTCTTTTTTTTCTTTTAAGTTTTCTTTTTGGAGGGTTCGGTATGCCGCTCTACTCTCTCAGCGTTGCTCTTATGAATGATCAACTCGAACCGGAAGAGATGGTGCAGACTGCCGGGACCTTGATTCTTTTTTACGGAGTGGGGTCCGCCGCCGGTCCGATATTAGCCGGTACTATAATGGCGAGGATCGGCCCTTCAGGTCTCTACTATGCGATGGCGGGCCCTTTGGCTCTCTACCTGTTTTTCGCGCTTGTCCGGTTAGAGAAGGTGGTACGGTTGCCGAAGCGGGTCCGAAAGCGGTACAAAACGTATCCCCGGACCACAGCTGCAGTGTATTCACTTCTCAAAAGACCTCTGGAAAGTGAGCGGGAGAAAAACGATGAATACCGCAGCGATACTAATGACGGGAGCGCCTGACTTTTTTTTCTAAATAGTGATATGCTCATAATCATGGAAGTCACAGGAATTATCATTACAGTTGCATTAGGTATCGTATTCAATATTGCAGGAATTATCGGGTGCATCGTCCCCGTGCTGCCCGGTCCTCTGTTGAGTTTTATCAGTCTCATTCTTATCTCTATTCCAGCTTCTTTCGGACTGTTTGCCCCGCTCTGGCTGGTGGTACTGGGTGTGATTTCCGTTGCTTCCCTTATCCTCGATAATATCCTCCCCGTACTTTCGAGCAAACGGGCAGGGGCAAGCAAGGCCGGTATCATCGGTAGTATCTTGGGGCTCATTGCCGGGATGATTTTTTTCCCGCCCTTTGGTGCGATTATTGGGGCTTTCGTCGGAGCTCTGGGCGGAGAACTCATCTTTAACCGTGAAAGTGAGCATCCCTTTAAGGCCGCTTTCGGTGTGTTTACCGGCACTGTCATGGGAATCTTCATGAAGCTGGTGATAAGCGGGGTCATACTGATCTATTTTATCATCGGATGCGTACGACTTATCGGCAGTTGATCCGAAAAAAACTGCAGCCGCTTTTTGTCGGTTAAACGGTAAATCGTTCCTGGTAGGTTCGGGGTATGACGAGGACGGCGCATTCTGCGTGTCTGCAAATTTTTTCGGTGATTTTACCAAAGAGAGTAGACCCCAGTGCGCTCTGCCCCTGCCTGCCGATGACAATGAGGTCCATCTCGTGCGCTTTAGCGTAGTTTAAGATTTCCTGGACCGCATTACCAACCTTGAACTCGACGATAAACTTCTGTGTTTCGGGGACGTACTTTCGATAGGTTTGATCGATGTGGTTGTCAATGTCTTGTTTTGCCTTCTCGTCGACGTCTTCGACCTCATAAATATACGATTTCCAAAATTGAGCGTCGGATTCAGGGATGATATGGAGTAGATGCAGTTCACTGTCGGTTTCTCGGGATGCGGTATCGAGGGCAAAGTGAAAAGCGAATTCAGCGTTTTCCGAGAAATCAGTACAAAAAAGAATTTTTTTATACGTGGTTTTTATAGAAGATCTCTCTTTATCCATTGAATTTACCATTCTACCGTGTTTTATCGTATTGTTAAAGGGTACCGAAAAGATTCGGTAGAATCAGAGTAATCTGAGGAAAGATCATAAGAAGCGCTGCTGCAACTACTAATGCAGCGAGAAACGGAAGCGCACCTTTAAAAATTGTCTGCAAGGGTACATCTCGCTCGATTCCGCTTACGATATATACATTCACGCCAACCGGCGGGGAGATAACTCCCATCTGGGTAACGACAACAATAATCACTCCAAACCAGATTGGATTATAGCCGAGCTCGAGAACGACCGGATAAAAGATGGGGATCGTAAGCAGAATCAATGCGAGAGCATCTACGAAGCATCCCATAATGAGAAAAAACAGAATGATCATCCCCATGACAATCCATGCAGGGAGCGGGAGGCCGCTTAAAAAGTTGGCCAATTCGTAAGGAATGCGGCTTACGGCGAGAAAATGTCCTAAAACTACCGCTCCGGCAACGATCACCATTACCATACAGGATGTACGAAGTGTCTCGAAGAGGGTCCGTTTCAGCATAGAAAAGGAGAGTTTGCCCCGCACGAATGCGATAACGAGAGCACCTAAGGCACCAATGCTTGCAGCTTCAGTGGGTGTGAAAAATCCTGCAAACATGCCGCCCATGACTACGATAAAAAGGAGCACTGTCTCGATTACACCTTTTAGAGAGGCTAACCGGGTAAGAAACGACATGGGAGGGGCAGTGGGCCCTTTCTCCGGATGCCGTCTGCATTGGAAGTAGATGGTAAGTCCGAAAAGGAGGGCGATCATGATCCCCGGCAGGATCCCTGCAAGAAACAGTTTCCCCACAGACTGCTCCGTCATAATCGCGTAAACGATAAACACTACTGAAGGAGGAATGAGCATTCCCAAACCTCCACCCGCAGCAACGGTCCCGGTGGCAAGCTCCATGCTGTATTTGTACTTTCTCATCTCGGGGAGCGCTACTGAGGCCATTGTTGCAGCTGTGGCAGGTCCTGAACCGCATATGGCCCCGAAAGCCGCACATGCGCCGACGGAAGACATGGCAAGCCCGCCGGGCAGGGGACCGAACCAGTGATACGCTGCATTGAATAACCGTCCGCTTATACCGCTGTGAAAGGCAATTTGTCCCATAAAAACAAACAGAGGAATAACGGTAAGGGAGTATGATGAGAAGGTTTGAAAAATATCGACTGAGAGCATACTCAATGCGGCTGACGGGTTTACAATAAGAGCAAACCCAACTGTACCAATTGCTGCCATTACAAACCCAACCGGCATACTGGTAGCAAGGAGGACAAAGAGAGCAATTATCCCTAAGATTCCAATCTGCAGCGGGGTCATGGTTTTATCATCTCCTTGCCCGGATGGAGGAGATTATCGAAGATCACCAGAACCACGACGATGCTGGAGAGGGCAATAAGATACGGTATCCAGAACAACGGGATTTGGAGGGTGAGGGTTACCTGGTTCGTATTCCGCAGCTGGTCTCCATAGAGAAAAGACTGGTAGGCAAGTACTCCGAAAAGCACCATGGACAAGATCCTGATACCGGTATCCATGATAATCCTTCCGATACGGGTGAATTTATGATAAAAAACTTCGATTGCCACATGACCTTTGACCGCAGTGGTGTAGGGGAGTGCTCCTGTAATAGTTACGACGATCGCGATGAGAACGATATCATACGCACCTTTTATCGGTCTGTTAAACAGTCGCAGGATCACATCGGTGCAGGTAATGAGCATCATCACCATAATGCTTACAGCGGATAATGCTGCTAAAGCGTACACGAGCCATTTGAGAATGGTATGATAGATCGAGATTCCCGAAAGAACCACTTTTGGAAACGGTATTTGCATATGGCAATCGAGAAAAATTATTGGGAGAGAGTGTCGATACGTGAAAGTATATCGTTGACCAGCTCTTCTCCGGGGAGATTCTTCTCCGCTGCTTGATTGATGTATTCGTCGATGACCGGCCGTACGGACTCTTTCCAGCGGGTTTCTTCCTCCGGCGGGAGGGGTATTATTTCCCGATCGAGAGATTTAACGAACTCTAATCCCTCTTTATCGGCCTGGTCCCACGCTTCTCCGTGTTCTTCTACCCACTGCCCACTTACTTCGGTAAAGACATCCTGAACATCGGGCGGCAAACTGCTCCATTTGTTTTTATTCATCACGACGAACATTGCCGTGGTATACCCCACAGTAGAACTGTCCGTTACATAATTAATAACTTCTCCCTGGTTCCATCCCTTGAGGGTTTCGATAGGGCAGAGGGTGGCTTCCACGACCCCTTTCTGGAGTGCCTCATACGTTTCCGACTGGCTCATAGCAACCGGAGTACCGCCTAAACTGTTTACAACCTTTGCTGAAAGCCCGGTGGCACGGGTCTTAAGCCCCTTCATGTCTTCGAGAGACCGCACCGGCTGTTTCGAAGCAACAATACCGGGTCCGTGTGCATGTACGTACAGCACATGTACATCCGATACTTCTTCGGGTTGATATTTCATTATCATCTCAGTGGCGATAATGCTTGCGGTCATACCGTTCGGATAGCCTAACGGAAGGTCGAGCCCTTCGAGAAGCGGAAATCTGCCTCGGGTGTAGGCGAAGCAGCTCATCCCGATATCGGATATTCCGTTTACGACTCCGTCGTAGCACTGGGGCGCTTTCGTCAATGCCCCCCCCGGATACATGGTAATTGTTACTGCACCATCGGTACGGTTTTCGATCTCGCGGGCCCACGCTTCCGCTGTCTTGGTCTGTATGTGGGTTGGTGGAAAGAAAATACTGTAACTTAATTCTATGGGCTCAACCGATTTTTCAGTGGCCTCGGTGCCGGACTTTTCTTCCGAAGTCTGTGCTGCTGTTTCACCGGATTTCTCCTGTTCCGAACAACTGGAGAAAAGAAGAAATGTCGCACAGATAATACTTATGAAAATAAATAGATTCTTTTTTACCATGAATACCTCCCGCATTTTTCTGGACACTCACGATGTGTTTAGTGATTGTTGCAATTTTTCTACTATACACGGTAGAGAAAATATCGTAAAGAGATTTTTTTCAGTAGACAACCTTAAACAGTAGTGGAGGGGTCGAAGTTGTCTTTTAGAGAGTTTCTATCTCTTTTTCCTCGAGCCCCGTTACTTTACTGATTTGTGACGGCGAAATCCCTAATTCTTTCATTTTTCGTGCTGTAGCTTTTTTTTCTTCGACCCGTCCTTCTTGACGTCCTTCTTGACGTCCTTCTT
>CAZQKT010000080.1:12570-16722 GCA_964594055.1 uncultured Spirochaetales bacterium
GTAGCTTTTTTTTCTTCGACCCGTCCTTCTTGACGTCCTTCTTGACGTCCTTCTTCAAGCCCAATTTCACGCCCTTCTTCACGCCCTTCTTTTCGTGCGGTATAGATATAGTTCGCCTGGTCATGGAGAAACATCGACCTCTGCTGGTAGGCAATTCTCGCTTTCTCATCGGCGATGAAATATTCGTATCGGCGCCTTGCCGCCCTAAACATTGCATCATTATCGATAAGTACCTTCACTGTTTCATCCTCCTTATCGCCATATTCAATAAAATAGAGCCACTTTTCAATTTCTTTTTTCGGTGTTCCCTTGAGTTTGGGCACCTCGAGGTAGTGCATGATACAATCTTCGGTGAGAACATTTTCCGGATTACTGTTTTCCCTCAACATATAACAGCTGTGGTACGGAACATGGTCTGGGAACAAGCAAAAATTTAGAATGCTGATACTTATTACTTTCTTTAGAATTCCGTAAAGCTCACCATCTTTAAGCTGGTCTGAGTATGTTTTTGCCCAATAATAGAGACTCCGTTCCTGATAGTCGGCCTGGGTTCGTACCTGGACTTCGATATTATATTTATCTCCATTGTTGTCTTCAGCCCTGGTATCGATAACTGAAAATTTTTCATCGATATATGTTTTTACGTTAAAAGGGTTAACAACCGCTATCGATTTGATTTCAGAAAAACCGGCATCCTGCAACACTGCATTGATAAAAGTCTTTAGTATATCGGCGCTTTCCTCAGTACCGAAAATATATTTAAATACAATGTCGGATAAAAGCGGAATTCTATTTGCCATCTCTTCTTCAGTATACTTTTCTTGTCTGTTTCTCGCAATGTTTTTCTTTTCATTTGCATTGTGCATTTGTTTTCCTCCTATAAAGGTAATACTGTAATATCCCAGCTGCTGCTTCTATAATGAAAAATTTCACGTGTTTAATTCCGGATTATCGTGGTATTGTTAAATTTTATCTTTTTAATTAGGATACGGATATGAACAACGTCCTATTCGCCTTTGGATTGACCCTTTTTGCCGGTTTGGCAACCGGAATTGGAAGTATCCTCGCTTTTTTCTCAAAAAAGACCAGTCCTCGGTTTTTAGCCGGCACTTTAGGTTTTTCCGCCGGGGTGATGATCTATGTATCTACTATAGAAATATTTGTAAAAGCAAATGACTCCCTCGGAGAGGTGATTGGGGGATCAAGAGGGTACCGATTAACTACTCTTGCTTTTTTCGGCGGCATCGCACTCATAGCACTAATCGATAAACTGGTCCCGGAATTCGAAAACCCGCATGAAATGAAAGGAACCATGGATGTTGACGGAGACAAAGACCAATCAGGAAAAAAGCAATCGGCAATGAGCGAAGAACTGAAGCGGATGGGGTTTTTCTCGGCATTGGCCATTGCTATTCATAATTTTCCCGAAGGTTTAGCAACGTTCACCGGTGCACTGAAGGACCCTGCCCTCGGTTTGAGTATAGCAGTAGCTATTGCCATCCATAATATCCCGGAAGGGATCGCTGTCTCGGTCCCTCTCTATTATGCTACCGGAAGTAAAAGAAAAGCGTTTGTGTGGTCCTTTCTCTCCGGATTATCTGAACCGATCGGCGCTATTGTAGGTTTCTTTTTCCTAAAACATTTTTTCAATGATCTGGCTTTCGGAATTCTTTTTGCTGCAGTAGCAGGTATTATGGTCTATATCTCCTTAGATGAACTTCTTCCCACTGCTGAAAAGTACGGAGAACACCATGTTGCGATATACGGAGTCATATCCGGAATGGTGGTGATGGCGGTCAGCCTGCTCTTATTTGCTTAGTTCTCTGAGACCTGAAAAAAATTAATTAAAAATTGTATTTTCTCTGAATCATGAGCAGCTCTATCGTTGTATTACTGGTTAGAAAACCATTATACTAAGGATCATGGACATGGAAAATTTAGCTGAGATCTTAGAGGAAGAGCTTCCTGAGCAGCAAGGTCCTCTAGTTAAACGGCTGGCCCGCCTTCACTCTCACCTCGCCGGTTACCCCTTCTACCTGTAAAACATCACCGGGCGAAACCCACTCTACTTGCTTTGCTGCGCCCGGACCTGCGAGAGTGGTAGTTCGAAAACTTTTCGGCCCAATTTCCGAATCGGACAGTTCCCTTCCGTTGGTGAACCAAGAATAAACAAATGACGATTCTCCCGAGGTTATATTAACGAACCGGGCAAGAACATTTTCTCCCTTTGTAATACCGGTAAATGTAATCTTTTCTCCTGCTGCGACATCCTTCTCATTCATTTTCCCCGCCGCAACATCTATCTTCGAAGGTTGACCGTCCGTATTGTAGAGCACGATAGAATCAGCCTCATGGGTTGTAATGCAGATTTTATATTTTCCCATACCGTGGTCCAATTTGAAAACCGGTTCTCCTTTTTTGAATGCGTACATATGTACTCCGGGCCCGGTAAAAATTTGCAGGGCATTGTCTGAGCTGACTGTAAACCGGACGATCTCCTCCGGCTCGAGTTCCCTCTCTAACGGCGGGGTGATACTGGGGGCCGAACCCACATTGTTCATCCACGGTTTTTTCTCCGGGGCAGCATGTAGCGAAAGTGTAATTACTCCTGCTATGAAAACAAACACTATGAATGTATACAATTTTAAACGCATAACTCATCCTCCTTATACCACCTATAATAGAAGAACCAATGCAGGAAGACAAGGGCAGCTACCGTTTGCAATTCTATCCGGTGATCGTTTATAATTTGGAAGGAAAATAACCGAAAAGTAACCGAAATGGGTAGCTGTACCATTACACTGAAAACAGGAAAACCAGTTCTCTGCAGGCTTTTGCAACGCGGTGATGAACAATCCCTCCGGCAATTCAATACCGGGTTATCTAAACGGTCGAAGGATTTCTTTACTCCTCATTCCTTCTCGGAGGAGACTCTCAGAAAAATCATTGCCAGGACCGAAGAGGGAAAAGACCGGGGCTATATTGTATTCGACAAAAGCCGCTGTATCGCTTACTGCTACTTGTGGTATTTCGATACCGATTTCCCTTTGCTCGGCCTCGGTGTAACTGATGACTATCAGGGTATGGGGCTCGGCCGCCGGCTAATAACCATTATGTTAGAAGACGCCGGAAAGGCGGGGAAGGCTGGAGTAGAGCTTACGACCGACCTCGATAATGATCGGGCGAAAGCACTCTATGAGTCGGCGGGATTCGAAACGCTCGGGGTTGTAGAGAACATAGACGGAGACGGCAGCCGGACCGAGGAATATCATCTGTTCTATCCTCTTGTGCCGGAGACCATTCCTCCTGAGCGGGTCTTCGGACCACCTGTGTAGAGGAACATGGTCTCATCATACTCAGGTCAAAGGTTTTGTTCCAATATCCAGTTTTCAGATTGCTGAAAATCTTTTCTCTAAACTTTATTACTTCACTATCGAAAGCTTTGACCGCCGATGGAAGATTGGACAACATAGTCAAAATGCAGCTGCGGTTTTTGAGATTTCCACAGGCTATCTCGCCGATCACGAAGGGATGAGTCAGAACAATTCCTCGATCCATACGGAAGTGTCTACCAGGCTCATGACGGTTTCGGTCTCCTTCTAGGGATTTCTTCCATATCTTTCTCGCCTCCAGCCAGACGAGCCAACCGCCTAGCGCTCTCACGTTCTATAAGCGCTCGAAGACCTTCATGTATGAGAGCGGTCCGTTCTTTTACTCCAGTTATTCTCTGGGCTTCAGCCATCAAATCATCATTAATGTTAAGTGTAGTACGTATATCTACCCTCCGTATGTATAAAAGATACAACATTTGATTATGATTTGTCTGCATATTGGATAAAAAATCTATTGGCCGGCTATCGGAACAAATCCCCGCGGGCCCACCAGGACTTGAAGTAACCCTTCGGGCTCGATCAACTTTGACGAAAAATTGACCTTCCGTACTGTAATTATTGATGATACCTTGATTTGCGTCAAGAGAAACTTGATTTTGTTTGATTGGAAATTGATCCGAAATTGATGAAAGTTGACCAGAGGTGGTCACATTTTTGGTCACATGTTTTGGGTTTTGCTGTGATTAAGTTGTAATTTCTATTGGGGTGCTAATTCCAATTTTGTTAGCAACCGGAGTGTAAATATCTACTGTCTCTTCAG
>CAZQKT010000081.1:0-16469 GCA_964594055.1 uncultured Spirochaetales bacterium
TAGAATCCCACAAAATTCGGTTGTACTCCTTTTTATTGGTGTTACGGAGAAAAGTCACAAAACCCCACGCTTGAGCATGGAATGCCCGAGCACGGCTGCTCAAAACATCACTGCGCGGGTTGAGAAATTGTCTCGGAGGGAGAAGTTCTTCTTCCATAATCAGTGTCTTGAGTGTGTTGAGCCAACTCAAATTTTCTTTAAATACCGCACTGTTTTGATCTTCGTCGTACTCGCTCTTTTCGAAATAAATAGCGAACCCTTTGAGCATCCACTCGGGAGGATTTTGGATAAATGATTTCAGGAACTGAATAAATCCATGCCGAATAAGTGATGTGGTATAAACATTTTCGGCCTGTCTGAAACCAACCAGCTCTGATTTGGCAGGGTCGCTATACTGAAGGTATACAAAATTGTCTTTCCGTGCACCGATAATTTTCTCTAGATACGCATTGAATCTCTCTTTAGAAGAGAAAATCCGCACCTGCAATTTGGCGTCGAGTGGATCCGGGTCGAAGTGAAAATAACTGTTGTATACGTTGAAAAATGCATCCATGTTTTGGGCGGTTTCTAAGGCATGGTTGTTGCTCACTTCGGAGTACACTTTATAATAGGTACTGTCGGTAACGTAGAGTGACGGCTCTTCCTGCGCACTGATTGCTGCAGTTATGAAAATAAAAAAAAGAGAGATAAGAAAAATCTTTTTCATGACTTCCTCCAACTATATATTATGTTGCATTGCATAGAGTTGTCAAATACATTATTTATGTTGACACCTTATCTATAGTGATATTCAGTTCCTCTATAAGAATTCCCGTATACCGCTCGATATTTTCGATGATGTATTCCTGTAGACGGTGAATAGTGCCCGCCATTTCGACCCCGAAGGGAACACTGATATCCATGTTGAGCTTATATCCCCACCGTTCTTCGATCACCACGATTTTGTTCACCTCGATAGTAGTATTGTATTCATCGATACAGTGCAGTACCATCTGGCTGAGTGCGGTCTCTGAAATGGTGATTTTGCCCCGTTTTGAGAACTCCGGTCTCACTACTGCTTTTTCGAACACGTTGGATTTATTTCGGAAGAGAAACCTGTTTCTCAAGAATACTTTTACCCCTTCATAAAAAATATGAGGCATATTCCGCTTTATCTCGATTGACGGCACCGGAATCACATGTTTCCCTTCGGTTTTACGCACATATTGGGCTTTTTCGATCTCTTCTTTACTTGCAATCTCTTCAATTCGCACAATCTTGGAAGGAACGGGAAGATTGAGCCTCTTTGCAATTTTTTTAACCATTGCTTCAGACGTACCGATGAGGAGAATCCGTTTGAATCTTGATTTTTCAAGATAGTGGGTCACTTCCTTTCTATGTTCATCGTCGTCAAACAGTGCAGTCTTTATAGCTTTTAGATAAATCTTTTCTTTTTTTGCTGAAGTTCCTGCAACAATTTTGTTATCGTAGATGAGTACCCCATCGTCTATGATATAATCGATTCCGTGCTTCCCTGCGATGAGTTTCGCCCGAAAGCTTTTTCCGGTCCCGCTTGAACCGACTAATGCATATACGGTCACCCCGCGTAAGAGGAATATCAAATGGTGCAAAAATTTTCTCATGGATAAAACGTATCATAGAGATGATAGGGAGTCTATTATATCGGTATCAAAAAGGTCCTTGAGCCTGGTTTCTATGCTCTCAGGTAACGGTGCAGCGAGAGAATGAAAGCCCAATGGGTCTATCTGTTCTTCCACTGAAATACGGAGAGCATGCAGGATGTATCCGTCTTTATATGTACTACCGCCGTATCGAGTATCGCCGAGAAGAGGATGGCCATGGAGTGATGCTTGGTGGCGGATCTGGTGGTGTCTGCCTGTCGTGATAATAAATCTGCATAACGTGAAGCTCCCTTTCTCCTGAAGAGGAAGCACATCGGTTACCGCCCGTTTTTTTTCATCCTTTTCTCTAAATAGGATTTGTTCATCCCAATGGAGTTGTGTATACACAGTGCCCTCGACGACACCAATATACGTTTTTACCACCCGGCCACCTCTCAGAAGCCGGGAAAAGGTCCTGGCACCGGTTAAAGATTTTCCGAAGAGGAGGACGCCGGTTGTTGATTTGTCGAGACGGTGGAGCGGGCCGGGACGGAACGAGAGAGACGGTTCTACAGAAGCTGCAAGATACCCTCGTACTACTTGTTCTAGAGAGTTCGGGCCGTGCACCGTATAGCCGGACGGTTTGTTGATAGCCAAAACATGTTCATTTTCAAACAGAATGTATTCTGTTATCTCATTCGGACCGAGGGCTGTGCTCGGATTTCGGGTGGCCTCATCTGCAAGGGGCCCGGGCAGTTTCGGACGGTATGATTTTTCTATTTCAACTATATCTCCTGTCCTGACCGGGTGCGACGGTTTTACCTTTTTGCCGTTTATTCTGATGTTCCCCTTTCTCAAAGCGGCATAGATACTTCCCAGTCCTGAATCGGGCAGGAGTTTTCTCGCGATTTTATCGGTCCGTTTCCCGGCGTCGTTTACTGTTACGGTAAATGATAAAAATCTCTCATGGTTCATAATTGCTTTCTCTATTGTAAGTCGTAATGTCTCTACTTGACAAACGGTTGAGCTCATCGGAAACTATTTTATTATGCAGGTCGAACAGATTGATCCTGTCTTGAAACTCTTATACCATCCTGTATTCCTCTCCGCGTTCTTCAGCTGGTTTCTCGCGCAAATGATGAAATCAACGATCGAGTTTTTTAAGGAGAAGGGAAAGAGACAAAAATCGCTCATGTTAACATTTCTCTGGAGTACCGGCGGTATGCCGAGCAGTCACTCTTCGGTAGTAGCCGCTCTTGCGACTGCAGTGGGGTTTACCGAAGGGTTTTCCTCTTCACTCTTTATTGCACTGTTTTTTTACGGATTGTTGACGGTACGGGACGCTTTGGGAGTTCGGCGGGCAGCCGGGGTTCAGGCACGGGCCATAAATCGTATTATTCGGGTAATCCGAAATAGGGAGGAGGTTGGCATCGACCAGGTCAAAGAGATACACGGGCACACAACTGCAGAAGTTTCAGTAGGGATCGTCCTCGGATTTTTTATTGCAGTAGCTTTTTGTAACCTATGAGAGAAACCGTCGTAAACAGGAAGAACAAGATTATCTATCTCGGTCTCGTAGCAGTAAGTGTGCCGCTCCTGCTGGTAATAGGTATTAGTTTGACAAAGCTGCCGGTGATATTTCGGGAGAATCAGAGATGGAAAGGGTTTTACACCGTCCTCGTTGATCGTGAAACCGGCCTCACAAAAACGGTAGAAAAGCTCGAGAAAGAAGGAGTTACTGATCTCATACATGAGAAAAACAGCAGAGTACGTTTTTTCAGCTTTCACAGCGAAGAGACAGTCGGCTTGTCCGAGCTTTCCGAGAGGCTGGACCCTCTCGATCCCCGATACGATCCTTATATGAAGCAGCTCCCCCGTTTTTTCGGTGCATCCCTTGGAATGAAAAATTATGATATTCTCTATGTGCGGAGTTCGAAACCTCCCGCCGCGTTTGCTATCGACCTCATGCCCGTACAGCGGCACCTGAAGACAACGTTTATATATACGGATATCGCATTATGGCGCCATTTTATACTGCTCTTTCTGTTTATCACCGTTGTCGTGCTCATTATTCTGTATGCGAAACAGCACCGGGTTTATATCGTTCTCATCTCGCTTCCTTGGCTTCTTGCCCTTTTTCAGGGAGGTATTCCTCTATTCCTCACTGCCGTGCTTATACTGTTCAGTTTTTCACTTTTTTCCGTTGATCTATTTCTCATGCTCAAATTTTATCTCAATTATGGATACCTCGACTATTCTCACGGAAACATCATACAAAAGGGAATAATCTGTATAGCAGCATTTATATCTGCCGTTATCGTTCTGCTTTCTCCTCAGTTTAGTCTGCTCAGACTCCTTCCTCTTTTTCTCTGCATTGTAGCCGATATCGCCTTTCTGCTTCTCTATACCTTTTACCTGTACTTCAGGAGAAAAAAACAGGAGCACACGTTGTTTTTCAGTGTATCCATTCGAGCGAACCGGAAAACCTTTACGTTTGATCAACCCCGCTTCCCCGTCCTTCTTGTTGTATTTCTTGTCACAGCCTGTGCCCCGATTATTTTTTTATTTCACACACCGGGTGAAGGGATAATCACACCTGCCCCCTCCGAGGACGTCACATTCCGTGACATCACCATGTATTCGTTAGAACGGCTTGCCCATGCCGAAGCTTCGGACTATCCGGACCTTTCCGATTATGTGACGCACCGGGCGTATCAGAAAAGTTATTTTTTTGGTAAAAAGTACCAATTTCCCCAAAAAGGACAGCTTGTTTCTCTATCCTCGTTTGAAATGCAGAATAAACAAATCACTAAAACAAATCGTGTTGTGGAAACATTAGATGATACATGGTTCGATACCATTCTCACTGATGGAAATACGAGCGGAATTCCGCGACTGCTCCTCAGTCAAGAAAGAGCGGTTGCAGTAATCGGGAAAGCGGTTTATGCTAAGAGGGTCAAAGAAGCGGACATTATTCGCTACGGTGTCGTCTGTTTTTTAGTTTTTTCACCACTGCTTTTCTTTAACTACCATTTGACACCGGAAAGTTTGTATGGTATTAAAAGCCTATTACTAAGGAGAAAAAGTCAGGCAGCATGAAAGGACTTAGTACATTCGAGAAAGGTGGTGTCCATCCACCTGATAATAAATTTCTTTCCGAAACAGATTCTATTAAAAATGCCGCCATTCCTTCCGTGCTAAAAGTTCCGTTAAGCCAGCATATCGGCAGTCCGGCGGAATGTTTGGTCGCTAAAGGTGACGAAGTCAAAGAAGGCATGCTCATAGGCAAATCTACCTCGTTCATTTCAGCAAACATTCACTCTCCGGTACCCGGCACCGTATCGTCGATCGACACAATTTACCTGCCGAACGGCATATCTTCGCAGGCTGTCATTATCGAAGTGCAGGGAGAGTTTGACAGATTGGGGAAAAAGCAGTCGCGGCAGGAGTGGTCGAAGACTTCTCCGTCTGAACTGTTGGAGATTATCAAAAATATGGGTATTGTCGGGATGGGGGGAGCAACGTTTCCCACGCATGTCAAGTTTACCATTCCGAGAGAAAAAAAGGCGCGTTATTTTGTGGTCAATGGGGTTGAATGTGAACCGTATTTGACGGCCGACCACAGACTTATGCTGGAAAAGAGCGATTATATTTTCCAGGGAATAGAAATAATACACAAAATACTGGGACCGGAACAGATCTACATTGCTATCGAGGAGAATAAACCGGACGCAATCGAGCTGATGGAGAAGAAGGCGAGCGAAAGTGAGCTTCCCGTTTCGGTGGTCCCTCTGAAAATGAAATACCCTCAAGGCGATGAAAAACAGGTCCTCAAAGCTGTCATCGGCAGAGAAGTCCCCTCCGGAGGACTTCCTATTGATATCGAATCTGTTGTCTCTAATGTCGGAACACTGTTTGCTATATACGAGGCGGTAGCGCTCGGAAAACCGCTCGTCGAAAGAACGGTTACGGTTTCCGGAGGGGCCGTCAAACAACCGGGCAACTATAAAGTCCGCATAGGAACTCCTATTTATAATCTCATAGAAGAGTGCGGCGGTTTTTCGAAAACCCCGGAAAAGGTCGTCGTCGGCGGACCTATGATGGGTTTTTCCGTCTCTGATCTGGATGTTCCGGTCGTAAAAGGAACGTCAGGTATCCTGGCCTTGAGCTCGGAGGAGGTAAAGGGACGAAAACGGACGGCTTGTCTTCAATGCGGCAGATGTATTGAAGTGTGCCCCATGGGTCTGAACCCGACGACACTGTTTAAAATGGTCGATCATCTCGAGTACGGTGATGCCCTCGAAACAGGATTGATGGATTGTAAAGAGTGCGGCTGCTGCGGGTTCGTCTGCCCCGCTCACATCCCTCTGGTCCAGGGAATGAAGCTCGGTAAACTAATGTCTAAAAAGTTAAAGGTGAAAGCATGAGCGATACACAAAACATGCTGGTAACAACCTCTCCTCAGATTCATAAACCGGATTCAACGGCAAAAATTATGTGGAGCGTGGTCATCTGTCTTTTGCCTGCAGGCATCTGGGGCGTGTACGTTTTCGGCGTTCAGGCACTGTATACAATGATTTTTTCTATCGCCGCCGCACTTGCAGCTGAATACGTAATGGGAAGAGTATTCGGCCGTTTTACTCTCGATGACGGCAGCGCGTTTCTTACCGGACTGCTCATCGGATACAATATGCCCCCTGTTATTCCGTTTTATATACCGGTAATTGCCTCCGTTTTTGCAATTGTCGTGGTTAAATGGACGTTCGGCGGCTTGGGAGCCAACTGGATGAATCCGGCACTGGCGGGAAGGGTGTTCGTGTTTTTTTCGTGGACCGGTGCTATGAACAATTGGCAGTTTCCTTCGACGATGAATGCCGCTACCGATGCTGTCTCCGGTGCCTCCGTGTTGGGCCATATCAAAGCAGGTTTAATCGATTATAGCGGCCCCGCGCGCGGCCCTGCAGAGTTTCTCTCTCTCGGCGGTTATCCGAGAAGCTCCTTGGATGTATCGGTGATAAACCGGCTCAATACTAATTTAGGCTTCAATCTCGAGGGTGGCTATATCGATCTCTTTTTCGGTAACATTCCCGGTTGTATCGGAGAGATTTCCGCTTTTCTCCTCCTTCTCGGTACAATATATCTCTTTGCAAAAAAAATCATTACCTGGCACATACCTGTTTCCTATCTCGTGACGTTCGGTCTTTTTACCTGGATCTTCGCAGGATTGCGGTTTAACGGAGGATTTTTCAGCGGGGACATTCTTTTTCACCTGTTTGCAGGGGGACTGATTCTCGGTGTTTTCTATATGGCAACCGACATGGTAACATCTCCGCTCACGGCAAAGGGGATGATCATCTTTGGTATAGGCGCCGGGTTTCTCACCTTCCTTATACGGTTTTTCGGGTCTTTTCCGGAAGGGGTCTCACTCGCTATCATTTTCATGAATATTTTTGTTCCTATGATCAATCGTTATACCGGGCCGAAACGGTTTGGTATCGAAGAGAAGGGGCAGCAAGCATGAAACAGACAATGATCATCGGCGGAAAACTGGCACTGATTTGTACCGTGGCAGCTATCGCTTTAGGTCTGGTCAACTCTGTTGCAGAACCTCGCATAGAGCTTATAAAAAAACAGAAACTCGAGCAGGCCCTCGAGACTGTTTCCGGTGGCCGGCGGATAGGAGAGGTACAAGACGTCGAAGGCAATGAAACAGTGCAGGAATATTATCCTCTCTTCGACAGCGAAGACCGGAAAATCGGATATATTCTCCGTCTCATCGGGCTTGGCTACGGCGGTGATATGGTTATTCTCGCAGGATACAGATTGTCCGGGGAGGTAGTTTCCGCAAAGCTCATGGAAAACGCAGAAACGCCCGGCTTAGGGAAAAAAGCGGAAAAACAGGAATACATGGAGACGTTCATCGGAACAGGCGCGGACACACCGGTACCGACGCAAAAGGACCAGCTTCCTCAATTTCGAGCAGAAGCTATTACCGGTGCTACGATTACATTTGCCGGTATTGGAAAAGCTCTCAAAGCGGGAACTGATTTTATCAAATCGCTGGGGGACTCACAATGAAAAGACCTATGGTTGAAGAGTTTACCAAAGGAATAATAAAAGAGAATCCGATTCTTGTAATCCTGCTCGGTCTTTGTCCCGCCCTTGCAGTGAGTACGCAGGTTGTCAATGCATTAGGAATGGGTGCGGGTGTTATTTTTGTTCTTTTAGGCTCGAATTTTTTTGTCAGTGTCCTAAAAGATTTTATTCCTCAAAAGGTACGCATACCCTCATATATCGTTATTATCGCCTCTTTTGTAACAATTGTCGATTTGACGATGCAGGCTTTTGCCCCGTCATTATCAGATAGTTTGGGTGTCTTTGTACAGCTCATCGTCGTCAATTGTGTTATTCTGGGACGAGCGGAAGCATTCGCGAACAAGAATACACTTTCAAGATCTATACTGGACGCACTGGGAATGGGAATAGGGTTTACCTTAGGCCTTTTTATCATTTCTTTTATTCGGGAAGTTTTCGGTGCCGGCACGATTACGTTGTTCGCTATCGGTAATTTTGATGGTGTTATTGAAATACCGCTTATCTATCAAGCTCCGGCACGAGTGATCGCTCTTTCCACAGGTGCACTGTTAGTAGTGGGATATCTTGTTGCTTTCTTTAACTGGATGGAAGCGAAGAAGGAGAGGAAAACGGCATGACATACGTGGGTATACTAATCACCTTTGTATTTGTCAATAATTTTATCTTAACGAAGTTTTTAGGACTCTGTCCGTTTATCGGTGTTTCAAAGAATGTCGAATCTGCAGTAGGTATGGGTTTCGCCGTGACCTTCGTTATGTCAATGGCTTCACTTATTACTTGGGCCGTCTTCAATTTCATCCTTGTTCCGCTGAGTATCGAATTTCTTCAAACGATAACCTTTATTCTTGTCATTGCGTCATTGGTCCAATTTGTAGAAATGATCATTCAGAAAATTTCTCCCCCGCTTTATAAAGCATTAGGTATTTATCTTCCCCTCATTACGACAAATTGCGCCGTTATGGGAATAGCGCTTATTGCAGTAAGAAACGAATATAACGCCATTGAGAGTTTTATCGCCGGAATAGCTGCCGGATTAGGCTTTCTCCTTGCAATTGTTTTAATGTCAACGATACGGGAGAAGCTCGACAATGAATGGGTGCCTAAAATGTTTCGAGGGGCACCAATCGCTTTTATAACCGGCGGTCTCATGGCGCTCGCCTTCATGGCTTTTGATAATGCACTGCTGCGTAATCTCATCGGCGGTTAAAACAGAAAGCAATTTGCGAGCAAATAGAATCTGGGAGCAAATAGATGGAATTAATAAAAGTTTTGTACGCGTTCATCTCTGTTGCCGCGTTGGGTGGAGTATTGGGAGTCGGCTTAGCCATCGCTTCCCGAGTATTAGCGGTAAAAAAAGATGCTCGAATCGAGAAAGTCGAAGCGGCCCTCCCCGGCTTGAATTGCGGGGCTTGCGGATATGCAGGCTGTTCATCTTACGCTGAAGCAATCGTTGAAGAGGAAGCTCCCCTCACGCAGTGTACTCCCGGCGGAGCGGATGTGGCGAAAGCTCTTGCAGAAATTATGGGGCAGGAGGTTGCTGTCTCTTCCGAGAAAAAGGTTGCCCAAGTACACTGCAGGGGCACTCATGAAACTTCCTCTTACATGTTCGAATACCGCGGAATACAAGATTGCAATGCATTACATCTCTATTTTAATGGGGATAAAGAGTGTAAATACGGCTGTCTCGGGCTCGGTAGTTGTATACAGGTATGTCCGGTAGAAGCAATTGATTATGATGATCAGGGTTGTGTCTGGATTGACAGGGATAAATGCATATCCTGCGGGAAATGCATTGATGTCTGTCCTACCGGCGTTATCAAATGGGTCCCCTATGAGGCAGATTACATCGTTGCCTGTAATTCAAACGATAAGGGAGGGAGAGTAAAGAAGTACTGCTCCGTCGGATGCATCGGATGTAAAATCTGCGAAAAAAAATCTCCGGAAGGAGGCTTTGTTGTAGAGAATTTTTTATCAACAATCGATTTTTCAGCACAGGGTGATCGAAACGAAGCCGCCAAAGCATGTCCTACAAACTGTATAATTCCTATTGAGGAAACGGAGACTGATGAGAAGGGAAAAGAAAAGGTAACAGCCGATAGGTCAGATGGATAAAATAAAATTAATTTTTGGAACACAGAATAGTCAGCCTTCCGGTAGCTATGATTACTTGTTCGAAAAAGCATACCAGGAGGCTTATAAGCCTTTTTTGACCGTTCTCTACAATTTTCCTGCAATATCACTTACACTCTATTATTCCGGGACCTTGTTGCAGTGGCTCGATGACAACCATCCGGAGTTTCTCATGCTCCTCAATGATATGGTAAAGCGAAAACAGGTCGAGCTGTTGACCGGTGGATTCTACGATCCGATATTTCCCATCATTCCTTCATCGGACCGGATCGGGCAGATCGAAAAACTTACCACATTTTTACGAAAGAATTTCGGAAAAAGACCGAGAGGCTGCTGGGTAACAAAACTTGCCTGGGAACCCAGTTTGACTTCTCTGTTTAACACCAGCGGGATTAATTATATTTTCCTTGATGAAAACCATTTTAGGTCGGCCGGTATTGAGGGCGATTCGCTGTACACTCCCTGTATCACCGAAGACCAGGGGAAAACCCTCTATGTTTTTCCGCTTACCACTTCTCTTATCGCAGAGATCCCACACACCTCACCGGAAAAGATTATCGAGCGCATACTGTCCCATGCAAATAAAAATGGACCGGTAGTAACTCTTGTTGTACCCGGTGAGAATTTCGGTTTATATAACGAGACGAAACAGCTCTGTTATAAAGAAAAGTGGATTGAAACGTTTCTTTCTCTGCTGCAAGAAAATCATGATGCTATTGAAGTTATCAATCCGACAACATATTCAAAATCACTCGTGCCGAACGCGAAGGGATACTTTCCTTGTACCTCCTGCGAAGATATGTATATCTGGCTAAATCCTAAATCCCATGATTCTAAAAAGAAAGAGAAGAACAGCTGTAATAACAACGGTGTCGTGTTTCGAAGATTCTTAAAGCGGTATAGTGAAAGCAATTTTCTCTATTCCAAGATGATGTTTACAAGTCTGCTGGTTGGTCAGATCCGCGGTGATAAATACAAAAAAAAGGCGGGAAGGGAGGAACTGTGGAAAGCGCAGAGCAATTATCCTTTCTGGCATGGACGGCACGCCGGCATATACGTTAATAAACTCAGGAAAGCGGCTTATACCGCTTTAATAGAAGCGGAGAAAATTACTCAGGAGAAGGGGGTGTTTATTCCATCGATTATTAAAACAGATTTCGATTTCGATGGACAGGATGAGTATCTCTATCAGGGCAATGATATCAATGCTTATGTGCATACTTCCGGGGGCGTCCTCTTCGAGATGGATTTTCTCCCCGCTTCTTGGAACTATCTCGATACGATGCGAAGGTACAAAGAACCGTATCACAACAAAATGACGAAAAACGCCGGATACGACTCATATATGAGAAATACGTTTATTGATCACTTCTTCAAAGCGGAAGATTCTATCAATGACTTCTGTTCGTCTTCATATACCGAGCTAGGTTCTTTTATAGGATCAACGTTTGAAGTTGAAAATGTAAACAGAGATCACAATGAATTATCTCTTAAGAATGACGGATTTGTGCGTGTAGACGGTAGCAAGATACCTGTTGTTATTAAAAAGAAGTATATATTCAAAAAGCAGTCTGTAGATCTGTTTTTGACGGTCAAGAATGACGGAAATGCTGAAGCCCCGTTTTTATACGGTTCGGAGCTGAATATCTCAATGCTTTCAAACGGAATAGAAAGCGAGCGACTATTTATCATTGATAGTAATAATCGAAAAGAGATTGGTAATGATATTGCCGAAGTAAAAAATGCTGAGGAATTAGAACTGGAAGACCGTTATAATGAAGTAGTAGTCTCTGTATCAGCGGCAACGGGTTTTTCACTCTGGAGTTTTCCAATAGAAACAAATGTGTATCACTTTGATCAAATTGAGAAAATATATCAGGCAACATGCATAGTCCCGCGGTGGAGTTTTACCCTTAAACCGAAAGAAAAGTGGGAAATGCGGATTAGTATCGGGTTTATACAACGTTAAAATATCGAAGAATGTAGAACAGTTCATCGAGCCACGGGTCGACGTGGGGATAATATTCCTCGCGCGCGAGGAGGAACTCCATAAAAGATTCTCTGTACTTCCCCTGGAAATAATAAACCTGTCCTAAATAGTAGTGTGCTCGCTGTTCGATACTCGGCGAATGGTGGATACTCAAGAAACTGAGCAGTCTGTTTTCTGCGTTCTCCCACTCCCTTTTTAAAAATGTCGATTCTAATATAGTCCTCAGTGTATACTCTTCACCGCCGCCCTGTGGCGCGCCTGTATCGGCGCTGAGAATATCGGGTTCCGGTTTCGGGGGCCGCTGCGGTTCGATCGATTTTAAAAGAGAGACAACGGCTTTTTTAGTTGCCGGAGACAGGCGCGATTCTTGTTCAGGTACAAAAATATCCGGTCCGCTCATTCTATTTCCCGTCTCGATATCCATTGATAGTGGATAGAGCGGAAGGGGAAGAGACCTGCGTGCCGTAGTTTCCGGTAAACCAACCCTCGTTCCGAGAGTAAGTTTTGCAGGTATAATTGTTGTATTAGAGCCCGGTTTAAAATCTATTTTTCCGCTCTTTACAAGGGCGCTGTCCAGCACAGCATAGTAATAACTGATTCCCGGGACCGGAAAATCCCGCACACTTTCCTTATCGCTGGGGATTATCCGTAAGGGCGTTGCTGCCCTTACGTCCTCTTTTTTTCTTAACGGAGATGTGCTGCGATACATAATCAATTCTCTGTCATCTTTATCGGAGGAGAAATTTACCAGAATTGAATCTTCTCTGACATCGGTATGAATATTGGTAATCGAGGCGGCCAGGTCCTCCATTGTCACGGTCTCACTAACCTTGACACCACTGACTGTTTTATTTCGAAAGGGAATGAAAAGCTTGTAGAGTTTATTGTTGTCCCGGGCCAGTACTGCGTAGTAATAGGCGTTGGCTTTCGGCGGGTGATCAACAAAATACTCCACACCGCCTGCCACTTCCGCTATCTTTTCCGCCTTTTCAAAGGTAGCCGCAGTGATTTCATCGGTATATCGGTAAATGCCGTAGGTACCGTCGATATCTTCGGAATCTTCCCAGGTAAGGCGGACTACCCCCTGATTTGATTCCGCTTTTATGCGGGAGATAAACGGTGCGAAAACGTTCTGCTGCTGACCGGCACAAGACACTATACAAATACAGAGTAAAAGGAAAAAGAGACATATCCGTTTCATACTACTATAATATTCGGATTAAAACCTGAAAGTCCATAGAAAAAAGAGGGTTTGACACAAAAAAAAGTTATCCATACACTGTAATTCATGTTTGTGGCAGTTGTCTGTGATATTGCAAGTGAAGATCACAAAATCGAGGTGTACGAGCTTCTCGGATTGTATGGATTCAAACAGATAATAAACGATGTATTTGAATCGAGCAAAATCCAGGAAAACACACTGATGCGGCTCAAACGGGATATAGATAAGGCCACTGATTTTTACGATAAAGTCCGATTTTATCAATATCCGTTAGACGATAATCTTGCCATAACCTTTTTAGCCCAAAAAAAATGGCGAAAGACAATTGTAGAACCATAAATTAGAGAGTGGAGGAATACATGATAACTGATCTTCAGACAGATATTGATACACTCTACGATGATGTAGAGACAACATGGAGGCATCTTTGACCCTGAGGGTCTTGAAAACAAAATAAAAACGTTAGAGGAGAAAACTGCAGAGCCGGATTTCTGGAATGATAGAGAAAAAGCGGAATCTGTTCTTACCGAACTAAACGGGTTAAAGAAAAAATATGAACCGTGGAAAGAGCTCAAGGCGGAGGTAGAAGAGCTTAGAGAGCTCTATAGCCTCGCAGTGGAGGAAGAGGAAGAATCTCTAGAAAAAGATATTCGCAAAAACCTCAAAGAACAGCAGCAGCGTTACGAAAAGTTAAAGGTCCTCGAAATTTTAGGAGGAGAGTTCGATGCCAAACCTGCTTTTTTGACTATTCATTCCGGAGCAGGAGGAACTGAAGCGTGTGATTGGGTAAGCATGCTCCTTCGGATGTATACCAGATGGGCAGAACAGAATGACTACAAGATTGAATATCTCGATCTTTTAGAAGCTGAAGGCGGAATAAAATCTGTGACCCTGCAGGTAACCGGCGCGCATGTGTTCGGGTATCTGAAAGGGGAAACCGGTATTCACCGGCTGGTTCGTATTTCTCCGTTTGATTCAGGGGGGAGAAGACACACCTCATTCGCCTCAGTTTACGTTTCTCCGGTCATTGAAGATGATGTCAGTATCGAAATTCGTCCTGAAGATATACGAGTGGATACGTATCGGGCACAGGGGGCCGGGGGACAGCATGTCAATAAAACCGATTCAGCCGTTCGTATTACGCATCTAGAAACAGGTATTGTCGTGCAGTGTCAGAATGAACGCAGCCAGCATAAAAATAAAGCAACCGCAATGAAAATACTCCGCTCACGATTATATGAACATTTTCAAGAGGAAAAAGATAGAGAACATGAGCAAAAGATGCAGGAAAAGAAAGATATTAGCTGGGGAAATCAGATACGCTCCTATGTGTTTCATCCATATAACATGGTCAAAGACCATCGGACCAAAGTCGAGACCGGCAATGTCCAATCGGTCATGGACGGGAACATCGATCTGTTCATCGAGGAGTATTTAAAACAGAACTGGTCACAAAATACGTAATGAATAGTACCGTATTGATTGTCGACGATCTTGCTTTTATGCGCACTGCGATTCGTGATATTCTGGAAAAGAACGGTATATCGGTCATTGCGGAAGCGGAGAATGGGAGAGACGGTGTACGCGCTCTTGCCTCATATAAGCCGGATATCGTCATTCTTGACATTACCATGCCGATAATGGACGGATTGACCGCGTTGGAGTATATGCGCACAGTAAATCCCAACAGCAAAGTCATTATGTGCTCATCAATCGGTCAACAGCAGGCGGTGATACGTTCAATTCAGCTCGGTGCAAAGGACTTTGTGGTCAAACCTTTTACTCCGGGCCGCCTTCTTTCTGCAATTCGAAGGGCAATGGGCAGTAGCAGTGGTTAAACGGTCTTTTTTTGTTTTCCTGGTTTTACTGATCGGTACACAGTATACCATTGCCCAATCAAAATCCTATGAACTCCCGAGCGACACGAGCGATACCTGGAGAGTAGGTGTCTCCCAGCTTTTAGGGAGGAATCTCTCCGGCGAAAATTCATATCTATCGTTTAGCATATCTCAGATCATTTTTGAAACTATTTCCCAGTGTGAGACCCATCTTTTTTCTGCCGATGAGTCGAAAGCGTTTAGAAACAAGCTGATTGAAAAGCGAAAATTTGCAATTAAAAAGGAAATCAATACCCTGATAACCAGTCTCGATAACACTTTTTTTGCTCCGGAAAAGAACAAAGAGGAGATCAAACGGCTCGGAAAACGGCTGGAACAGAAAAGGGAGGAGCTCGAGTTCGTTGAATCACTCCATTACGAAGATTTGCAGGTAGAAGAGAAAAAGGAAGTCGAAATTGTTACCACGCAAGAAGAGGGGGGACTTTTCCCCTATCCTGTCGTTTCTCCCCGGCATACGGGGGAACAAGCTTCACTGCAGCTGTTTATCTATGGCGTTGTTGAGCAGATCGAAGGATATCTGTTTTTAGAAATAAAGGCGTGGAACACGAATCTCGAAGAGGTTGTTTTTGAATACCGGGACGGTTTTTCAAAAGAAGAGGCCGGAAAAAAAGCCGCATTGGTTGGAGAGAAACTATTGGAAGTTGTACTCGGTCATCAATGGGCTATGCTGACTATTACTACCGGTCCTGAAACTGGTGATATTTATATTGATGAGGTGTTTTATGCTCAGGGCCATATTGAAACTGTACTGTTATCACCCGGAACGTACGAGCTCCTCGTACGAGTTCCCGGGTACCTCCCCTATGAAACAACTGTGTCCCTCCAAGCAAACCAAAAAGAGTCGATTGAAGTAACACTCGAAGCAAAGTTTATGGAGCGGATCAGAATAAAAAGTATTCCGGATAATGCAGCTGTGTATCTCGATACAGCCTGGGTGGGGTACACTCCGGTAAGTATTATGAAGCCTGAGAGTCCCCAGGAATTGCTAGTACAAAAAGAAGGATATCGGGATGCCGTCTTGTCCCTCTATCCGGACAGTGAGGATGTCTTGAGTATCTCGCTTTCTCCTGATGTTTTCGAGTGGGAAGAGTATATCGAGAAAAAACGTGATGCATTTTATTTGTCTTTCGGGTTCTTTGCCCTCTCAGTACCAATTCCGGTTATTCTTTACAGTTTGAGCGAAGATCTTGCAGCCGGCTATAATCTGGCATTTGCTCAGCGTAATTTAGGGGAGATGGAGCGGATATACAAAGACGCTTCAATAACGTATAACAGCTATATCGGCAGTCTATTTTTATCAGCAACACTGCTTGTCAATACGTTTATTCATCTGTTTGATTATTTACTTACGGCTACGCGGTAATACGTGTGCTTTGCACAGAGCCTTACCTAACAAAGGAGAGAGTGGTGATAAAGAAAAAGCTCGGCACAAAACTGCGAGACCTTTTTTCACGGGGTACGTATGATGAGGACTTTTTTGAAGATTTGGAAGATGCCCTCATAGAAGGTGATATCGGTGCGGTGCTTGCCGT
>CAZQKT010000082.1:0-16229 GCA_964594055.1 uncultured Spirochaetales bacterium
ATTTTCTCGAAATGACGAAAGGGCGCATTCCTATTTCCTTGACCGATACCCAATCTCCCTACAATGTGGCCAGTTATCTTATCGAGACAAACAGTTTCTACACCTCCGTATTCGATTGCCCAGATGATTTAAAGCGGCTTCTCGAACGGATTGCCTCTTTGAGCATCGATTTTACGCGGAAACAATACGAACTGATCGGCTCTGCCCTGGCAAGCCCCGGACACGGTTTTGCATCGAGCAGGGAATTCGACGGGGTGGGGATGAGCTCGGACAATATGATGATGCTCTCCCCGGAGCAATATCGGGACATTGATGTACCTTCGATTGAACTGTTCGGAAACGGCGGTGAAGGTGAGTTCGGGGGGCCGGTGTTCCACAGCTGCGGCAACTGGACCGACAAGATCGAAGCTGTAAAAATGATCGAAAATCTGCGTATGGTCGACGGTGCTTTTTCAAAAGAGACCGACCCGGACGCGAACCCTCCGGAACCGTTCTCCGAGCAGTTTGCCGGGACCGGGGTCGTGCTCAATGCACGTATTGTGGGCAACGTTGAGAAAGTGACGGCAACGGTAAAAAGATTATGGGGAGAAGGGATGAAATTGATTGTAGTGACATACTGCAGCAGCCCGGAGGAACAGATGTCCGTCTACAATAGAATCCATAGTGAATGTGAAGAGTAGCCGGCAGGCAGGTACCGTTATATAGACGTTCTAAGGAGTCAACTATGTCCGCATATCCGAAAAATCCGCAGTTTCACAACGCGCTCCTCCCCGTCGATATCGTCCTGCATCCCTCCTGGTGGTACCACAATGTGGGGATGACCTTCGACCGCGATTTCTACTTTCATCCTGTAAAGCGTGTTGAAAGTGAACAGAAAATGGAGCAAGTCCTCTATGAGAAGTTCGGCAGGTTCGCACTGGGCGGGGACCGGGGCGAAATCAGACCGGAGGTAGGCCCGGTCCACTTAGCGGCGGGGTTTATTCTCTCCGAGATGCTCGGCTGCCCGGTGGAATACCCTGAAGATGCAGCACCCCAGGTGCTGCCCGCAGGTAAGGAGGAGCTCTCCGTCGATCCTGACGCTGCTTTCTCTTCTCCGGCATTCAAACGGTTCGAAGGCCTTATCGAGAAACTCAAGACAACGCATGGAAGGGTTACCGGTGACATTAATTGGGGCGGGGTGCTCAACATCGCCCTCGATCTTCGGGGGGAGCGTATTTTTATGGACCTGTTCGACCGAGAAGAGGAAGTTACAGCCTATTTCCGGGAGCTCGCCGCGGTAATCGAGAAGTTTACAACGCATGTAGAGGGTCTAACCGGCACGACATCCGTTTCGGTTAACCGGAATGTGCGTAACGTTGCACCACAGCTTTTTCTCCACTCGGAGTGTTCCCACACTATGGTTTCGGTAGTTGATTATAAGAAGCACCTCTATCCTCTCGACGAGGCATGGAGCAGACAGCACCGGCCGTTCGGAATCCACTACTGCGGGGAAGACCCCCACCGGTTCGCGGAAGTTTTTGGCACACTTCCCGCACTTGATTTCCTCGATGTGGGGTGGGGCGGAGATGTGGCCCTCCTTCGAAACCATCTCCCGAACACCTTTCTCAATATCCGCCTCTCCCCGGTGGAGCTTATAGAGATGAGTGAAGAGGAGGTGCGCAAAACGGTACTACGGCTTGTTCATGATTCCGGAAATCCTTATCTTACCGGGGTGTGCTGTATCAACGTCGACCGTCAGGTAAGTGATTCCAAGATCAAAGCAGTTTTCGAAGCTGTCGAAGAACTGCGCAAAGAATACCGCCTCTGAAGCGTGTCTGTACAAATGTCCTTAATCCATGTCATCATGCCTGTTATGGCAAAAGTAGCATTAGTAGCATGCGAGCGGTACGACCTGGAACTGGTAGACAAGGCGGTAGCTCGGGGCCTCGAGTTGTTAGGCGGGGCGGGACAATTCGCCCGCGCCGGTGAAACAATTCTGTTGAAACCCAACGTTCTCTTCGGCGACCCCCCTGAGAAATGCACCAATACCCATCCGGCGGTCTTGAAAGCGGTCATCAAAGCGCTTCAGACTACCGGTGCCCGGATAGTCTACGGGGACAGCCCCGGGTTCGGACCGACCCACGCAGCGCTCAAGCGGGCGAAACTCGCCGAGACCGCAGAAGAGATGGAAATAGAAGAGGCAGATTTTAAAACAGGCCGGGAAGTACCGACGGGGGAGGCGCTCCTCGATTCTGTGCCGATAGCCCAGGGAGTGCTCGACAGCGACGGCGTTGTAAGCCTCCCAAAGCTAAAAACCCACGGGTTCCAAAAGTATACCGGTTGTGTGAAAAACCAGTACGGCTGTGTCCCGGGCCTGACCAAAGCGGCGTTTCATGTCCGGTTTCCCGATGCTAACGACTTTGCAAAAATGCTTCTCACCGTAAACCGGATCGTCAATCCCAGGCTGTACATCATGGACGGGGTCTGGGGAATGGAGGGTAACGGCCCCCGAGGCGGAACGCCTGTCAATATGGGGCTGCTTCTTTTCTCTACCGACCCGATCGCCCTCGATGCAACGGTGTGCAGAATGATAGATCTCGAACCTCAAAACGTGCCGACTATCAAATTCGGGGTAATTCAGGGGGACGGCACCGATAAAGAGGAGGAAATCGAGCTGGTAGGAGAGCCCATCACCCGGTTCGAGAAACCGGATTTTACCATTGACAGGGCCCCGCTCCGCCCCTATCGAGACGGCGGCCCGTTTCGCCTCTCAGCAAACATCCTCGTTCCAAAGCCTACGATAGATCCCGCAAAATGTATCCGCTGCGGAGTGTGTGTGCAGGCCTGCCCGGCGGACCCGAAAGCGTTGAGCCGGCCGGAAGGGAAACCGGGGGAGAAACCGCCCGTATACGATTATTCGAACTGCATCCGTTGTTACTGCTGTCAGGAGATGTGCCCCGAAAGTGCCGTGTATCTGCGCAAAACGATCATCCGCAAACTATTCGATGCCTTGAGCGGGAACAAACAGGAAACCAACCGTAACCAATAACCGATTCCGGAAATTCTGCTCTCTTATACAAAAAGCTCATCGATATCCTTTTTATAGAGATCGGCTATAACATGCCGTTTGATTTCCTGCTTTTGCGAGAGCTCCCTGCCCAGTTCGAACTCGACCGGCAGCAGTTTGTACCGGAATATTCTCTCGTACGGTTTGAACCCGTTTTTTGTATTGATTAGATTTGCGATTTCTTCATTGTACAATTCCAGAATTTCGGGGCTCTCCATGAGATCGTCCGTACTGATATAAGAGATATTGTTCTCTTTTGCGTGCCCTTCTAAGGCTTCGGTGTCCGGGACAATGAGGGCTGCTAAAAACTTCTGGTCCTGGCCGAGCACCACGGCACGTTCGATGTAGGGCGATTCGGTGAGTTTCTCTTCGATCGGGGCCGGTTCGATGTTCTCTCCACCGAGCAGTACAATGGTGTCTTTTGCCCGGCCTACGATCTTCAGTTCGTTATTGTGCGTAAGTACGCCCAAATCCCCCGTATTAAACCATCCGTCCTCGGTAAGTACTTTCGCAGTCTCTTCCGGTTTTTTATAGTATCCGAGCATAACCTGGGGGCCCTTGGCGTACACCACGCCCTTTCGCCCGGGAGGCAGCGTGTTCCCTTCTTCATCAACAATCTTTAATTCCATATTGGGAAACACCGGTCCGACGGTACCGAAAATCGGTTTCCACTGTGTTCTCACGCCGAGCACGGGTGCGGTCTCCGTCAAACCGTACCCTTCGAGAACGAGAATACCTACCGCGGAGAAAAACTTGTCCACGGCTTCGGGGAGGGCCCCTCCTCCCGAAATCCCTGCTACAAATCTTCCCCCAAGCTTTGCTTTGAGTTTTTTGAAGACCAACGCATTCCCGAGTGCTTTAAGCGGGGTAAGCAAGAGGTAAGGAATAATGGCAACAAGAAAATCAAGGGCCCGAATTCGCTTTTTAAACTCGGGGAGCAGTCCCTTTACCAACCGTCCTAAAGCGGCATGGGTTGCACCGATACCTACAAAAAAATGGAACAAGGTCTTCTTGATCCCCCCTTCCGCGTTGATATTTCGGTATATTCCCGCTTGGAGAGAAGACCAGATTCTCGGGACCGAAGCCATCCAGGTGGGCCGCACGGATGCAAAATCCTGCAGCATGATTTTGCCGATCGGCTTGGAGTACGCCAAAGCGCAGCCGTGGGCGAGAGAGACATACTGCATAATCCGTTCGAACGAGTGCCATACCGGGAGGACACTCAGCCATATGTCGTTGGAGGAGACCTCGATCAGTTTATTGACGTTTAAGGCTTGATTGAGAAAGGCACGGTGGGTAAGCATGACCCCTTTCGGCTCTCCGGTGGTCCCGGATGTAAAAATGATAGTGGCAAGGTCCATCGAAGTGCCCGCTTCGATTATATTGTTTACATCATTCGGATGCTCTTCGAGATGTTCTTTACCCTTGTCCATGATTTCGTTAAAAGTGAAAATCTGAACACCGGTGAGAAACTGTTTAAATTTATCGAAAATACCCGATTCTTTTGTAAACTGGGGGTCGAAAATGATAATCTGTTTTAATTTCGGTATATCTTTTTTATGGGTGAGTATCTTCTCGAGCTGGGCTTCGTTTTCTGCGAAGCTGGTTTGACAGTCTGCAAACTCGAGTATATAGCTAATCTCCTGAGGCATTGAATCGCATCCGCGGGGAACGTCCGCCGCTCCGATACTCAAAATGGCCAGGTCTGCAAGAAACCACTCTTTACGGTTATCCGAGATGAGACCCACATGATCCCCTTTCTTTACACCGAGAGAAAGGAGTCCTGAAGCGAGGACCTGTACCTCTTCGTACATGGTTTGATAGGTAGTAGATTGAAAAACCCCGTCACTGTCTTTACTCAGCTGTGCCGATTTTTCGGGATAGGTTTTAACAATTTCTTGAAACAGTTTCGGGATCGTCTGGTTTTCCATAAAGTAGTGCCTCCTTGAACTAGTATAGTATGGGGCAGTGCTCCTCTGTTGTCAAATAAAAACGGAGGTTATTTCACCGTTTTTCCCATCGGCCGTCTGTAAGCTCTAATCCGAACGCACCGGCGAGTTTTTTGTACAAGCCGGAAGAGATTTTTTTGCTTATCTCTTTGAGGTTTTTCGGGTACTTCGGATGGTCTAAAGCGATACCGCTGGAGATGATGTTTTCCATCAGTGTTTTTGCTGCAAGAAACCGCTCGTATTTGTTTACTGCGAATATGTACAAATCGTCGAGTAGTCCGATTACCTCCCAGGTAATCTGTTCGGCCTGGGAGTACTTTCCTGCGTCCTTTTCCTGGTCACTGAACCGCATGGGAAGATGTTCACTGATGTAATCGATATTTTTCACAAGATACTCTAGATTGAATATGGCGGTAGCACAGTTGAAGAGGATGGGCCTGCCCTCCGATTCCGCCTTCTCAATTTCTTCTTTGGAAACGGCCGCCCCCAAGTCGCCGCAATTCAAATGATTGTTTTGATCATAGATCAATACCCCGCCTTTAACATCCATCTGTGTTTTGTGAGAAAACTCGAACCCCGCCTGTCTACCGGAGAGGGCGAGCAAGGCAAGTGATACAGGATTGACCGTATACCCGTTATTGTCCACATTTCCCAACGACACGAACCGCTTTCCCTGTTCGTATAGTTCCCGATAGCAGTCTTTCAGGGCCGTAAAGTTCTGTCCGTGGCCGCCCGGAATAGCGAGCACCTCATCTTTTTTTCCGTGGGCTTCTGTGAAGATGAACTTTACCTCTCCTTCGCTGCTGTGGCTGAAGGCGGCTAAAAGCGGCTGGATTCCCGTCAGTGGCTTGGCTGCATCAATAGCAGTCTGATTTATGAGATCTTTGAGAAAGGGGCTCTCCTGATACGAGGCGAACGCCTTTTCTACTTTTTCGTGGGTAAAGGGGCTTGTCATTTGAAAAAGGGGAAAAAGCGGTACTCCTTCCGCAGTATCCGGGAACAGCTTTTGATACCGTAGTGCCTCGAGTAAAAGAGCCCGTAATTTGAGTGTCAGATAATCGGCACCGGGAGTACGGTCTGGGTTGATGTATCCCGGTGTAACACCTTTAGGGTTGCCCTTACACATCGGTGCAATCGACTGAAAGAGATCGTATAACATATCGAATAAGATCGGGCTATACGAACGGTTCTTTTTTGTGTCGATATAACTCGTGGCCGAGCCCCCGTTTAGTATTCCGTAAGAAAAAAACGGGTAGAGCCGGGTGCCGATGTGTTGTAGCCTTTCCCTTGTGAAAGTGAGCGTATTGTTGTGCACTTCCGAGAGCTCGAGCAACTCGGCAGGGGCGTTAATGCTGTCAAGAGATTGTTCTACTGCCGCCCGCTCAAACGCGACGGAGAAATCATCTTTTGTTAGGTCGAGTATGGTGTCCCCATCGATATCGGGAATAGAACTTACTTGCAGCGGTTTTACAGTATCATAGACGCCGCTATTATAGTTATTGAGTATTTTCTCGGTCAGTGCGATATCGATCTGTTTCTCTTTCATTTTTGATTGAATTTTTTTTGAAATATGTATTGCAGAAGCCATGTTTTTCCTCTTAATCAGAGAGATTGTCGAAAGCGTGAGCAGCACCAAAGAGGGACACACCGTAATCCTTTATGATATACACAGGTGTTTTTTTCAAAATATCCCTGATGTTCGATTTATAACTACTTTCGAAATAATGCATAAACAGATTGTCGTATAAAAAGAGATCTTCATTTTTTGTAACGATTCCTCCGGCAAGAAAGAGGCCGGCTCCGGGTAAAAATGTTATCGCGATATTTCCTGCGAACTTGCCGTACATTTTTACAAACAAGAGCATAATGTCCCGGCAAAATTTGTTTTCCCGGCTTTTACCCGCAATGAGAGAGGGTTTTTCGCTATCCGGAGCTTCATCGATGTGCTGCAGCGGGCCGCCCCCGGGTAGCCCCCGGCTCTCCTTAAAAAAATGATAGATATTGACGATGCCCCTGCCCGATACAAACAGTTCCGTCCCCGGATATTCACCGCGATTTCGGGTAACATATCGTTTCAGCTCTTCGGTTTCTTCATCAAAGGCCGGAAAATCGAAATGCCCTCCTTCGGAAGGAAAAGCAAATATCTTTCCACCGTAATTTACCTGATAGCCTACCCCGAGGCCGGTACCTGCCCCGATAACTGTCCGTGCGTTACCCGAAGGTTGCGAAAGCGTTCCGTCAGGATGCGGTATTTCGGTTATTACAGCAGGATCTTTGTAATCCAGCAGCGGCAGGGAATAGCTTAAAGCGAGAAAATCATTGATGATAAGCGTTTCTAAGCCGGTGGTTTCACTAATATGGTCTCCATCGATAACCGTATCCACATTTGACATGCGGCAGCGGTTGTTTTCGACCGGTCCGGCCGCACTGAGGCAACAGTGGGAAGGGTAGAGTGACGGGGGGAGCGATTTTTTTGCCGTCTCGAATAGAGTGAGGACCGGTTTGTGAAAGGACGATAACTCAGCGGTCTTGTATCTTTTTTTTGTAATAAGGCTGTATGAATCGGGAGCAACTCCGATACAGGAGACGGTTGTGTTAGTCCCGCCGATATCGCCGGTGAGAATGGTGTGGGTAAAACGGTTGTCCGGTTGTAGAGAATCAAAAATTTTCATACAGTTTCATGTGTACAGTTCCATTAGAATAAAAGCAGAAAAGTGTAAAACTGTAAACCGTAAAGGACAGCGTATGTGTGAAAAGCCTCTCATTTGCATAGATTTCGATGGAGTCATCTGCGATTCCGTTATTGAATGTTTCGTCAGTTCCTGGATTGGATTTTTTCATTTGTACCGAAAAGAACGGCCGGTAAGCGTTTCTTTCGAAGAGGTGGAGACGTTCAGATCGTATCGGCCTTTTATTCGCTCCGGGGAAGATTTTATCATTTTGCAGGAATGTATTTTTAAAGGAATTCCTCTCGAGAACCAGGATGATTTCGACCGTATTCGCAATGCCCTACCAACGGAAACGGTACAGAGCTATCGTAATTATTTTTATTCGGCTCGAACCAAGCTCCTCGAAGAGGACAAAGCAACCTGGCTGCGGCTTAATCCGCTTTTCCCTCAGGTTTCAGGAATTCTCGGCCGTATTGCGGCCTCGGACCAATCCTACATCATTTCGACGAAAAAAGAGGAGTTTATCGACGAGGTGCTGCGGGCTTACGGGGTAACCTGGCCTTTGGAGCGGGTTCGTTGCTCGGGAGATGAGCAGAAACCGGGGTTTATAAGGATGGTGATGAAAAAAACAGGGTATAACCGGGCATTGTTCTTTGATGATCAGATCGGCCACTTCAAATCGAGTGGTCGGCCCTGCGATGCAGAAATTGCCGGATACGTACCTGTCTGGGGGTATATAAAGGAAGAATGGCTCGCCCCTGAGGTTCTCGGTCCACTCGAGGTGGAGGCAATTGACGGGGATGAGTTTGCAGAACTCATGAAACAGTACTGCGACGGGTTCCGGTAAATCTGAAAACGCTCCCATCCGGAATTGACATTCACCATGTTTTGTGTTATTTTTCACGGGCCTCTTTATCTGAAGACTCTCTGCTCGGCTATGAGCAGGGTGGTCATTCAGATCAGAAATAAACCTACATTCGGGTCCGGCAGAAGAGATGATATGCAGTGGAACCGGATAGTCAGGTACTACGACCGCAAGGAGGAGAGATGAGAAGTTACGAGGCAGTATTTATTTTCCCTGCCAGAGAAGAGGAATATAATGCAGGGAAAGAGTTTGTAAAAGGTTTGTTTCAGAACGCCCAGGCAACTATCGTCAAAGAAGAGGACATGGGCGAGCGTAATCTTACCTATGCCGTAAAAAAAGAAGATCGAGGTCACTACTACTTCTTTGAAGCTGAAATGGACCCTGAATCGATAAGCGGCATTGATAAATCCCTTAGAATTCGATCTGATGTCTTAAAGTATCTCTTTGTAAATAAGGAAAAGTAGATACCCCGAATTACGTGGAGAAGTCTCATGAATGATATCAATAAAGTTATTATCGTGGGCCGACTTACCCGGGATGCAGAACTGAAATATACGAGCAATGGATTTGCAGTATGCAAATTCTCACTTGCGGTCAACCGGAGAAGAAAAAGCGGTGACCAGTGGGTGGAAGAAGCGAATTTTTTCGATGTTGTATTGTGGGGAAGAACGGCTGAAGCGCTTAATCAGTATCTCGTTAAAGGAAAACAGGTTGCTGTTGAAGGTGAATTGCGGCAGAACCGCTGGGAACAGGACGGTCAACCGCGCAGCAAAGTCGAGATATCGGCAATTAATCTGCAGCTGTTAGGAGGCGCAGGCGGAACACGACAGGGCGGCGATTCCGGGTCCTCCGGTTCCTCCGGCTCCGGCTCCGGAAACGATTTTTCCGGCGGGGGTGATAACGGAGTTGCGAATGATGACAATTTTGAAGATGATATACCGTTTTAATCAAGGAGCACACTAGTGAGTGATAAAGATACGAGAGAAAATAACACGGCAGAAGAAAAAACTGAACAAACCAATACGCAGAGTTCTAATACGAATCAGGACCAGCGCAGCCAAACAACACAACGCAGTGCGGATTCCGGAAGGGGCTATCAGGGCAGAGACCGGGACAGGAATAGAGACCGGGACAGTTCCGACTCCGATAATTACAGCCGAGGCGACTCCCGCGGAGGAGGAAGACCGAGAGGGCGTGTTTATTTTCGAAAGAAAGTATGCAGGTTTTGCACCCAGAATGTGAAGATCGATTATAAAAATCCGGAAACGCTTTCCCGATTCGTTACCGAACGGGGGAAGATCCTGCCGCGCCGGATCACCGGAACCTGTGCAAAACATCAGAGGGAGCTGGCAAAGCATATCAAAAGAGCAAGAATGCTGGCAATGCTTCCGTTTGTAAAGCATTAGTATGAATATAGGTCCATGGAGAAGCAGTTGGACTGATCTTCTCGGCTTTTCTCTAGTATCGTTGCTTTTCTACAAACTGGGTATCTTTTTTCTGGTATTTCTCATACCGCTGCAGGTATTGTTTATAAGAAGAGGACTGATAACGCAGCTGTACAGCTTCGGGATCGTACTGTTTTTTATATTTATTTTTGCCGCCTTCAGTACGAGAAAAATTGAAAACGGCACGTTACGCACTACTCTGTTAATGCTCGAAATGGTCATTCCGGTCTTACTTATGACGGGGCTGGCAGCGGTAAACGCGCATAATGAGTATATACACAGGAACTTGTATAAACTGTTGGCAGCGACAGTCATTACCGGGCTGGTCGGCATCGTAGTCATTGTGGTAATGATGCGAAGTGAAGCGTACATTGATTTTATAAAAGACCAGATGGACCTGATGCTGGAAGCGTTTTCCCAGGCTTTTACAGCGGAGAGTACAGCCGGATTGATGTTCGGCGGCATGGTGACGACGGAGAGAATTTTCGAAATGGCACGGAAAATTCTGTTAAGAAATTTCCTGTTTCTCTATTTCATGGTGCTTGCCGGAAATTGGCGTGCCGGTACTGCTATCGGAAAGAGAAGCATCGGCGGCAGGGTAACACCGTTTTCCCGGTTTTCACTTCCGGACTTTTTTATATGGCCGCTTCTTTTTTCCTGGACAGGTGTACTGTTTGACAGCCTGATCGGGCTCGGCTTTTTGAGTTATATCTTTTGGAACAGCGGACTGGTGTTTCTGTTCTTGTATGGGTTACAGGGAGTGGCCATAATCCGGCATCTATTTGAAAAATACAATGTTTCCCGGGGCTTAAGATTTTTGTTCGGGTTTGGGGCGGTATTTTTGTTTATGATTCCGGGGCTCAATTTTCTGTTAATAATAGGAATTCCGGGCCTCGGAGTTTCTGAACTGTGGATAAAACTAAGAAAGGAGTAATGAAAATATGATAGTTATTCTTATAAAAGATGTACCGAACTTAGGAGAAGAAGGAGACATCTGTGATGTGGCAGACGGATACGGACGCAACTATCTTCTTCCCAAGAAATTTGCTCTTCCTCACACAAAACAGAACAGCGTGCTTATCGAGCAGAAAAGAGAGGCGATCGAACAGAGAAAAGAGGAAAAACGAAAAGAGGCGCAATCTCTAAAAGAGCGGTTGGAAGGTGAGGAGATTGTACTCGAGAGGCCTGCCGGGGAAACCGGAAAACTTTTTGGCAGTGTAAACAATGCAACCATAGCTGAAGAATTGGAAAAACGGGGAACCCCCGTTGAAAGAAAAAGAATTGAAATTGTCGGCAGCAATATAAAAGAGCTCGGTGAATATGAAGTAAAGATCAAGCTCTACGACAACGATACAGCAACTCTCAAGGTGACAGTTAACCAAGCCGCAGACCAGTGATGTAGCACCAAAGAGCTCTAATACGGGAGATATTTCTTACGGTGGTAAACACTGCGTTAAAAGACAAAATTCCACCCCACAATGAAGAGGCGGAAGTAGCCACATTAGGTGCCCTCCTCTTAGACAGTGAATCCCTTACCACCGTACTTCAGTTCTTGAGGGGGGATGATTTCTATAAAATCTCCCATCAAAAAATTTTTCAGGGAATTATCGAACTGTTTCAGAAGGGGGAGGCGATCGATATTATCACGCTCACGGAAGAGCTTCGGGGAGAAGGTACCCTCGAATCCTGCGGGGGCAGCGCCTATATATCTTCGCTTACCTCTGCGGTGCCCACCAGTGCTAATGTCGAATATTATGCCAGAATAGTTCAAGGATGCAGCATCCGACGGAATCTGCTTAAGATCGCCGGGGAGATTGTTGCGAGTGCCCATGATGAGTCGAAAGAAGGCCGATTTATTATTGAAGAGGCTGAACGGAAGATATTTGACATAACCGACAAACAGAACTCCAGGACGTATAAGGCAGTTCGGGAGATTCTCACAGATACGATTGCTGCAATAGAAAAACTGTATCATACCAAGGAACACTATACCGGAGTTCCTTCCGGATTCGATGGACTGGACCAGTTGACTGCAGGATTTCAAAAATCGGAGTTTATCGTCATAGGGGCGCGTCCTTCTGTCGGCAAGACGGCATTAGCACTGACCATGGCGGCGAATATGTCAATTAAAAATCATATTCCTGTCGGGTTTTTTACCCTGGAAATGACGGACATGGCCCTTATGCAGCGGCTTATTGCCGCTGAAGCCCGGCTTAATTCGAAAAAGCTGCGTACCGGCATGCTTTCTCCTGCCAATTTTCATGATTTAGCCGATGCAGCGGGGAAGATCTATGAGGCCCCTTTGTATATCGATGATTCACCAAATATCAGGCTGCTCGATTTACGGGCGGGTGCCCGGCGGATGAAATCGAAACATAATATTCAGGTCCTGTTTATCGATTATCTTACCTTAGTCAGTAGTGAAAACAGAGAGCTCCCCCGTCATGAACAAATTGCCGAAATATCGAGGTCCTTGAAAGCGCTTGCCCGTGAACTCGATATTCCGGTGATAACACTTTCTCAGGTGCGTCGTGAAACCGAGGGGAAGCGGCCTACTCTTGCGGATTTACGGGAGTCCGGCTCGATCGAGCAGGATGCTGATGTAGTGATTTTTCTCCATCGGGAGCGACAGAGTTCGAACGAAGAGGAGGAGCAGGGGGCTTCGAATAATATAACGGAGTTGATCCTCGCGAAACAGCGAAACGGTCCTGTGGATACGATAAAAATTGCTTTTCTTCCCCAGTATGCAAAATTTGAACCTCTCTCTTACGATTCCCCTTGAAAAAACGGTGAAAACAGGAAAAAATAGAAAAGAGGTGAATTATGGGTCTTCAAGATTCGTACAATTTTGATTTTCTCGTCAACGAAGCGGAACGTTTAGTTTTAGATGAACTCGAAAGACAGCTGCAGGAAGACTCGGAAGGTACGATCTGCAAATGCGAAGAGTGTGTTTTGGATATGGCTGCCTACGCATTAAACAATGTACCCCCTGCTTATCGGGCATCATTAAAAGGAAAATTATATGCCCAATCTATGGACAGGAGTGTTTACGCCGATACAGTAAAGAAGGCCGTAGAAAAGGCCGTTTCGGTAGTATCCAAAAATCCCGGGCATGATTGAGACCGGGAAGACGGGCCACTAATAATAATCTGACGAGCTTTGTGAAGACTGTTCGTTTAATCGAAACGAGGCAGTATCTCCCCTGTACCTTTCGGTACCATCATAAAAATTGATATACCGCTTTGCCCCGGGGGAGCTGTAATACTGCCCGGAAGGAAGTAGTATCAGCCAGTTCGAATCTTTGAAAACGTAGAGATCAAACAGGGACTCGCCGGTATTCTTGTCCCAGGCTGTAACGGTGGAGTTCCGGTTCAAGCTAAACAGATAGCTGCCGTGAATAACGATTTTCCGGGGAATATGATCTCCCCTCTCGAAGACGGTTTCTTGAGAAAACGGAAAGACCTCGATGCCGTTATAACCGATTGTTGAATAGAGTGTAGTCGGTCGGTGTTCCATCGTAAATGCCGCATCCAAATCTTCTCCTTTGAATGTTTGGAGTGTATAGGTGAGATCAAAATTTCGGCCGGTATGTTCCTTTAACACAGTGGAGAATGTTTCTCCTTCCTTCTGCAGTCCGAGACTGTACAATCTACGGTTGTTCTCATCGTACATCAGATCGAATGTTAATGCATTGCTGTCATAGATCGGCACGGTCTCACCTGTTTCGGGATTGATTTGAAGAAGAGGGACACTGAACCCGGTTGATCTGCTTTTCCCGGCTATTATTACTTCTTCTGCACATGCAACTGTCTCGAGTCCGAAAGAAGAGTAGGTGAATTGTTCACGGAAGGTATCTTTTTCGAGTATTCTGCACGTCCCATTTTCTTCAAGGGTGAGTATCCGGTTAGTATCGATGTAGATATCTTTCAAAGGGCTATCGAAATCTTCGTAACTGTTTCCGGTGCTGCCGAAAAACGGATTAAAATATACCATTTTCCCTGCAGATTCTCCTTTCGTCCACAGCAGGAGATCTCTGTCTGAAACGGCTTCGATTCCGATTTTTTCTTGAAACGGATTGGGATGTTCCGTGATATACACATACTCCGGTCTTATTTTGTTCTCATCTTTTTTTGTCTTCTTTAGAAAATCGGAATTAACTATAAAAATTTCTTCTGCCGAGGGAAGCAGCAACTGGTCTTTTGTGAAAGCGATGTCGGTTATCTCTTTGAGACTGCCGGCACCGAAATCTTGGCGTGTTGACCATCTAATCTTGTGTTCGGTGATATAGCCGTTTACGTTCGACGTATAGATAGAGTTCATGTAAACCGTTACATCGGTAATCCGTTCTTCAATGGGCATAGTGTACCTTCGCTCAATCCGTACTCTGTCCTCCAAATCGATGAGAAATATGGTCTGGTCTTCTTCGGATTCTCTGCGGGCGACACAGGCAACCGTGTTTGAAAGTGGATTTGTAGAGACGGCTGTAATGCCGCTTATAGGAAGGGATACGACTTCGTTCCCATTTGTGAGATCTATCATGTAGAGTCTGTTACCATCGGAACCAACCATGTATCGGAGATTGCTCGTAAAAGAGAAGGTAGTGATATCGGAAGTTGTAGATATCCGCTGTTTTCTGAAACCTCCTGTAATGTCCCAATAGTGAATAGTGCCGGATGGATTGTAGGTCATGATCGTTTTCTCGCTCGCAGAGATGATAAACCCGGAAACAATGCCGAAGCCGTCTCTTAAGTACGGGGTCTGTTCTCCCGACTCGGCATCAAGCAAAACCAAACTGTCCCATTTGGTTATTGAGTAAGCGAGATACGATCCTTTCGGCGAAAACCCTATATATAGAGGAACTTCACCAAGTTCTTTCGAGAACAGTTCTTTTTTCTCCTGCCAGTTCCATACTGTTAATCTAAAGGTTTTTGCATCGATCTTTTCTACGATTGCAATCCGGGGCCTTCCCGGGTCGAGAGCAAACTTTTCGATAGGATTGTGCGATACACGGATTTTGTAGACGAGTTCTTTGGTAGAGGCGTTCCAACAGCGGACCGTCCCGTCATCACCTGCGGAGAACAGAAGATCGTATTCCTGATGATATGTAAGTGAGCGGACTGCTCCGGTATGTCCGTTGTTCACTACTACCCGCGGGCTGTCGCAGTAGCTGTACGTTCCTAGCAAGATCAACACAAAAATAAGCAGGGTTTTTTTCAATTCAGGAATCTCCTATATATATTTTATGTATTGAAATATAGGGAGGGTGCAGCAGTTCGCTAAATTGATCGTCCGAACTAATTTCGTCGAATTGTTCCTCCGTTTTTTTATAGAAACTCAACGGTATATGCACTATGCCTATTTCATCCTGTTTTACTCCATGGAGATGAAAAACGAGCCGATCGTCTTCAAAGGCATCGAGATATACTTTTATCTCCGGGCTTCCCCCTGCTTTTTCCAGCAGATAAAACTTAATAATTTCTATAATTCTATCATCTAGGTCCCACCGATACAGTTTGATCTTTTCAACCAATTCCGGATACCCGATAACAACCCGCTTGTAGGGAGGAAATTGGTTTTTCCCGCTCAAATAGGCGCCCCGCTCGTGTTCGGGGATAAAAAAAAGATCAATGTCTCTGCTGTAATCAACGATATGGACAGGCAATTCAGGTTTTAATTCTTTTCCGCAAAAATTGCAGGTGTAGGTGAGAAACGTTCCTTCTAAAATGTGCTCTTCAACATCGGGGTCCTTTTTTAGGTTTATTGTTTCCGGAACAGTTATTTCGACATTTTTTTCGCAGAAACAGACAATTGTATGTTTTTTCGATCCGCTTTCCATGACTATTACTGTTGTACGAGAAAAAAGATATCGTTAAACGTCGTAAAAATTATCAACCCGATGAGTATCGTCATTCCTACCATTTGATACCGATATACCAGCCTCGGTTTGAGTTCCCGTCCCGTAGTTCCTTCTATGAGGAAAAGAACAAACTGTCCCCCGTCTAGGGCCGGAATCGGTAATAAGTTCATAATAAAAAGAGCAACACTTAATACACTCAAAAACCGAAATAAATACGATATCCCGTCCTTCAGACTGAGACTGAACCCCTGCGAGGCGACTTCTCCGACATAGTAGGTAATACGTATCGGTCCGGAGACAGCCTCCCGAAAATTGATACCCCTAAACAGCAATCCTATACTTTTAAAAACCATAGATACAGTTTCGCCCGTTTCGGTCACTCCTTTCCCAAACGCTTG
>CAZQKT010000083.1:0-15919 GCA_964594055.1 uncultured Spirochaetales bacterium
ACTCGGGCGGGGAGATTTGTTTATCACGATGGGTGCCGGAGACAACTGGACAGTAAGCCACGCGCTGTATACTACAGTTTCTGAGAAAAATCAAAGAAAAGAGAACAACGGACAGAGGTTACAGGCATGAAAAGCATGACCGGATACGGTTTTTCAGAATATAAAGATGAAACAATGCATCTGTCTGTAGAAATTAAATCGTACAACAACCGATACCTCGATCTCTTTATCAATCTCCCCCAGCACGCAAGCCGGCTCGAACCGAAAATGAGGGACCTTCTTTCTCAAAAGATAGAAAGAGGACGTGTCGAATTGTACTGCAAAATGAGAGAGTTTGAAGAAGACCCCCAGGTGTATCTCGACTATACTACCGCTAAGCGGTACGCGGCCGTTTTAAAGGAGTTGCAGCAAGTGACCGGTGTACGGGGCAGACCCCGGCTCTCCCATCTGATAAGGATGGAAGGAGTGCTGAAAAGCGATAACGTGGTCGATATTGAAGCACTCTGGCGGACACTCCATCCCCTTACATCTCGCAGTCTTGAGGCATTCGAGCAGACGAGGAAGCAGGAAGGAGAGAAGACAAAAAAGGACATAGCAATGCAAATCGAGATATTACAGCAGTCGGTTGCAGCCATTGAAAGTCACAGCGAGGAACTCGAAGAGAAAATAAAGAGCAACCTCATGGAGCGGTTTACGCAGCTTTTAGGAGAAGGTGTTGATGAGAACAGGGTATACGCGGAGACTGCAGTCTTACTTGTGAAATACAGCATCAGTGAAGAACTGCAGCGGCTCCGTGCTCATATCGAAAGCTTTACTGCATTACTCGGCTCTGAGGCCCCGGCAGGGAAAAAGCTGGATTTTATCTGTCAGGAACTAAACCGAGAAATCAACACGATCGGATCGAAAAGTGTCATATTGGATGTCAATCAAGCTGTTATAAGTAGTAAAGACGCAATTGAAAAAATGCGGGAGCAATTACGTAACGTAGAGTAGAGCAATGAAAAAGGGAATAAAAATAGCGATATCCGGAAAAAGCGGCTGCGGCAACACAACAGTCAGCAGATTGGTTGCGGAAAAACTTGGATTGGAATTGATCAATTACACCTTTCATACCATGGCCGATGAGGAGGGGATTGATTTTAAAGAGCTCTATCAAAAAGCCCAGACCGATTTTAGCTATGACCGTCATCTCGATACACGACAGGTGGAGATGGCGGAAAAGGGCGATTGTGTTTTGGGCTCACGGCTTGCAATCTGGATGCTCGAGGATGCCGATTTGAAGGTCTTTCTCGATGCTCCGCTCGAAGTTCGGGCGGAGCGGATCCGCCGACGGGAGGGGGGCAGTTTCGAGGAAGTACTCGAAGAGACGAGGCGGCGTGATAAGAAGGACAGTAATCGGTTCATGCAGCTGTACAATATCGATAACAATGATTTCGGTTTTGTCGATGTAGTACTGGACGTCGGGGCCCTCGACCAGCATGAAGCCGCTGAACGGATCGCCGCCGAGGCGCGAAAGATCCGATGACCGTTTCTTTACATTTTTTAGTTTATTTGAGATAATACGGCATAAAACACGGAAAGGGAGAAAACAATTGATTTTACCATTAGACCTCCTTGTCAATTACAAGGGAAACATGTACGAATTGACCTGTGCGGCTATCCGCAGAGCAGTCCAGATTACGATCACTGATGATGAAGAGGTTCAAGAAAACAATGGTAAAATTGTCTCGACTGCAATAAAGCAAATCTTGACGAAAAAGGTTGAATTCCGTATCGAAGAATAATCTGCACACGAACCACGAAACGATTATTGTTCTCTTCGGACCTACAGCAGTAGGGAAAACCGAATGTATTGCCCGCCTGTTCTCATCAGGATTTGAAATAATAAGTGCCGACAGTCTTCAAGTGTACCGAGGGCTCGATATCGGAACGGCGAAACCGGGACCGTCACTGCGCGAGACCATCCCTCATCATCTTATCGATATTAAAAATCCTAACGAACAATTTACGGTAGGGGAGTTTGTCAAAAAGGCCGATGTGCTTGCCGGGGAGATACGCTCGCGAAACCGGATACCGGTAGTCTCCGGCGGTACCGCGTTTTATCTGAAAAGTTTTTTGTACGGCCTTCCTCCTGTTCCTCCTGCGGATAGAGCAGTAAGAGAAGAGGTCCGGGAAGAACTCGAACGGCGGGGGGCGGCCGCACTGTACGAAGAACTGCAGCGTGTTGACCCTCGGAGTGCGGAGAAGATTTCAAAACAGGATACATACCGCGTTACCCGTGCTTTGGAAGTGTACCGCACCTGCGGAAAACCGCTTTCTCTGTTTCCGGTTCCGGATATGGTCAGAGAAGGCATAACCCCGCTTATCATCGGACTTAGCAAGGACAGAGACGAACTGTATGCTCGGATAAACCGGCGGGTGGAATTGATGTTCGAACAGGGGCTGCAGAATGAGATCAGGAAGTTACTGCAAGCGGGGTATACCGAGCAAGATCCGGGTATGCGGGGAATCGGATATAAGGAGTTTTTTCTGATGCGGAGATGGGGATGCCTTACCGGCAACGGGGTAAAAGAGTTGATAAAGCGGAACACCCGCCGGTATGCTAAACGGCAGATTACCTTTTTCCGCCATATCCCTTCGGTGCACTGGTTTTCTCCGTCTCAATGTGTAGAAATTCGAACTTTTATTGAAAATAACCCCATTTTGCTGTAGTATTAAGGTTATGAAGAAGATACTAATCATCTCTCTCGTCCTTTTGTGTATGAGCATTTCCCCCGCAGCTGCCCAGCAGGGCGGGGCCGGTGGGGCAACGATACTATATGCACAGGGGAACACCTTTACGCTTTCCCGGGACAGCGGTGTTACCGAGTATGATCTCTATTATGACGAGGTGATCGGGTTAGAACTCGAAGCAGGCGATTATCTCAGCACGGGCAGCGGTACTTTTCTCGAAATCCAGCTCACGGGTGCGCGCAATGTACTCAAAATATCGGAGAATACCAGTTTTACCCTGCAGCAAGTAGAGAGCAAAGGCGGAGGTTCGGTGGCGCTTACCTACGGCAGAGTGAGGGCGAAGGTGGAAAGGCTCGTTGGAAACGAATCCTTTTCTATCCGCGGACCGAGTGTTGTCGCCGGGGTGAGAGGGACCGATTTCGGTTACGATATCATAGCAGGTATCGAGGGCAATTTCGATCAATCTATGGTCCGTGTCTACTGTTTTGAAGGGGAAGTTGAAGTAAACAAAGTAAAAATGGTAACACCTTCTCTTCCTGAAGAAGACGGTCCGGAAGCAACCGAAGAGGTCGTCGAGACGATTATTATCAAAGCAAATGAAATGGCATTCCTTCCTATAGAAACACCGGAAAACCCGCTCGAGATAACACCGATCGATGAGGAAGTGGTCACCTTTTGGGAGTCAAATGATTTTCAGGGTGAGCCGATCGAACCGGTAAAAGAGAAAGAACCCGGCGGAAAAGGGCCTGCCGAGGAAGAGCAAATTGCCCGAGAACAGGAGCCGGAAGCTGAAAGGGCCCCCGACACTGTCCCTGAGCCGGGGAAAGAGCCGAAGGAGGTTTTTTCAAAAAAGGAAACGCTCTTTGGTGTGGGGACTGGAGTGTTGATCGGGGGTATTCTAGTTGAAACTGCCGGGCTGCTTACCTATTTTCTCGGTCAGGATATCTTTCCCGGATCCGATCCGTATCTGATGAGCGATCTCGGGACCGGTTTGATGGTCGGAGGCGGGGTTTTGATAACCGGTGCTCTCATTACCTATCTTGCGTCCTTGCTGGCTGAATAGGAGAAAGTCTCTCGGATTCGACTACATCGATTCTGTAGATTTCCCAATAGTTCCCTGTATTGCGGAGAAACACCTCTTCGCTATTTCCCATTACGGCAATGGTAAGCGGGCCTTGTTCCATCAGCTCGGAAGTGCCCGGCTGCTCGCCTCTGTCCCCTTCCGGTTGGGACGGTGCATATTTTTGATACGAGACCCGGTACCGTGCTTCGGTTTCCGTCTCTGTGACGGCACGGATTTGCAAGTCGTTTATACCGTAAATCGTCTCTGATTCCCCAATCGGGGGTTTCCCCTGTTCGACCCACTCCGGTGCGCTGATGATCCCCGATCTCCCTTCGTTGGCCATGCGCATCTTGCTGATTACATAGAGATGCATCACCTCGTTGAGCCTTTGTTTCGCCACCTTTGGGGCCACACAGTCTTCCATAGTGATGTGGTCGAGTGTGTTCATACTGGTATAGAAAAGCTGTGCAACCTCCCGGGGTCCCATTCCTACCGTAACCGGTGGTGCGAGGATATTGCTCAGCAGGCTCGCGACAAACCAGATAGCAGCGACAGTACCGACAGCGGCCACGGTAAGTGTTACCTTGTGCTTTTGGAGAAATGTTCTCGTAGAAAAAGATTTGTCCGATTTCTTTTGATGTTTTGCTGCTTCCGTCTCGATCAGGGTGCGCTGTTCATCGGTAATCGTTTCCGTGGTCCCTTCTTCCAGCCAGCGGTCTATTTCAGTTATCCAATCCTGCAGCGTCGGCGGGTGCCCGGTCTCGAGATTGGACATGACGAAATCGGAAACATCCTTTTTGATCTCCGGTTTTACCATTTTCAAAGATAAAATTGATTTGGAACGCATTTTGATGTGAAGCATTTCTTCATGGTCATCGGTAAACGGGAACTCTCCTGTAAGGAGCCGGTAGGCAATAACTCCGCAGGTAAAGACCGCAGCCTCTTCATCTTTCCGGTCAGGGTGTATCAGATAATCGACCCCTTCACGGCGGGTTTCCTCGGGCAGTTGCGGGGTGGCCCGCTGTATTATCTCCGTTGGGAGAAAGAGAGTGCTGCCGTTATTGAGAAAAAGTACACTGTTTCCATACAGAGGCGGAAACGGCTGCGAGCGCTGTTTCAAGAGAAGAAGGGCGGCCGCTAAGCGCTTTATATAGTGGATATTTTCCGGTTGAGGATTGAATATGATCTCGTGGAGCGTTGTTCCGTCTTCATGCGGGCCGTAAAAATAGGTATTGCCCTCATGTTCCAGTACGCCGGTCACGTGCCAGGGGGTGATGGAGTTGTCGTTTACAATCCATCCGGGGGATTGTTTTAATTGTGAGAACTGGGTCAAGGCATAGTTCTTTTTACCTCCCGAGAGGAGGATGCCGAGATATGTTCCTGCTTCTTCTACGATTTTTACCGTTCCGGTGCCGAGGGGGATGATGTCTCTTTTAATCATGTTCACCAAAAATTATTGCTGAAAAAATACTGATTTCTGTCTGAGGGTCTCTCCAGCTGGATGCCGGCAGGCCCGCCTTATAGCAGGTGTGGGTGAGAAAGGTGTCTCTGTCCCACCCCTGTTCCGTTGCAACCTGAGGGAGTAGCACCCCCGAGGCCCCGCCCCGTTGGATATATATGCCGTGTTCTCCGGTCTCTATTTCGTCGATCGAATCGACTTTTTTAAGAGGGGAGAGCACCGATATTTCGATATCAATATCTTTGAACTCCTCTTTGGAAAGAGGCGGGAAACGGGGATCATGAAAAGCCGATGAAACAGCCATCTCTTTGACGGTTTCTATAAGCGGTTTTGTGCCGATGATATTACCGATACAGCCCCGCAAACTGCCCCGTTTGTGCAGGGTCACGAATGCACCGCACACCGTTTTCAATGTTTCAGTAGGAGACTTGTAGCTGGGTTTACGGTTCATGAGCTTCGCGTCAATCGCTTCACGTGCCGTATCCAGCAGTATCTGTTTTTCCTCCTCGGTAAGGTTGAAAATCATGCGTTGTCCTCTTTGCTCATTGAGATTCCGGCATAATAGATTATTTTTTCTGTTTTATCTCCAAGCCGGGAAGAATTATCAGTTTTCATTATATCAATTTTTATCTTTTCTCCGAATAGGGCGAGCAGGCAGGCAATGCCTCCGGCACCACACGACCCGATCGTACCATGTTCTGCAGCATGTATAATCTGCCGCCATTTCTTTTCTTGTAGCATATGAATGCACGCTTCATATCCCTCCTTGGCATCGTGTAAGGTTTTATATGCACTCATATTCGCCGAGACTATAAAAAGTGTCGTATCCATCATATCAGCTACTGTAAACTGCAGCAATTGGACCAGCAGTTCCGTATTGGTCATCGAAGATTTTCCCATCAGTATCGGGACAATGTCGGCATCAGGAAAGAGATATTGGATAAAAGGGAGCTGGGTTTCAATACAGTGCTCTTCGAGATGAGGAATATCGTTTTTGACAATTTTATTACTGAATCCATTCATTTCCTCGACGAGCTGTTCATTGACCGCGATTTCTCCTAAGGGCGTTTTAAAAGCCGTAGATTCGGTGAGGTAGATTTCGTCTCGAGGGTCCCGATGTACCGGCCCTACTATGACCGCCGTGTTGATTTTCCGGTTACGGGCTGCGAGGAACGCAGCAGCAGCAACGTGCCCCGAAAATGTGTAGCCGGCGTGGGGAGAGATAATAGCCGCCGCTTCTCGGGGAGCAGTATCCGCTATAGTTTGGTCTGCAGTTTTAAAAAGCTTTTCGATTTCAGAATAGAGTACATCTTTCTCCCCGGGATAGAAAATTCCATCAACAATAGGTTCCCGGACGGTTTTATGAGATGTATGTGACGGTATAATACCCTCGCTCATTAGGTACAGTATAATCAAAGCTACATAATTTGCAAACCGTCATCGCCGCTGTTGGGGTTGTTCCTCTTGAAGCCGTTTGAGCCGGTCTTTGTCCAGCTGTACAGACAGGTTCTTTTCCTGGGTTGGTATAACGAGCCCCCGTTTCCCTTCTTTCGGCCGCCGCAAATATTTTACCTGAGTATAGTAGAGGTCCGCTTCTTCGGCCTTTTTTGCTTTACTGTAGTATAGTGCGAGGTTCCCCGCATCGAGCAGGGTCTCTAAAGGTACACTTTTTCCCGATTCAGCTTTGATAAAGACGTAGCCTCCGGGGTAGTCCCTGGTGTGGATCCAGTAGTCATTACCCCGGCTGTGATAGCGAAGGAGCTCATCGTTTTCCCGAGCATTCCTGCCTACGAGAATCGTGAAACCGTGAGAGCGGAATTGCAGTCCGGGGTACACGCTCTGCTGCTTTCCGGCTTTTGCCGTCTCTTTCTCTTCACTGCCGGCATACGATTCATACAGTTCGCGGAGCTGGTCCGGGTCTTCAGTTTCCCGGAGTTCCTGCAAGGTACTGCGGACCCGGTGCAGCTCTTCCTCCTGGTTTTTGATTTCCCGTAACAACGAATCCAGCCCGGATTTTGCTTTTTTGTACAGTTTGTAGTAGTAATCTGCATTCTCTGCAGGGCCCATTTCCGGTTTCAACTCGATGCTGACTGCCTGCTCATCATTAAAATAATTGACAGTTTCGAACCATTTGTCCCCTTTCTGTATCAGGTGCATTCCGGATGTGATAAGATCGCCGTACTGTTTATATTTTTGAAACTGTTCGTAGTTGTCCTTCTTGTGTTTGAGGTCCTCCAGCGTTGTGACGATTTTTGATTCTTTTTTAGTAATTTTTTTTTGGAGAACCGACTTTTGCTGGTCGCTTGCCTTGTTTTTCTCAATGTCGAAGTAGTGCTTTTCTATTTTTTCATTGAACGGACCTTCGCCGGGAAGCTCCCGTATCTCGAACTCTGTTTTCCCTTTTTTTTCCGGAATAAGGGAAGGAGATTTCTCCGGATGGAAAAACCCACCCGAAACTTCTTTCCGTTTTGGCCGTCGATACAGCGCATCGAGTATTGTCCCTTCAGCATCGGTTACGAGAATATTGGCTGCCCCTCCCCAGAGCCGCACCCAGAGGAGTGTGGTCTCTCCTGCCCTGATAATGGTAAGTTTAACGATACGGTCTTTTCCCACCTGATACGCCTCGGTGATGCGTCCCCCCCCAATCCTGGATTTTAGAAATTGAACAAATCGCTGGGTTTTAATCGAGCCTTTGACAGGCCTTGTCAAACGATGCAGGCGCGTCCTGCCTTGTGCCAAAGAAATGTAGAGGGGAAACCGTTCTTTTGGAAGGTAAAGTTCGAGAATGAGAGCGTGAAAACGGGGTTGCCGTATTTTTTGTATGTGCGCGTCGACCAAAGTGAGTTCTTCGAGTATCAGCTCGATTTCTTTCCAGTTAAGTGACAATGGTGTTCTCTATTAATTCCTTATAGCAGCGGTTTTATCGATTCGAGAAAAGTTGTGTAATCTTTAGAAGAAAAGAACACGAGGTAGATTTCGCGGGGAAGACTGCTGTTTTTGAAATGGTTTTTAATTGATTTATACACGATGGGAGCTGCAATCTCTCGGGGAAATCCGTATACACCGGTAGAGATAGCGGGAAACGCAATCGTATTTATCCCTGTTTCGGAAGCAAGTTTTAAACTGTTTGTATATGCCTGTTTAAGCAGTTCGTGTTCATGTTCATCCCCCCCCTGCCATACCGGGCCGACAGTATGAATGACGTGCGACACAGGGAGATTCCCTCCTGAAGTAATCACTGCTTTACCGGTGGGTAGTCCGTCCGGATATCTGTGCTGACGTATCTCTTTGCATTCATCGAGTATGGCCTGCCCTCCTTTTTTATGAATGGCGCCGTCTACACCGCCGCCGCCCATAAGGCTGCTGTTTGCAGCATTAACAACGGCATCGATTTTCATTTCGGTGATGTTCCCCTGTTTAACTATGAGCCTGCGGTCCAATAGATACTCCATAATTCACCTCCTCCTTATCTCTTTCAAGAGTACATCAATCTGATCTCTCGTGCCAACAGTGATGCGGACATACGGGCGTATTCTCTCTTTATCGAAATACCGTACAAGAATACCCCGTTTTTTTAGGTCTGAATATACTTCTTCTCCGGAGAGCCGGGGGCTTCCGGTAAGGACAAAGTTCGCTTCGGATGGAAACACGGTCCATCCCATCTCCCGAAGCTTGCTCGAGAGATAGTCACGGGTTTGCTTAATTGTTTCTATGCTGGTTTCATAGTACTGTCGGCTGTTTACTGCCGCGGTCCCGACCTGCTGAGTGAGAGTATTGACCGGATACGAGTTAAAAGAGTCCTTTACCGTAAAGAGAGCGGATATGAACTTCTCCGATGCCAACACATACCCGAGCCGTATCCCTGCTAAAGACATCGATTTTGAAAAGGTCCGCACAAGGATGAGATTCTCATGTTCCTCGAGCAAGGGGAGCACAGTTTCTCCCCCAAAATCGATATACGCTTCATCGATGACTACAGCGCTGCCCCGCGGATACGATTCGAGGAACTCCTTGAGGACTGATAACGGGAGCGTGATACCGGTCGGGGCGTTCGGGTTCGCAATTATGGTCCCGCAGGATGGTCTGTTTATGTAATCGGTTAAATCAATGTGGAACTCTCTGTTTACGGGAATCTGATAATAGGGGATTCCGTAAAAATCACAAAATACCGGATAAAAACTATAAGTTATATCGGGAAAGAGAAGCGGCCCGCGCGCGGCTTCGAAAAACCCGTAAAAGATAAATGAAAGCACTTCATCGGATCCGTTTCCGGTAAATACCCGCTCCGGCTGCACTCCGTGACGGCGGGCAATTGCTTTTCTCAGTTCCCACATGGTCGGGTCCGGATATTTTCTCAAATCTTCGATCACAGTCTTTCCGAGAATGTCTGCCACCGCAGGTGCAGGTGGATAGGGGTTTTCATTGGTGTTGAGTTTAATATATGTTTTCTCCCGGGGTTGTTCCCCCGGAGTGTAGGGGGTCAAACTGCGAAGCCGTTCAGTGAACATACAATTTCCTCACTTCTGCGATCATGTAGAATGAACCTGTTACAATAATCGGGACGGTGCCCCGGGCAAATTCCTTGGTTTTTTCTGCTGCCTCTCGAGGGTCTGCAATCAGTTCGGTTGCCGGGTTATATTCCTTGAACAGGCGGAACACCTCTTCCGGGTCGCTTTTTTTAAACCAACCGGGTGTCGAGATGATGATTCTGCTGAAAGCGGGGGCGAGAATTTTCGCCATGGTAGTACTATCTTTGCCCGTTACAGCCCCGAACAAGAGGACCTTTTCGTCCGGGAACATCCGGTTTACGACCTCTAATAAACGTGTCACTGAGGCCGGGGTGTGGGCCCCGTCGATTAAAACCGGCGGATTTCGCGAGATTATCTCCATTCTGCCGAACAAAGCGGTCTGTTTGACCCCTTCCCGGATAATCTCGGAGATCTGTTTTTCGACGAACGTGCCTGCTGCCTTCTCCAGCAGATAACGGGCGGTAAGCAGTGCTAAGGCGCTGTTTTCCGCCTGGACATCTCCTAAAAGAGAGAGAGTGGTCGAATCGGGGCCGCTGTGCTTCCTCTCTTTCCAGCGGTACGTTACTACCATCGTAGCCTCTCCCATCGACAGTTCCAAACCGTCTAAATAATCGGAGAGGAAATAGCAGGGGGCACCGCGTGACGCGGCTGTCTCCCGGAAGATTTGGGCGACTTTTTCGTACTGATAACCGCAGAACACCGGGACCTTCGGCTTGATGATGCCGGCCTTCTCAAAAGCGATTTCTTCGATGGTTTCTCCTAAAATGTCGGTATGTTCCCGCTCCACCGGAGTAAGGACACAAGCGGCAGGAGTAATCACATTAGTAGCATCGAGGCGCCCGCCGATACCGGTCTCCACCACGACCCAAGAACAGCCGACGTCCCTGAAGACGATGAATGCGAGTAGCGTCAACAGTTCGAAGGTCGTCGGCCCTTCTTCTGCGAACCGGACTGCGATGGAATCACTTTCGATAACCTGTTTGATCTCCTGTATACGAGTGATAAGCAGATCATCATTTAAGTGCTCTCCTGCTAACGTCATCCGTTCTTTGTAGCTTACAACGTGAGGAGAAGCATACAACCCTGTTTTCTCACCCGACGCTCTCAGTATCGAGGCGAGGAACGCGCCGGTAGACCCCTTGCCTTTGGACCCTGCAATGTGGATCGAACGGAAGCTTTTGTGGGGATTATCGAATAGGGAGAGGAGGAGGGCCATCCGGTCGAGTTTAAAATCACGCACCGATTGGGGTGTTGTTTTTTCGAAATTGGTAAAAGATTCGAGATACCCGAACGCTTCATCGACCGTTTTCCACTTCATGGCAGTTAAAAACTGTATCATACCTGAGCCGCACTGGACAATGGACCGGGTAGTGCACTCTGCCCATATCGAGACCTTGACACCTCATATGACATTACCTATTATCATGAGGGAACGACTCAAACGAGGAGAATAATCATGATGAATTATTTTTTGACTGAAGAACAGCAGATGATAAAGGAGACTGCGGCACGGATAGCTGATGAAAAAATCGCCCCTATTGCCGAAGAATACGATGAACAACAAAAGTTCCCCCACGAGATCGTAAAAATCTTAGGTGATTCGGACCTTTTCCGTGTTTTTATTCCGGAGGAATACGACGGTCTCGGCGGCGGTGTATTCGAGATGTCGATTGTCGTAGAAGAGTTAAGCCGGGCCTGCGGAGGCATTGCCCTGGCATACGCTGCTTCCGGTCTCGGGACGATCCCGATCATCCTGTTCGGGACCGAAGAGCAGAAAAAGAAGTATCTCCCAAAACTTGCTGCAGGAGAGATGCTGGCAGCATTTGCCCTCACCGAACCGAATGCAGGCAGTGACGCTGCGGCGATCATCACCCAAGCTAAAAAGGACGGCGATTCCTACATTATAAACGGCACCAAACAGTGGATCACCAACGGCGGTGAGGCGGGGATCTACACGGTAATCTGTCTTACCGATCCGACACGCGGTGCCCGCGGATCATCGGCGGTTCTTGTTGAAAAAGACACTCCCGGATTCGAGTTCGGCAAGAAGGAAAACAAGATGGGTATCCGCGCCTCGGTGACAAGAGAGCTGATTTTTCAGGACTGCAGCGTACCCACCTCGAACCTTTTAGGAAGAGAAGGCATGGGGTTCATGGTTGCTATGAAAACCTTTGATCAGTCCCGCCCCGGTGTTGCGGCCCAGGCGGTAGGTATTGCCCAGGGCGCACTCGATAAAGCTGTGGAATACTCCCGTGAAAGGCACCAGTTCGGAAAACCGGTCTCTTCTTTTCAGGGCCTTCAGTTCATGCTCGCCGATATGGCCACCGAAGTCGAGGCTGCGCGCGCGCTGACCTATCAGGTAGCGAAGATGGTAGATGCAGGTGAAAAGAATGTTGCAGGCATCTCTGCAATGGCGAAGGTGTTCGCTTCCGATACGGCGATGAAAGTGACCACCGATGCGGTCCAGGTGTTCGGCGGGTACGGGTATATGAAGGAGTATCCTGTCGAGAAGATGATGCGGGATGCCAAGATTACCCAGATCTATGAAGGTACAAATCAGATCCAGCGGGAAGTGATTGCCATGAACTTGATCAAAGCAAGCATGCGGAAAAAGAAATAAGTGGGATAAGTCGAAAGAATGCAGAAATCACAGAAACTGTTAGATAATTTGATGCGCAGGGGCAGGGAGTTTCTCGGGGTCGATTACCCGGTCTTAGGCGGGGCGATGTCCTGGATCTCCGAATCACGTCTCGTCTCCGCTATTTCGAACGGCGGCGGGTTCGGGGTGATAGCGGGCGGAAATATGCCCATCGATCTGTTCAAGGACGAGCTCAAAAAGACCGAGGACTTAACGGACAAGCCGTTCGGGGTAAATCTCATCTCCATTGCTCCGAATTTCAGGCAGCATCTCGACCATATTCTCGATATCGAGTTCCCGTTCGTCATTTTTGCAGGCGGTCTGCCGCCGAGAGATGCCATTACCCGGGTAAAGCAGACAACCAGCAAACTGATCTGTTTCGCACCGACTGAAGGGATTGCCCGCAAACTTATAAGAATGGGTGTTGACGCGCTTATAATCGAAGGGCATGAAGCGGGCGGACACATCGGCCCCGTTTCTACAGCAGTATTGGCAGAGGAGATACTCCCGAAAACCAAAGAGGTCCCCGTCTTCGTTGCGGGGGGTATCGGAAGCGGCCTTTTAATGGTGCACTATCTTCTTATGGGGGGGTCGGGCGTGCAGCTCGGGACCCGGTTTGCCGTTGCTGAAGAGTCTCCGGCGCATCCAAAGTTTAAAGAGGCGCTTATAAAGGCCTCTGCAAAAGACGCGGTACCGACGGCACAATTTGACCCCCGTGTCCCGGTCATTCCGGTGCGGGCCGTTACCAACGAAGGAACACAGGATTTCACGACACTGCAACTCGGACTGGTCGCTCAGCTCGAGCGGGGGGCGATGACCCCGAAAGAGGCGGGGCTTAAACTCGAAGAGTTCTGGATCGGGGGCCTCAAGAAAGGGGCGATTGACGGGGACATCGAACGGGGCTCCATCATGGCGGGCCAGAGTGTGGGGCTCGTAAAAGAGGTCCTCCCCGCTGCGGAAATTATCAGCCGGCTCATCGACGAGGGGTTGGAAGAGGCAAACCGAGTACTGGAGCTGCTTACTTCCGAGTACTGCGAGTAGAAAAGAGGAGAAAACCCCGGCAGACTTCGGGTCAGGGGCCGTTTAGGATCTCGACTGCTTCGAATTGTGCGGGGAAGCCCGGACCGATTGCTTCCCGAACTACTTCTCCTTTTAGGGTCACCGTGCGGTACTGATACCTGTCTCGTAATTCTGCTTCCAAATCTCCTACAATCTGAAACTGTTTCCCGTCACTGGTTGTAAGCACGAGCTTTGTGTGCGGTGCGCTCTCTTTCACGGAGAGTTTCCCGGTTAGTTTGATAAAGCCGTCTCCTTCTTCATCCTGTTGCCGGCTTTCCGGCTCCTCGACCTCCGGGGAATCGTTTTTAGAGTCACTCAGTATTGTTGTCTCCTCTCCGTTGTTCTCCTGTGAGGTGCAGGCGAGGGGCAATAATAAGAGAAGAACCAGACCCGCAATAACGAAGGTTGTACGAGTTGTATTTGTAATAGTTACGCTTCTTTTTATATTGTTCATCATCTACTTGAACACCACCGACATGAGAACATCATCGGGCATATCAATGTCCCAGGACTGTTCCCCTTTGAGATTAGTTCCTGCTAAAAAATAGACGTTCGAGGTCCCGTACTGCTGAGAGTCTGCACCTACCGGAGAGCTCGAATAGATGTACGGCCCTTCGAGCGTGTCGTACTTGTAGTTGTAGAGATTGATCGAACCCACCTCGTAGGTAACACCCCCGGTAGATGAATCGAAAAAATCCCCCTTGTTGTACCTGACCCCGTCTTCAGCATCGGTACTGTCGGAGAGAAGAACGGCCACACCCCACTTCTGCATGAGTTCGGAGAAAGACCCTCCGCCTTCATTTCCTGCAGCGGAAGCTACACCGGATGTGTTAGCAAGACTACCCTGGACGAGGTCCTTGAAAAGCCCTGCTCCGCCGTAGTTCCTGGATAGAAACGCACCGAACGCGTAGGCGGTCGTGTAATCGATAAAGGTGCCGTCCCAGGTGGTAAGCGATTCATCGTTGTAAAAGTTGTAGTATGACAGGGTATCAGATGTGTTTCCGGAAGGGCCTGCACTGCCGTCACTGTAGGTGACCCCCCGGGGGCCCGGTATTTGCAGTTTCTTTGCCGAAAAGTCTTCCGCGATGAGGGAACACATCTCGTTATACCAGGTGTCGGTAGAGACCTCGGCAACGACCCACTTCTGATAGAAGTGGATTACGTGCTGAAACTCGTGGGCCACCGTGGAAATCCCTTCATCCGGATTAGTAGAATAGTGTTCTGCATCGATGTAGAACATAATCCGTTCGTTCGAATAATCAATATCCGGATTTTCAGCATTTAAGTAGTTGTCTTTCGGCCAGTAATAACCGGCAACACCCTCTGTGGATATGTCCAGTAGTAGAATAGTAATCTCATCATTAGGCGCAATAAGATTGGTGTAATCGTGATCACCCCATTCATCACCATAGATATTGGTGACCCATTCGTAGATGTCGTTGTTGTCCCCGGCTTGGAGGAAGGTGTCAGCGAGATCTTGAGCCTCAGTATCGTCGATATCAATTTCCGGAGGAAGATTATCTTCAACGTATACATTGACAGTTTTGTCATGCGCAATCGATGTTGCCCGTAATGAAGCTGTTACAGGGTCATCGTTCGGTCCTTCTTCAAAGGTTGCAAAACTCGGGGGCGGGGGATCACCCATCGTGTCATCCAGCCGCGAGAATCCTTTGCGAAGCGGGGGCGGGTTTTCCCGAAACGCTACTGCTTCAGGCAAATCTTTTACATATGCCGGCTCAGGCGGGGGAGGCAGCTCGGACCGGTCGGGACTTACCGTGTGGGTGACGCCGCGGGTGACATTAGCCGAGACTTTCGTCTTCGATACATCGGTCTCTGAGGTGTTGGTAAAGATAAAATACACATCGGTCTTGCTCGAGCCCAAATCAACCTTATAAGTGAAATCTTCGGTCAGATCGAGAAGCCCATAGGAGGATGGTTCTATCGTAATAGTTGTCGAGTCTTCTCCGAAGGCACCGAAGGAATCGATTGCCTTGACTGAGACTTCATACTTTTCGTCCGAGGAAACCAGCTTCGCGGGAAATAAAAATGTACTCTCCGTTTCTTCCTGCAGTTCATCGTCGATGTACCATTCGAAAGTGTAAGCCCCGGATTCGACTCCCGGGGTGTCATCGGTAATGCTTACCGTGACCGAGTGCATTTCACCACTCCGTATGGTTACATCTCTTTCGTCTATTTCGGCGACCAGAGGAGTAAAGAGAAAACAGGTAGAAAGCCAAGGCAACAGGAAGAGTAGTGCAATCAGTTTCACTACACGGGGTGCAGTGAAACTGCGGGTATAAAAAGTCATATTATCATCCTCCACATTGATAAAGGTATCCCAAAATATACGCAAAATCAATAACTACTGCCTCAAACTTTGTTACTCGTGCCCGTCAGGCGAGGGCGAAGGCCGGCAGATACTCCGGCTCCCTTTTCAG
>CAZQKT010000084.1:0-14052 GCA_964594055.1 uncultured Spirochaetales bacterium
AGATAAAAAGGATCAAGTGCAATCGCAAACCGGGCGTTCTCCTCCCCCGGGGGAGCGGTGCCGGGAAGATTGGGCCCGTCTGCTGCACCTACAGTGCCAATGGAACAGGCAAACAGCAGGATAAACATGAACATCAAGTAGTTTTTCTTCATAGAGCAACCCTCTTTTCTATCCTAAGTACCGCATGGGTTACTGTCAAACATATTTTTCAGTCAGGCAAACAGAAGCCGATATATAAAAACTTCCGAATTATATACATCATGGAGGGCGTACGATTTATACGGCTTGTACCCGTGCAGCCGAAACGTATTGCTTACTACGTAGACTGTTGATGAGGATGTGCCGGTGTGGAGAAGGGTGCGGACTGTGTTCATTCCGGCCGGGTGGAGAAAGCAGACGATAATGCCTGCGCTACTCAAATCCGCATTAGTGAAGTCCTGCTTAGTGATACGAAGATTGTTGCACCCGGTTATCCAACCCCGCAGCCGGCTGAAAAGAAACGGCACAGGAGAGTTCTCGTACCCGATAACACGGCAATGAGGCAGGTGGCGCGCAATCGGTACAGCAAGCGTGCCCCAACCGCTTCCCGGTTCGACAATAACCGGTTCTACCTCGGCGTTAGCGATTTCTTTGACAGCTGTAAGTACAGCTGCTCTGGCCGCTCGGGATGAAGGCATGGGTGAGATCTTGTTCTTGATCGTCCAGAAAACAAGAGAAAGCGAGCATGCTATGACAATTACCAAAAGTACATACAGTACAGGTATCATACAATCGAATAAAATAATAACGAGCATTGACAAAAAAATAAATATCAGTATAGAGTACCTTTGTAATTGAATGTGCATTGCTTTGGGTAATGATGTAAAACATAATTTTCGCTTTCCTGTAAGTCTATTCGGTTTTAATCACATTAAAATCCTAGTAAGGGCCTTTCAAAATTTAAATCTTGTTAAAGTATAAGGAGAAGAGTTTGAACAACAAGATCTATGTAGGGAATCTAAACTACTCAACGACGGAAGATGAATTACGAGATGCTTTTTCCGCATTCGGCACTGTAACATCTGTGAACATCATCAAAGATCGGTTTACCGACCAATCTAAAGGGTTCGCTTTTGTCGAAATGGGTGACGGCGAAGAGGCAAAAAAAGCCATCGAAGGGATGAATCAACAAGAAATCGGTGGAAGAACAATCAAAGTTGACGAAGCAAAAGAGAGGAAGAGAGAGTTCAGGAAAGATAGGTTCTAATCACTCTATTTAGATACGATATTCTTTTCTTCTCGCATTCTCCGGTTAATCCTGCTTTCTTGGCATTTCCAACCGATAGGAATATAATCACTCCCATATCATGACAGGATGAGCGAACAACCGAACTATGCTATACGTTTCGATTCTCATGCATCAACGATAGAAGATATAGCATCTGCCCTGGAAGTCGATAGAACGGCCGGTCTTTCCTCCGACGAGGTCCTCTCCCGCCGCCGCCGATACGGTGAGAATAAACTAAAGCAGGTCGAGCGCGAAAGTCTCATCTCAATTTTTTTACGACAATTTAAAAGTCTCATTATGGCCGTTCTGGCCGCGGCTGCCGGACTTTCATTCGCTTTCAAAGAGTGGATCGACGGAATCGGGATTGTGGCGGCAATCGGAATAAACGCGGGGATCGGATTTTTTACCGAGTATCAAGCCATTCGTTCAATGGAAGCCCTCCAGGAGATGGACACCAAATACTGCCGGGTGGTAAGGGACGGCAAGACGGTAGAGGTGAACGCGGAAGAGGTAGTGCCGGGAGATCTTGTGGCCCTCGAAAGCGGTGACCTCGTTCCGGCTGATATCAGGGTCACTGAAGCGAACCATCTCCAGGTAGATGAATCCGCACTCACCGGCGAGTCTCTGCCTGTAAAAAAAGACACCGATATAATCGAGGCGGACACCCCTCTGGCGGAACGAAAAAACATGGTTTTCAAAGGGACGGCGATCACCGAGGGGTCGGGATTCGGTATCGCTGTGGGGACCGGTATGAACACCGAGCTCGGTAGTGTTGCCTCTTTGGTAGAAGAATCCCAGTCTGAAGAGGACCCCTTAAAAAAACGGCTCGACCGGTTGGCCGACGTACTGGTCAAAGCAATAATCGGGGTAGCGGCAGTAGCAGGTGTGGTCGGTATTATTGCCGGCAAAGAGCTTTTCCTGATGATAGAAACTTCAGTGGCACTGTTTGTGGCGGCGGTCCCGGAGGGGCTTCCCATCGTAGCTACCCTCGCTCTGGCCAGGGGGATGCAACGGATGGCCAAGCGGAACGCGCTCGTACGGCGGCTGCAGGCGGTACAGACGCTCGGATCAACGAATGTCATTTTTACCGATAAAACGGGGACACTTACAGAAAACCGGATGACGGCAACGGTGTATCTGTTTGACGGTTTTCAGGTTGAAGTTACCGGGCAGGGTTTGGACCCGAAAGGAGCGTTCTCTGCGGGGGGCACTAGAATCGAGGCGAAAGAGGAAATTGTTCTCGAGCATGCGCTTCGGGTCGGGGCCCTGTGCAATAACGCTTCTGTCGATGATCAGAACAACGCTGTGGGGGACCCCATGGAAATCGCCCTCCTCGTAGCATCCCGGAAAGCGGGTATGGATGAAGAGCTGCGAAGTGAAACATGGGAAGAAGTAAAAGAAGTCGCTTTTGATCCGGATTTGAAGATGATGGCCACGTTCCATAACAATGGAGTGAGTAATAACGGGGCTGCTTATTTCGAGGCGGTGAAAGGGGCGCCCGCAGCTGTTCTCGAGAAAACCTCCGCCGTGAGACTTCGGGACAGGTCGACGAGGGAAATTACCGAAGAAGACCGTCGCATGTGGCGGGAGAAAAACGAAGAGCTTGCCGGTAACGGGCTCCGTGTTCTCGCTCTTGCCGAGCGGGAGGTGGATGACTTCAACATCGAACCGTATCACAAGCTTGTCTTTCTCGGTCTGGTAGGGCTCTCCGACCCGCCCCGCAGTGAGATAAAACAAGCAGTAGAGACCTGTCAAAATGCAGGTATTCGGGTAGTTATGATCACAGGAGACCAGCAGCAGACCGCCGCGGCTGTAGGAAGAGATGTCGGCATAGCCGATGCAGGTTCTCCCCTGTTTCACGGCGAGCGGCTCAAGGCAGTGGATGCTTTGACTGAAGAAGAAAAACAGAACCTGTTGGAAGGGGCGATCTTCTATCGCGTTTCTCCGGAACAAAAACTCAACCTTATCTCTTTGCATCAGGATTCAGGTTCCATTGTTGCTATGACCGGTGACGGCGTAAATGATGCTCCCGCGCTCAAGAAAGCCGATATCGGTGTAGCTATGGGCAAACGGGGGGAGCCGGTAGCGGAAGACGCGTCCGATATGATCTTGCAGGATGACCGGTTTGCAACGATTCCCGTTGCTATCGAAGGGGGGAGGATAATCTTTGATAACATCCGGAAGTTTGTCCTGTATATGATTTCCGGAAATGTAGGTGAGATTCTTATCGTCTTGCTTGCCACCCTGGCAGGGGCGCCGCTTCCGCTTCTTCCGCTCCAAATCCTCTATATCAATGCGGTAAACGATATTTTCCCCGCACTTGCATTAGGGGTGGGGAAGGGTTCTTCTACGGTCATGAAACGGCCTCCCCGTGACCCCTCTGAACCGATTTTGACGAGGCGCAACTGGGTCGGAATCGGCCTCTACGGTCTGCTTATCGGTGTTTCCGTACTTGCCGGATTTGCATTGGCATTGACCCGGTTCGGCTGGAGTGTGGACCGGGCCGTTACCTGTACGTTTCTCTCTATAGCGTTTACCAGGCTCTGGCATGTATTCAATATGCGGGAACATGCATCCGGTTTCTTTAAAAATGAAGTGACTAAGAATCCGTTTGTGTGGGGGTCGCTGCTGCTGTGCATCGTGCTGCTGCTTGCGGCTGTTTACATCTCTCCCATAGCCACGGTCCTCAAAGTTGTAGACCCGGGTGTCGAAGGGTGGGCGCTTATTCTCGCGGTAAGTCTTGTGCCTGTAGTCGTTGGGCAGGTCGTGAAAACATTCTTACGAAGGAAGAACAGGAAGGGTTCGAACTAATCCTCTGAAATCAATGTCTTTTGTAAAAGGGGGCCGTAGGTATCTACTCTGCGGTCTCGCAAGAAAAACCAAGTATTCCGTTCTTCCCGCACGATATCCAGGTCGATGGTGGCAGTAATGACTTCATCTCCGGCGGTTTTCGCCTCTGCCTCTATAAACCCCTGCGGGCTGCTTATAAAGCTGTGGCCGAAAAAATCAATAAACCCGGCGCTGCTCTCTTCCCTCCCTACCCGGTTGACTGCGGCAACGAATATGTTGTTGTGGATCCCGTGTGCTTTTACCCCGTCCCGCCACATGTGTTTCGATTCATACGGGGGTTTTTCATCTTCTTCACCGATTGCAGTCGGATAGAAGATGATCTCAGCACCTTTCAGGGCGAGTATCCGGGCAGCTTCGGGGAACCACTGGTCCCAGCAGATGAGCACACCGATTCTCCCGAAAGCGGTATCGAAAACCGGATAACCGGTATCGCCGGGGGTAAAATAGTACTTCTCCTGGTAAAACGGGTCTTCAGGGATATGGTTTTTTCGGTATTTTCCAAGAAACGTACCGTCTGCGTTAAAAACTGCTACAGTATTATAGTAGACCCCGGGTATCGCTTTCTCATAAAACGAGCAGAGGATGACCGCACCCAGCTCTCGCGCCAGGACCTGAAATCGATCGGTCGTCGGTCCGGGAAAAGGCTCCGCCCGATCGAGATATGCAGGATTGATAGTCTGACAGAAATAGGTACCGGAGAAAAGTTCTTCGGTGCAGATAATCCGGGCCCCCCTCGAGGCGGCTTCCCGGGCCATGGAGACAGCTTTGTCGAGGTTCTGCTCTTTGTCGTTGCCGCAGGAGTGCTGCAGCAGTGCAATGGTACTGTTCCGGCTCATTTCGTTTCCTCCTTAAAAGAGAGCTCAGGCTTTTCAAACGGATTAAAGCCGGATTCAATGACGGCCTTCTCACCTGCTTTGAGGACTGTTTTTCTCACACCTTTGTCCGGGGCCCGATATTCCATGTTCCCAAAAATAATCGTAACGTTCTTATACATGATGTCCTCGACGACGACAATACTGCGACGGGAGGAGCGGAGCTGCGACCGGAGCTCGTTTATCTTGTGCCGGAGTCCGGGTAATGCGCCGGATAGTTCTGCCGATGATGATCTGAGCTGTTCTCGTGCTTCCAAGAGTTTCCCGTCCCGGTGTCCCTCCGCGAGTGCCCGTTCGATCTGTTCGAGCTGCTCTTCGATTTTATTGCACTGCTCCTGCTTCTCTTCCAACGTTTTTTTTGCATCCCTGTATTCGGTAAGCAGCTGAGGGGGAATCCCGATAGCCACAGTGGTGGGAGCTTCGTAGATGCTGCCGAGCTTTTTACACCAGAGGCTGCCCCCGACAATGAGGTTCCCCGCTATGATTTCAGAGCGCCGCCCATTCAAGACGCAGTGTTTCCACACCGAAAGGGAGGAGTGCATAATCGCCTCTTCAGCTAAGAGATGCCCCTTACAGATGATGGTCGAACTCTCCACATATTTGGCAAACAGGTTCCCTCCGCATTCGATATGTCCCTCTTTGTTTCCATTAATGCCTGTTTTGAGAAGAATGTTTCCGCCTGCTTTCAGGGTCGCTTTACCCACGCCGCGTCCCACCTGGATGTCTCCCTCGGCTTCGACTACAAATCCGTCGGCAATGCTCTTCTTGACCACAACGGAACCGTCGAAATAGATATTTCCGGTTTCATAATTCACATTTTCTACCGTTACAACCGGTTCAACGATAACAGTCCCCCCCCGCTCGAGTAGGCGCACATTACCATCTTCAGCCGCGTAAAGGGCCGCCCTGTCCTCAGACAGTCGGGTGTTTTTCCCGCCCTTCAGTGCAACAACGTTTGTGGCAGTATCCGCGGGAAGTATCTCGCCGGTTACTGTTTTTCCGTCCTTCGGCTGTACGGGAGGAAGCAGCTCGGCTAAAAGGTCTCCTTCTTTCTTGTTTTCGATAAAGTTCAGCTCTTTGAGATTAATCCTTCCAAACTCCATTTCCAAATACGGTTTCCCCCGGTAGGGATTAAAATGATATCGGATTTCTCCTGAACTCCCATGTACCGGAAAAGCTCCCTCGGCAACAGGTACCTTTTTTTCATACTCCCGCCTAGCTAAAAGGTGCTCTATTTTTTTCTGATCAATGCCGTATACAACCCCAGTAGCTCTCAGTCCTGCTTCGATGTCCTCGGGGAGGGGCGGGGCCGCCCCTTTTTTAGGAGGTTTTATAACAACTGATGCAGACATGTGGTCTTCCGCAACGAAAACGGAAATCTCGGAAGCAAGCCTGCTCCCCTCGGGCCATTCCACGAGCGGTTCGGCCTTCCCCTTCGCTTCGTCAATTATTGTTCGTATCTTTTTCGACTCGACTTTCGGGACACCGAGCAGTTTCATCCTGCTTTCTATATCTTCCTGGTAAACCGGTTTGCCGCCGGCAGCAGGGGGACGGACGATGAGATAGGCCCATCCATGCCGGTAGAAAAGATCGAAGTGTCCGTCAGCGGTGCTGGAATAGTGGGACATATAGGCAGATTTTATCTCATTATCGTGATTTTTGCACCACATTCGTAACAAAAGAGTAAGAAAATAGTTTTCAAACTGCAGCAGTTTTTCTATCTTTTAGGTAATGCGGCAATTCGCAGGGAGGAAGCGATAGAATGGACGAAAATGACAACATAAAACAGCTTGTGATGTACAACACCCTGACGAAACGGGAAGAACAATTCGTTTCCCGTACACCGGGGGTAGTAAAATTATTTACCTGCGGCCCGTCTGTTTATCAGAAACAGCACCTCGGTAATTACCGCACCTATATGTTCGAGGACATCCTGCAGAAATATCTCGAATATCTGGGATTCGTCGTAGAGCGTGCAATCAATTATACAGATATCGAAGACAAAGCAATTGTTCAGGCTGAAAAGGAGGGAAAGAGCCTACGCGATTTGACCGATCCCGTAATCGAAGACTTTAACGCCAATGCCCGACAACTCGGTATTCTCCTCCCGACTGAAATTCCTAGAGCTACGGAAAGTGTTGAAGAGGCGGTTGAGCTGATACAGCTGCTTATTGATGCAGGAACTGCGTATTGGCATGACGGGAATGTGTATTACGATCCGCTCAAATATCCCCGATTCGGTGAGGTGTACGGGCTCGATATGTCCCGCTGGCCGAAGAAGAGAGTGCGGTTTTCAAAGGATACGTACCGGGGCAAACGGTGGAATTTAGGGGATTTTATCCTCTGGCACGGAACTGATGAAAAACCGGGCAAAGGTATCTGGGAAACCAAGATCGGGCGAGGCAGACCGGCCTGGAATATTCAGGATCCGGCCATGATCATCAAAACGCTTGGCCCTGAAATCGATATACACACGGGGGGCATAGACAATGTGTATCGGCATCACGATTATAACCGTGCCGTAATCGAAGGCGTATACGGGACGGAACTTGCACACTACTGGTATCACGGGGAACATCTCATTGTTAATGGGGAAAAGATGTCTAAATCAAAGGGGAACACGCTGTATCCCGATCAGATCTATAAAAAAGGGTGTGAACCGAGGCAGGTCCGCTTCCTCCTCCTCTACAGTCATTACCGTGACAAGCTCAATATAACTGAGGAGTTTATCGGTAATTGCAAAAAACGGTTGGAAAGAATTCGAAGAAAAATAAGCGAATCGCTCGAAGCCCCGCATTCTGGAAGCGCGTCAGCGAAAGCGGAGCCACCCCAAAAAAACTATTATAAGAGTGAGCAGGAGCGGCTCGATAAACTGATTTCTGAACTGCCGGTTTTGTTTCAAACGAAGATGAACGATGATTTGCGTGCGGATGAAGCGGTAGACGGTATCGAAGGAGTGTTGACCGAAATTTTAGAGCTGAAACGAAAATACGGGATGTCCGCAGGGCAGGGTAAGACGCTTAGAAATGAGCTCGAGCAGATCGATCGTGTTCTCGGGGTTTTCTTTTCATAGTGCCTACTAGTGCCTCGAACCTTGTTGCAGATTTTTTAAAGCGCGGGGGCATGCGGGCGGCAGGTGGTATGGCTTGTTTACACAAGTTGTTTTTTTTGCTATACTGTTTTCAGTAGAAAAAATATTAACAAAAAAAATCTGTACTATTAAATTTTTAGTAAGCAGAGAGGTAACTAGGTATGAAAACAGAAACAAAAGCAGAATTGTGGAAAGAGTATAAAGTAACGTATCCCGATCTTAGATCGGCACTCGACCAAGATGAAGAATGGGTAGAGGTGAATAGTAACGGCAACACTAAAAAAATGAGAATACACGATTATGACAAGATGTATTCGATTCCCGGATTATATGAAGAAGTTGTGTATAATCGGTTGAAATGCCGCTCCCCTGAAGTCGTCACCAGCTTATTAGCTGAAGAAGTAGATAAAACCAATGACGATCTCGGCGCACTCAATGTGCTCGATTTCGGGGCCGGAAATGGGGTTGTGGCCGATTATCTGGTACGCAACCTGCACTGTAACAAAATAATCGGCGTCGATATCATCCCCGAAGCAAAGGAAGCTGCATACAGAGACCGACCCGATGTATATGACGATTACTATATAGCAGATTTTTGTAATCTTACTGAGAAAGAGGAAAATGAGCTTATATCCTGCAACATTAACGCTCTTATCACAGTGGCCGCTCTCGGATTCCACGATATCTCCACGAAAGCATTCCTCAACGCAAGTAAACTGCTTCCGCCGGGCGGGTGGATCGCTTTCAATATCCGGGACAAATTCCTCTCCGATGCCGACTGTTCCGGGTTTCGCTCTACTATCGAAGAGATGATGAACAACAGTTTCGAGGTCGTTTCGATCGAACGGTACTGTCATCGGGAATCGTTACGTGGGGAAAAACTGTACTATTACGCTATTATCGCCCGAAAAACAGAACAATCGGCTCACAACAAGCAGAATCGCAGTTTTTCTGATTTTTGTGCGGAAAACGAATTATCTCTCTAATATCGGTTTTTCCGGTGTGTTGCACTGTAAATCCAGCCTGAGTGAAAAAATTAGGAAGGCCCAAGGAGAAAGAATATGATGGAAAAAAATTTTGTCCCTGCTGCAAATGAAACAGTTACCGATTTTTTTGGATCAAACCTGTTTGATATATCGGTCATGCGGGAACGTCTCCCCATGAATGTATTTCAGAAATTGTCAAAGACTATCGAAGAGGGGCGCGCCCTCGACGCTGCAACTGCAGATATTGTCGCAAACGCGATGAAAGACTGGGCGGTAGAGAAGGGTGCAACCCATTTTTGTCACTGGTTTCAGCCCCTTACAGGGCTGACGGCTGAAAAGCACACTTCGTTTCTCTCTCCCACTAAAGGGAATGATGTTACCATCGAGTTCAGCGGTAAAGACTTGATCCGGGGTGAACCGGATGCTTCGAGTTTTCCGTCCGGCAGTCTCCGTGAGAGTTTTGAAGCACGGGGATATACGGTATGGGATTATACCTCGCCTGCATTTATAAAAGAGGATGGGGACAATATTACAATGTTCATCCCGAGTGCATTCTGTTCTTACACAGGTGATGCTCTAGACTATAAAACCCCCCTTCTGAGAACGAACGAAGCGATAAACAGGGAAGCCTTACGGGTCTTGAGGGCGCTTGGGGATGAGAAGACAAAACGTGTTTTTGCCACAGTCGGAGCGGAACAGGAGTATTTTCTTATCGAGAAACGGTTCGTAGAGAACAGGCTCGATATAAAAGAGACCGGTCGTACCCTGTTCGGTGCACGGCCGCCTAAAAATATGGCTCTCTCGGTGCACTATTTCGGTGCAATCGGAGAGCAGGTAGCCTCATTTATGGCTGAACTCAACAATGAACTGTGGAAGCTGGGAATATTAGCGAAAACCCAGCACCACGAAATCTCTCCATCACAATTCGAAATCGCACCTGAGTTTTCTACTGTGAATGTCGCGACAGACCAAAATCAGCTTATCATGCAAACTCTTCAAAAAGTCGCTGCACGGCATGACCTCGAGTGCCTCATCCATGATAAACCGTTTTCTACTTTAGGAGGGTCGGGAAAACATATAAACTGGAGCCTCGCAACTGATAGGGGCGTGAATCTGCTCGATCCGGGAAAGACAATACATGAGAATATAGTTTTTTTCCTCTTTCTCTGCGCTTTTATCAAAGCAGTTGATACCTATCCGGAACTTATTCGGGAAAGTGTTGCAACTCCGGGAAACGATTTGCGTATGGGGGCGATGGAGGCCCCGCCCGCTATCATGAGCATATTCTTAGGTGACCAGCTCCACTCGATTATCGAACAGTTTGCTGAAAACGGGACCGCCGAAGCCCATAAACGAGGAGAAATCAGACTCGGGGTAAAAACGATCTCACCCCTTCCGAAAGATTTATCCGATCGAAACAGGACCTCTCCGATCGCTTTTACGGGGAACCGGTTCGAGTTTCGGACCCCCGGTTCGGGGCTTACTATTTCCAGGCCGGTGTTTTCATTGAATGTTGCAGTGGCCGATGTTCTTTCAGAAATTGCCGATGAGCTCGAGCAATCGCCTGATCCGGAGACGGCGGTACGCGATATACTATCAGGTATTGTGAAAAATAACGGACGCATACTCTACAGTTCCGATAATTATTCCGATGAATGGGTCGAAGAAGCTCAAAAACGGGGATTGGTGAATCTCAACGATACAATTGATGCGCTTTCTGCCATAGAAGATGACAAAACGATGGCACTTTTTGAAAGGCAGGAGGTGCTCACCCGAGGAGAATACGAGGCGCGTATGGATAGTGCCTATGACCAATACGCCGAGACCATCCTTATCGAGGCACGAACCGCACTTGCAATTGCTAAACGGCAGATACTACCAACCGCAATTACATATTCCCGTACATTGGCAGATGCAGTATCTGCAGTTAATCGTGCAGGCGGAAAAGCAGAGGCGCACAAAAAAGAACTCGACGTAGTCTGCTCTCTTATTGACCGGCTCTACGCTGCAATCGGGTCACTCGAATCATCTATCGTTACAACCGAACAGAAAAACGGTCCGAAACAACGTGCAATCACTTCCAGAGATTTACTGATTCCCGGCATGGACAGGATACGGGAGGCGGCAGACTCACTCGAGATGATCGTCGATGCCGAACTGTGGCCGCTGCCGACGTATGCGGAGATGGTATACGGAAGATAGTGCGGTAGTTTGAGGCACTACTCAAACGTTTCCCAGGTGAATATGTTCGAGCCCCTTTTTCGACCCTGTTCGTTCGGCGAAACGCAGCGTTTCAAGCGGCGTAGGTTCGGAGTCGGTGTATTTGTACTGTGGAAAAAACCTGCTGATATGCCACGGGATTTCTTTTCCGGTGTCCGCGATAAATTGGGCGATCTCCTCGATTTCTTTCTCGGAATCGTTTTGCTCAGGTACGATCAATGTCGTAATTTCGATCCAGATGCCGATGTCATACATGTGCCGTATTGTATCCAATACAGGCTGCAGCCGGCCTTTGCACACTTTTTTATAGAAATCATCTTGAAAACTCTTTAAATCGACATTCGCGGCGTCGAGATAAGGTTTGATCATATCCACAGCCTCAGTAGTGATAAATCCGTTTGTTACAAAAATATTTTTAAGGTCTTTTTCGTGCACCTTCACCGATGTATCATAGGCGTATTCGAAAAAAATGGTCGGTTCAGTGTACGTGTAGGCAACACTTTTGCACCCCTCGGCAGCGGCCTGCTCAGCAACTTTTTCCGGCGGCCATTCGTCATTGTCGAAATACTGTTTGAGTGTGTCCGTTATCTGGGAGATCCGCCAATTTTGACAAAACGTACATTTAAAATTGCAACCCGCTGTTCCGATCGAAAAACTGTTGGTTTTGGGAATAAAATGATACAGCGGTTTTTTTTCAATGGGGTCGATGTTTACGGCAATAGGATTGGCATAGGCATAGGTGTAAAGCTTCCCTTCTTTGTTTTGTCTTACTCCGCAGATACCGAACTGATCAGGGTTTATCAAACAGCCGTGAGGGCAGAGGCGGCACTTCACTTTGTTCTCTTCGACTTTATCAAATAAAAAAGCTTCTTTTTGCACAGCATCTTCTCCTTCTTGCAAAAATAACCGATTTTTGTAAGAAGCACAATTATTGTGGTGTCGACAGGAGGGCTTAGGCTTTGGGCATGGAGTTCGTCAATTATCTGTCCCATCGTATCGTTTTAATCCTGCTCATTATAGCAGTCAGGGGATCGCTCCTTATCGGGCTTGTATTTCTTTTCTTGGCATTTGCCAAAGGGATTAACACTGAAACGTATAGCACTTTGTTAAAACGGAACGGTACTATTCGAGTATATTCACGCACTGACATTGCGGGTCCGTTTACGTACGGTATCTTTTATCCTGTAATCATGATATCTGAACGGATTATAAGAATGAAGAAATGGTTCCTCCCTTGTCGCGCTTACTCCCATTCATCTGACAGGAGAATCTCTGTATAATCGGTAGGTTTGGATGCCCGTCGTGTTCCGCTTTTTTCCATTTCGGGCAGCTCAATACTAAGCTGCGGTTTGATTTGCCTTGCTCTTCCTAGTGCCTCCTCGGCCCTATCATTCTCTCCTCTTCTAAAAAAGGCCCTGCTGAGTGCAATGAAGATATAGGGGTTCTCAGGGGCCTGTTTAGTTGCACGCAGATAATAGTGGACAGCTTTTTCCAAATCTCCCTGAATAAAACAAAGATTACCGGCATTCATGATTCCAGGTACATATTCTTCGCTTGATATCGCTTCTTCAAAGGCAGCGAGAGCTTTATCGTAGAAACCAAATCGGGAGTACATCAATCCAAGTTTGTTCAGATACCGGGGCCCTTTATGAGCAGTTTCATATTGGTTCCGTAGTTCCTGCTCATGCTCACGGACGGTGCGATTTATAAATTGATCCACTTCTCCCTTGAGGCTTTGCGTAACCAAACCATGAGTTGGAAAAGGGATGTCTCTATTGATTTGGAAATTTACCGGTTCATATATTTTCCATGCTTCTGCTGTGGTAAAGAATCCTGCTGTATCTCGTTCGGAATTTTCACGCCACTGTTTGAATCCGTAATTCCAGGCTTCGAGGAAACCTCTTGAGAACAAAGTAGTTTCGATCGGGACCCATGCTCTGTTGTCTTTGACAAAATAACCGCTGTCGTCAGAAAAAACCTTTGCTGCTGTCTGCGGTGAGAAGTCCAATTGAAACGCAGTGAAAATATGCCCCGGAACGGTAATAAATGCGGTTGGAATACCAACTGCCTCCAGCATGGTGTTAAAGAGAATTGAAAGGTCATCGCAGTCGCCCGCCTTGAAATGCAGGGTCTGGCCCGGAAACTGGATAAAATCAATAATACCGGTTTCTTCAGAACGTTCGGAATAGGGCGATGAGGGATCAACAGTATATGTAACCGGAACAGTCTTTAGCGTTTCAAAGACTTTTAAAGCGGTAATCATATTGGAATCGAGGGCCGCCACTGACGGCTTTCCTGTTTCAAGTGCTGCGGCTTCCTTAATAAATTTGAGGATACCGGGGTCTTTTGTAGTCATGAAGGCGGCAATTTTTTTATCATCGTCCCAGGTAACCGCATTCCTGTCCATGAGACGGACTGTACGCACCATTGTACTTTGAATATTTTCTCCGCCTGCAGAATACTCAATGCTGAGGAGAGCAGAGACAGTGTCCCCTTCAGTGATTGTCAGTACTGAATCGTTAAACAGTGCGTAAATCTCTGCTTCAACTTGGTCACCGGCGGGGATCTTGTTTGCTACCGGTTTTGATATTCCGGCGCTGATTGAGTCCATGTATCGATCCATGGTTAACGACAAGCGTATGTTTTCGACCGGTACAGAACCGGTATTGAAAAGTTTTATTTTCCCGACCGGGGCGGCGCTGTAAAATCGGTATAATACCGGAAAAACCGGTTCTATTTTGATTCCCTGGACCAGCAGATTTGGTC
>CAZQKT010000084.1:14062-15904 GCA_964594055.1 uncultured Spirochaetales bacterium
GATAAACTCTTGGAAGTTTTCCTCCGGTCGGTTTGCGCGATGGAAAGGATTTTCTTCGAGCACGAGCGGATACAATTTTCCTGTTTCCGGATGTATGAGTGTAAAGTCACTATAAAAAAACGAAATACCGTTTGGATCGGGTTTAATGACAGCGGTTATAATTGCTTCCCCGATCCTCCGTTTCAGACTACGGGCATCGCCCCGGGATATATGAATATACCCAGCAGTGTCGAAAACTGTGAGCGGATACGTTTCTTGCTCCAGGTTATAGGTGCCGAGATTCTGAACGTTCACTAAAATAGTGCCGGGTAGTGTTTCAAGCTGTGTTTTTGATCCGTCCCGTGTAATGTTATATGTATTCTCGAGTTCGAGTTGCACTGATTTTAGTATGTTTGCGTTTAATTCCCTTTTACGGGGAAGATACTCATCCTCCGTTTCAAATTCGTCCTTTGGCCCGAAGAGAAACGGATCTACTTCAGAAACGACAGCCTCGGCGGCCGCAGGTGTCAGGATTTGCTTTTGGGCCTTAGTTGTCCCGCCCCCCAGAGCCTGCTGGACAAGCATTCGATTGCTCGGGGTGAAGTACGGGGTTTTCCAAAAGGCGAGGGCGGTCTTATCACTGCTTCCTGCCGTTAGAGTAGTACCGTCAGGATGAATCGAAATATCTTCTACGTAGTCTTGACGAGCATCCAGAATATCGAATTGCTGAAAGAAGCCGTTCTCCAATCCAAAAACCAAAACAATACCGCGCCCAAAACCGCATACAAAGGATTGCCCGTCCGGACTGAATGCAAGGCTCTGCACATACCCCTGCTTTATATCGGATATCACTTGATGAACAGTCCACTCACTTCCCGATTTTTTCCAGATAGTCAGTTCCTCTCTAAGACCGTTTACCAGATATGTACCGTCGGGTGAAAACTCCATTCCGTAGAGATATCCGGTATTCCCGTAGTACTGTTTCGGTTTAAGATGGCCGGTTTGTATGAGCTTATCGTTTTCTATGGACCACACGGTTATTGTATCGTCCCTATGCGCGCAGGCGAACATGTTTTCAGACGGGTGAAAAGTAATCCTTCCGATTTTACTGTGTATTGAGTCAGTTTCTGCTGTTTTGATGTACTGCGGTCCGTTCCATTCCCACAGGATTAGGGTATCGTCGGAAGAAGCTGATACAAGGTAACGGGAATCACTGTTTAGGGCTATCGCCCGGACGTCATCAGAATGACCCCGGAGCACATCTGCTATAGTGAACGTTTCAAGATCAAGAACCGCAATCTCTTCTGAAGAGCGGTACCGCGGAAATATTAAATACTTTTCATTATGGGTAAAAGCAAGGACTGAAGTACCTTTTGCATAGTGATGAGGACCGTTGTAGGTCCAAAGGGTGCGTAAACTAGAGGAATAGATCGTTAAAGCTGAATTCCGCGCTGCAACGGCAAGATAGGAACCGAAAGGGGAGTATTGTATATCATCGATTATTCCCCGAAAAGGAACAATCCGTTCTTGTGCAGCGGTCAATGTGCGGGGGGCGGACGAAACAGTTTGTGATACCGAAAACAGCAGAACTATTGAGGTTGCAATGAAACAAGTCGTTCGAAAATTCTTTTTCATTTTCTATGTCTTAATCTAATTGTAACTCTCTTCGCTCTTAGAAGCAATCTCATTTTTTTCTGGTTTTTTTCGGTTTTATCTTGATACCTCGGGGCATTAACCCTATCATTTTACCGGAGGATTTCACATGAAGTCTCGATCGTTCCTCGTCTTCCTCGTTTTTGCTGTTTTCGGTCTTGGGTTGCATGCCGAACCGGAGAACAGTGTAAATAAACTCTGCGAAGCAGC
>CAZQKT010000085.1:0-15890 GCA_964594055.1 uncultured Spirochaetales bacterium
ATAAACGCTCGGACCATAGAGATGCTGGTCGAAGAAGGGATTACTCCGGATTTCTTCATGAGTGGCAACACAAAAGAAGGTGCTCCCTTTGGAACCGAACTCAAAAATAGGTGGTTTTCGAGAATTAAACATCTGTAACCTTATTTTTCATTGAAAGAGAGACAACTGACAACTGTAGGTAATGTACTGTAGACTGCATTACCTACAGATTATCGAAAAAGATTCTTTTTTCTCATTTTGAATAAAATTATATAGCTGTGTACTGATGGATATATGGAAAAAAAATCTATACATTTCCTGGATAGCTCAAATCTTCTCTCTTACCGGGTTCGGATTTGTCATGCCCTTTCTCCCGCTGTTTATACAAGAACTCGGCGTTACAGAACCGAGTCAAATCAGACTTTGGACTGGGCTCCTTAATGCTCTACCAAGCTTATGCCTTGCAATAATGGCGCCGGTGTGGGGAATCATATCCGATCGCTACGGGAGAAAATTGATGATTCTCCGTGCAATGGTAATAGGGACCTTAGTAGTTGGATTTATGTCTTTGGCTAAGAGTGTTTGGGTGGTTCTGACACTGCGAATTTGTCAAGGACTTTTTACTGGAACAATAACCGCCGCTTCTGCTCTGATTGCTGCCGGTACTCCAAAAGAACGGCTCTCTTATGCACTTGGTTTCCTTTCATCGTCCACCTTTATAGGTATGTCTTTCGGTCCTTTAGTAGGAGGCTTAAGTGCAGAGTTGATTGGATACAGGCAGACTTTTTTAATTGGCTCACTATTTCTCATTTCAGGGTTTTTTCTGGTAGTAATATTCATTCATGAGGTACCTGAAAGCAGAGCAGTGTACAACACCAAACAAAAACTGTGGCAATCATTAGATATTAGGTCATTCTTTATTCCTTCTCTTGCAATACTTTTCATACTATATATGCTAATTCGATTTAGCAGAATGCTGGCAACCCCATATTTGCCTTTATTTGTCCAAGAGATGAGAAATTCCATACAGGGCACATCGGCAATTACAGGAATCATAACTGCATCTACAGGGCTTGTAACAGCAGCAGCAGGATTAACCTTGGCTCGATTAGGTGATCGTTTCAATCGATTAAAATTAATAGCTATCTTCACCGGAATAGCATCGTTAGTAGCTTTTCCGAGCTTTCTATCTAAACAACTTTTTACCTTCGCAATCTTTTATCTAACTGCATTTTTCTTTATCGGAGCGGTCGAACCTCTCCTTCAATCTCAGCTCAGTGCAAACATTTCTCCTCAAAAACGTGGCTTATTAATGGGATTAATTACAACTTCCGGCTCTCTTGCCTGGAGCGTCTCACCGATGGCAGGCAGTGCAGTTGCAATATATTTTGGCGTTCAGTATGTATACCTTTTTTTTAGTATTTCGCTGTTTTTAAACTTTGCGTTCTGCTTATCATGGATTAAAAGAGAAAAGGAAAAGGCAAACTCAGCAAAAGCCCAGGAATAGTTGGCAGGCTTTACACCTGCAATTTTATATTCACATATTAGGAAACCACAGAAATCCATCACACAAAGATGATTGGGAATAGACAATACTGTGCCATTCGAATATAGATAAACCAAAGGGTATTTTTACCCTTTCTTAAAAAAATAATTAATCACTAAAACCACCCTTTTTCTCAATACGAATACTTCCGCTGGATGGATTCAGTTACATTCTGCATCTTTAAAAAAACTTTGACCATTGCAGGATCAAATTGCTTTCCCATATTTTGTTTCAGGTAGTCAAGTACCTTTTGTTTCGGCCACGCCTTCTTATACGCCCTTCGAGACAACAGAGCATCATACACATCGACAAGTGTTACCACGCGCGCGCTCCAGGGGATGTCGGTCCCTTTTTTCCCCGCTCCGAATTTTATCCCGCCCCGCGCCGTTACCTCATAGTTGCCCGGATAGCCGCTACCGTCCCACCGTTCATGATGATTGAGGGCCACGTGTGCACAGATAACATCCCAGTGGGAATCTTTATGCTTGAACAGACGGCTGCCGTATATCGTATGTTTCTGCATCTCGTCTATCTGCGGAGAAGACAATTTACTCGAACGTTTGAGTATCGTATCACTTATTGCGATTTTACCGATATCGTGGAGCATTGCCGCGGTTTTGAGATATTCCCGTATCTGCTCGATTTTTGAGGAGGACTCTTTTCTTGCCGTGGCCCACTTGTCGAAAAGCTCCACAGCGTAAGCACCGACCCGCTTGGCATGTTGACTCGTTTCGAATGGATCGTGCAGGGAAGTGAGGTCCACCAACCGTAGCACCATCTCCTTACTGAGACGGGCCTTCTCGATTGCACTGGCCGCATATTGGGCAAATTGGTTGAGATATAACTGGTCTTTCCTGGAAAACGGGACGACATTTCCCGCTCTGTCTTTTGCATTGATCAACTGAAGTACACCGACAACAAATCCCGCTGGGGTTTTCAAGGGTACAATGAGCATTGATTTTGTGTGATACGCGCTTTTTCTATCGAAATCCGGATTAAAGGAATAATCGACACTGCTGTGTATATCGTAGACATCATCTATGAGAATACTCTCTCCGGTTTTGGCAACATATCCGGCCAGTGAGGAGTTGTCGAGAGGCAGATTTCTGCTGGAATAGATGTACCGCACTTCCGCCCGGTCTCCTGTAAAGAGGGTATCATTTTGAATGAAACTGAAAAAGAGCTTTTGTTTCGATTTTAAATAGAGCGTTCCGGCGTCTGCACGCAGGAACTCGCGGGCCCTTGAGAGAACAGCTTCAAGGAGGGTATCCAATTCCTGGATCTTATATAGACCTTCGATTATCGAAAGGAGATTCTCAGTATTTCGTGCGGGTAGCTCCGCTACATCGTTCAACCGGTCCTCCGATCTATTAGGGTAAACCTTCCTTTGATGAAAAGCAAGAACGATATGCCGAAGCATCGATTACGGACCTCCAGGCGATGGATGCAGCCGGATCTTCATCCCCGGTTGACGATAATAAAGATTACGATGATAAACTGCCGGACGCCTACGATTCGGACGTTCTTCCCAGCCAAAACGAAGTAGATGATCTGGACATGAACGTTTCTTACGATCAGTAAGAAAAAAGCCCGGCCGTTAGAAACACCGGGCTTTTTTTATTTCTTTTTATTTCTCACCGATTCGGTCTCTTTCTTCCGTTTCTCGGCAAGTTCTTCGATCGTCTCTTTGAATCCGGGATAACGAATAAGAATGCGGTCAAACGTCTCTTTATCGAGTCGGTAGAGATCGCAGTATTCACGGGCCCGGATTGTTGCGGTGCGGGGCGTACTGAGAAGCAGGGCAATTTCTCCGAAAAATTGTCCATCCGATAATGTTGCATACTTCGTTTGTCCATCCGCGGAAAGCACATCAACAGAACCCTTACTGATAAAATACATATCGAACCCTACCTCTCCTGCACGAACAATGTCATCACCGGGTGTAAACACGACAGGAGCCATATTTATGATGATATCTTTTATCAGCTCTTCACTTGCACCCTCGAAAATAGGTACTTTTTCGATTATCTCTTTATTCAAATATATGGCAACAGTTTCCTTCAGTGATACCGGGAGATCGTCTAAAACGGAAGATTCATCGTATCCGCGCCGACTGTCCCAGAGATAGTTGTAGTAATCGTTAATCTTTTTCTGCATATCCTGAGGGATATTCCGGTATTTCAAAAAGGTGTTTACCTTATCCAGCTTTTCTTTGAATTGGGTTTTGGCAATATCGATGTTTGCAATAAGGTTTGCGATATTACCAATGACCAAACCGTACATACCGGCACCGAGTATTTCTATGAAAATTACATACAACGTTTGGATGTTGGTCGTAGGCGTAATATCGCCGTATCCGATCGTGGTAAGGGTCGTAATGGTCCAATAGAAGGCCCGAATATATCTCGTTACGGGTGTCACGCCTTGTTCAATGCCAGAAAGAAGGATCCATCCGCAGGCGATGATGTGTGCAGCTACGAGAATCCAGAACACAAGAAGAAACAGCCGGAGAATGGCCGGATTGATATTAGCCCCGCCAATCCTCTGAAGAGTATTTCCTATTCGAAATAGTTTTAATAATACAAGGATTCGAAGAAGCTGCATGAGACTATCGTTCGGTAGAGAGGAGACACTCAAAATAAGGCCGATCGGGAGTGCGGCTAGTAGATCAATGGTAAACCAGTGTCTCAGATACTCCTGTGCAATAAGCTTCTTATCGCTTATGATTTTCCCTTGCCGTGAAAACGAGGTGTTGAACCGGAGGATTGTATCAGTGATAAACGTGGCATAGATGAGAAACGAAGCAAATACCGACAGCCGTACAAAATACTGAGCAAAGACAACGGAGAGCGGGACAAGAATCGCTGCAAAAATGGTAACGATAAGGACAAACAGGTCCCAGTATGCTTTGGTTTTACTTTCCGGATGTATCATTTCTTTATTATCGATAGATACACACAAAAGGATAAGTGAGAATTGACTGTGTAGTGCCTCAAACCTTGTTGCAAGCAGCGTTCGGTATTTTTAGAGCAAGCCAATAGCTGATAACGAGCAAACCCATGAGAATGGCCGGAACAGTCAACGCTATAGTAATAGAAACATGTTCGGAGATAACACCCATGAGCCATCCGGATATCATCGCACCCAAACCGGCCCCTAAGGACATCACCCCGGTAACCGTACCCGTCCGTTCCGGCTTTCGGGAGTTTATCTCCGCCATGACATTAGGGAATATCCCCGCCATGCAAAGTCCGATAAAAAACAGACAGGGGAAAACCCCAAATACCGACTCCAGTGCCAAGAGTAAAAAACCTGCAATCATGCCGGAAAGTCCGGTGGTCGTAACAAGAAACCTGCTCGAAAATTTTCGAGTAAAGAACCTGTTGGAAAATCTTCCTACCATTATTCCTATCCATAGTATCGAAACAGCACTGCTTGCCGTTACCGTATTAAATCCGAGTTTGGTTTTCAGATAGTAGGCAATCCAGGTAGACAATCCCACCTCCCCGCCGACATAAAACAACAGGGTCAGCGCGCCAAATAAGGCGACCTTGTCTCGGAGCGTTTCAAAGAGCGTTTTCAGAGAACCGGTCGGCACCTCGACTTCATGAACAGTTTTGGGAAAAGGAAGAAAACAGATGTAAACCAAAAGTACAGCAGTAGGAATTGCTAAAATCAAGAAAACAGGTTGCCAGAGACCGGTGGCACTGATGAACAGGCCTACCAAGAAAGGAGAGATAAAGGCCCCGACACTGAAGAAAAAATGTACAAAACTCATATAACTGCTTGCATGATCGTTTTCCACAACAGTAGGCATGACATTACAAGATGTTTCTACAAAAGAAGAGGCAAAATGGAGAAAAAGATTGGTACCGGCAGCAACGACAAAAATAGGTGCGAACCCGAATACTAGAAAAAAAAGGATTTCCAGACCAAACCCAATAAGGAATACCCGTTTTAATCCCGACTTATCAATGAGCATTCCCGCGAATACCGGTCCGGCGGCAAATCCGAAAGCGCCCATGCTCAGTAAGAGACCGGTCATTGATTCACCGATGTGAAACGTCTCCATTATCTCCGGGACCATTGGTCCGAAAACGAGAAGGAGGACCCCGTGCTGGGCCATAGCGATGAAATTGATCAACTTCAGTTTAGCGTGGTTATCCATGGCTATTTTTTGACCCAAGTATACGAAGCAAACGTTTCTTTCACAAGCGGTTTCAGTTCTTTTGCATTCTGTTTTGCTGAATTTTCTCTAATTGTGGGGGTAATTCCCGCGCCAAACGCATTGGCAAAAGGAATGATCTATAGAGCAAATTCGGCACGTTTTCCCGGACCGATTGCTTTCCGTACACCGCCTACTTCGACATATACCGAAGAACCATTACCAGGTAACGCTTTTATTTCAAGCGTTGTATTGGTACAGGAAATAGCGAGGCGGGTCTCCCGAAAAACGATATGAAACGCAATCCCTTTCCATCGCTTCGGTAAAGCAGGGCTGAAACGGAGCAGTTCCTCATCGGGCCGCAAGCCCATGAACCCGTAAACAATCATCTGCCAAGCCGCGCCACATGATGCTGTGTGCAGCCCTCCGATGAACGTACCCCCGCTTACCGGTTTGTTGGTATCGTAGAGATCTATGGTACATGATTTGAGAAAATAGCGGAACGCCTGCTCGGTATAGCCGACCGCAGTACAGGCGAGAGCGTAAGCTGAGGGGCTTAAAGAAGAGCCGTGTTGGGTCCGCGGTTCATAGTAGTCGAGGTTTGCCTTGACGGTTTCTTTTTCAAATATGCCGTGGAGATTGCAGAGCTGAACGACATCGGCCTGTTTTATCACCTGGGTTTCTACTGCGATGCCATTTGGCCATCCCCAGTACTCCTCTTTGTCCAATACTCGCTCTTCGAGCTCTGCTGCTGTAATATCTTCGAGATCGAAATAACCGTCAAACTGCTCGATCAATCCTGATTTGGGGTCAGGGTGCGGCACATATAAAGCATCCCGCAGCTCTCTCCAGTTTCGTATCTCTTCTGGTGTAAGATCAAGTTTTTCACAAATCTGCTCGAGCTTTTCCGGATGGTTTTGGGCCATTGCTTCATAGATTGCAATCGCATAGTGGAGAGCGAATTTTGCTTGGTAATTGGTAAATGCATTATTGTCGACGTTTTCGTGATATTCATCCGGGCCGAGTACCCGGATTATTTCGAACCGATTTTTATCAGCTTTAAAGTGCACCCGAGACCAGAGGAACCGGGCAACTTCAAAGGCAATTTCGGCACCATAGGTGATGATAAAATCCCAATCATCGGTAACCTTGTAATACTTCCATACCATATACACGATGTCGGGCGAAATATGGATCTGCCAGTCGTTGAAATGGTTATGGATCGGCCGGCCTGTGAACACATCCTTGAAAAAAAACGCCGGGCAGAGCTCTTTTCCGGTCTTCCCACTTATCCAGGCGTAAAAGGCACCTTTAAAACCGAGGTTTCGGGCCTTCTGTCGTGCTCCGTCCAACGTTTTATACCGGTAGATCAAAAGGTTCCGGGCTGTATTTGGGGCTGTAAAGAGAAACATCGGCAGGTTGAAGATTTCCTGGTCCCAAAAGGCAGCCCCCTGATACGCCTGACAAGAAAGCCCTCGTGCCCCGATGGGAAGATGGTCGGTATGTGCCGGTGTGGCAATACTGTTATGATACAGATTAAACCGTAATGCGGTCTGCGACTCGAGGTCTCCCCCTATCTCGATATCGAACAGGGCCCATTTCTTCTCCCACTCCTTTTTCTGGGCCTCTTCGAGGGCCCGGTACCCCCGCTCGAGTGCGTGCCCTGCCAGAGTAACGGCCGCCTTCCTCGGTCCATGGGTATCGTTACTCGTATAAATTGCAGTACACTGTAGAATGACAGTCGGTTCGCCCGGAGTAAGTGGGACGGCAAAAGCACGGAAGTTTTCTTTATTGCTGTCCTTTCCGCCCCGCCGGCGCCGACCGGAGAGTGAAATCCGGGTACCTCCTCCCTGCTCAAAAGAAAATCCTGTTACCACATCGATTACAGTGCCAAACTCCCTCGTCACCGTCTCCATTCCTACGAGACCGTCCTCTTCGAATGGACGGTACTCCGTAAAATGGTCCCCGTTTAAGGACCACACCTCACCGTCGATCCCTGTAGTAAGGATTACCTCAGTCGGCCCTTCAACCGCTTCGACCTCGAGGCGCTGTACCAAAAGATGGATGTTTTCGTATGAGGCAAATCGGTTGACCCGGAGTGCAACAACCTTTGAGGCACGACCGCTTTCACTCCCTGTACTCCCCCGCCAGGTAAGATGACGCGAATATATACCTGTCCGCAAGTCCAGTTTCCGGGAGTACTGCTCAGGAATACCGGTAAAAACCGATATCTGCTCATTACCGCAGTCAGTGCAGGTAAGAGAGGCAAAAAGACCGTTCGGCACAGTACACAACTCTCTCCATTTCCCGTCCGCCATATCGTAGGTGTCCGTTACGATACAGGCAACATATCGCGAAGCATCCCACTCCGCATGCGTTCCTCTGTATCCGAGATACCCGTTTCCAACCATGTAATTGGTACCGGTGGTAACGATCCGTTGCGGTTCAAAAACGTTCTCTTCGATTTCCCACCCTGTCGTTGTCGAAATATTATTTTTCAGTTCCATCCTTACAGTCCCTTCCGAACAGTTGTAAAAATAATCGATTTTTGCAAGAAGTACAGGTAACAGAAAAAGTACAACCGGTGAAGCGCTGTATAACACGTCACCGGTTTAAAAGGAGATGCGGTTTACCGTAGTTCTTTTTATCCTTTTACAGATCCGGCCATCATACCACGTACAAAATACCGCTGCAGAGAGAAGAACATGATCAAGGGCATAATCATGGTAACAAACGCACCTGAAGTAAGTACGTGCCAGTCCTGACCGCGGGAACCGACCATCTCCGCCAGCCTGGTCGTCACGAGTGCAAGCTCTTTCTTTGTCCCGAGGAAGACCAGTGCAACAAGAAGGTCATTCCACACCCAGAGGAACTGAAATATCGCAAACGATGCAATTGCAGGCATCGAAAGCGGGAGAATCAACCGGGTAAACTGCATCCACGGGGTCGCCCCGTCGGCGTGAGATGACTCGATAATCTCTTTGGGAATACTCGAAATATAACCGTAGAGGAGATACGTCGCCAGGGGCAGACCGAAACCGGTGTGGGCAAGCCATATCCCGAGGAACGTCCCGTTTAAATCAATCGCCGTATAAATCCGCAGAACAGGAATGAGCGCCATCTGCAGTGGAACAACGAGAAGTCCTACAATAATGACAAACAACCCCTCACGGAAGGGAAAGTCCATCCACGCTATTGCAAAAGCAGCAAATGCTGCAATAGTGATGGGAATGACTGTTGAAGGGACCGTGACGAGAAGGCTGTTGAAAAACGCCATACCCATGAAATCTGCAAACAGCACCTGTTTATAGTTGCTGAATGTCCATTGGTTTCCTTCGAAAGGATTCAACAGAGCGGTCCACCATCCGGTATTTTGGATCGCTTCCGGAGTACGGAAGGAACTTACCAGAAGACCAAGTGTGGGAAGGGTCCAGACGGCAATAAGTACCAGAAGGATGGCCCGCATGGGAATTTTACGGGCGGTATTTGCAGCCCGCAGCGCGGCAACATTCGGAGGCTGCTGTTTCATCTGCGCGGAACTGTTTTTATTTGATATATCACTCATGACGCTACCTCCTTGACTCTCTCATTTGGGAAACATTCCTGATAAGAAACGGGATGACGACAATGAAGAGAAACACCGCCAGCGCACTCCCCCGCCCAAAGTTACGAAAGATGAACGCCTCCTTATACATTCGTGAGGCCACAATGCCGGTTTCGTAGTTTCCGCTCGTCATGACATATACAATATCGAATATTTTCAACACCATGAAAAGAATTGTCGTCCAGACGGTGAGTATCGTCCCTTTGATATAAGGGATGATAACATTGAAAAACACCCTGATCTCTCCCGCCCCGTCGATCCGGGCAGCTTCCAAAAGTGATTTGGGGACCCCTTTTACCGCTGCCGACTGGATAACCATGGAAAACCCGGTCTGCAGCCAGATCATAATTATTAATAGAAAAATATTATTCCAGGGACGGATAATGAGCCACGCGACCGGTTCTCCACCGAAGGCAGTTATAACGGCATTGAGCAGTCCTATCTGTTCGTATCCTGCCGGTTGGTAGTAATAAACAAATCGCCAAATAACACTTGCCCCGACAAATGAAATCGCCATAGGGAGGAAGATAAGCGATTTAACAACCTTTTCGGTCCCTTCTTTTAGTCTGTCCGTCATGACAGCAATGATAAGACCAAATGCAACGGCCGCTGCAGGAACCAACAAGACCCAAAGAAGCGTATTTCTCAAAATGATGAGCATCTCAGGATTGGTGAACACGAATGCGTAGTTTTTTAACCCGACAAACTCAGAAGACGTTCTGTTCAAGAAGCTGATCCAAATTGTCCGTATCGCAGGAAATACGATATAGAACAGCAGAACGGCAACTGCAGGTCCGACGAAGACAAACGGTCGAAGGGCGTCCCGGACCCGAATGGGCATGATCTCCACGAGATTATTGGTAGCTGCGAAGAGAAGCCACACGCCTCCGACTCCTACCAGCAGCGCTACAATACCGATAATCAGTTTTGGGGCATCGGCATCCCGCATAAACAGAAAACTGTAATAGAGGGCCAAAAAAGTAAGTATGGGGACAACCAGAGAGACAAGGACCCTCGCCGGTGCCGTGGTCAATAGATAAATAAATCTGTTTTGATCAGTTTTTTCTTTCATAAACCTCTCTCCTTTTATAGAAGAGGGTACGAGCGGACCAAGTTATCCGCCCGTACTCTTTAATTTTATTATAAGCAATGCAAATCTTTTCCGGACCTATTCTTCAGGCCAGCTTTCATCGATTCGCTGCATCACTTCGTCCAAATCTTCTCCGCTCACATAATCGACCATTCCTTTCCAGAAAGAGCCTGCGCCCACCTGGCCCGGCATGAGATCAGATGCATCGAACCGGAAGGTGTCCGCATTCTGAAGGATTTCCGCGTATCCGCGGTCCGCATCTGTGGGATACCAGTCGAGAGGGGTATCTTTGTGCGGAGAGACAAACCCGCCTGACTGCAGCCATGCTTTCGTAGATCGACCTGTGGTCAGATATTTCATTACCCCTTTGATAGCTTCACTTTCCTCCATTGCACTGATGCAGTCTCCTGCACCGAGTACCGGTTTGCCCTCTTCTTCATCGATGGGAGGAAGATAAAAGTAGTCGAGTTCCTCTCCGATTGTGACAGCTTCAGGGTCGGGGAGGAAGGCGAGAATGAAGTTGGCCTGTCTATGCATGAGGGCCCGCGGCGGGTCCTGCACGATCGGGGCGATTCCATCGCCGAACGGTGCAGTTAAAATAGTGTTAGTCCCGCCAAGGACGTAGTCTTTATTAAACCAGATCTCACCCATGATCTGTGCGGCCCGTTTCACTTCAGAAGAATTAAAGGGCAATTCACCTTGTACCCAGGCATCGTATTTCTCCGGCGGCTGGGTCCTGAGCATAATATCTTCCATCCAGTCGGTCGCGACCCATCCTGTTGCCCCGGAGCTTTCCATGGTAATTGACCACGGGGTGTAACCGTCTGCTACCATTTGATCGCTTAATGCGAGCATCTCGTCCCAGGTTTGCGGTATTTCATACCCTTCTTTCTCGAAGATAGGTACTGCATACCATACAAGGCTCTTTAGGCTTGCACGGTACCACACACCGGCCATCGTTCCGTCTACGGTAGCAAGGTCCAGCCAGGTTTCGTTGTATTGGCCTTCGAGATAGTCTTGGGAAAACCAATCGTTTAAATCGATTACATGGCCTCGGCGAGTAAGGTCCGCCATCAAGCCGGGCTGGGGAAATGCTGCAATATCGGGGGGGTCTCCGCCCTCGGTACGTACCGTTATCAGGGATTCAAAATCCGCCGAACCTTCATATTCGACCTCGATGCCGGTCTCCTCCTCAAACGGGACCATGCTCTTTTCGAAACGGTTGGCATCTTCGTCGACGAACGCGCCGAAGATATTGACAACTTGCGGTTTTTCTTTTCCTTCACCTTCCTGGCTTCCGCCGGCAAAGGCAAGACCTGCAACTACGGTCGCTGCTAAAAGCAGTACTAGTAGCTTTTTCATAAATTACCTCCAAAAAACGTTTATATCAGGCACTACATGCCTGTTGTTTCCCTGTTCCGCACGATTCCCGAATGATAAGTTTCGGCTCTACCGTAAGCTGCATCCGGGCATCCACATTTGTCATATTGATCAATTCCACCAGCCGCTCTATTGCCAACACAGCATGCTTCTCACGGGGCTGGTGAATGGTTGTTAAGGTTGGTTTAAGAAATGTGCCCAATTCGATATCATCATATCCCACTACTGCAATATCCTGCGGGACTTTATACTCTTCCTGCCGAAGTGCCTCAATAACCCCTAAAGCCATTAAGTCCGCCTGGGCGAAGATCGCATCGGTGTCTTTGAGCACCTCCCTGTTCTCCCTGACAACGTTGTAACCGAACTCAAACGTACAGATTCCTGAAAATATCCGTTTTTCGTCTACTTCGATGTTGTAATCCGATAACGCCCGCCTATACCCTGCAGTCCGGTCTTCGTATTCCGCAAAATCGTGTTTGTCCGTTAGACAGAGTATTTTGGTGTGCCCCGCTTTTATCAGATGTTCCGTGGCAAAGTATCCCCCCTTGAAATGGTCCGTATACAGATAATCGATGTCTTCGCTATAGCGGTGTTTCTGTTTGAAATGAAGGAGAACAAAGGGAATATCCGATTCGAGAATGAAGTTCCAGTCGTGTTCTTCGATTTCCGGAATAACCATGAGTAAGCCGTCTACTTTTCTCCGTTTTATCATCCGGACAATGTTGCTCTGGTGGGTGTAATGGTTACGGGGAAAGGTAATAATACTGTCGAGATTGTTTTTTTCGAGACTGTAACGCAAGTTATTTAACAAAAGCCCAAGATACTGCAAATTTCGATACTCCTCATACAGTTCGGGAAAAATAATACCGATTGTTCCCGTCTTCCTGGTGCTCAAACTCTGTGCGCTGGCGTTTAATTCGAAATGGTACTTTTTTGCTAACTCGCGAATTCTCTTTTTCGTAGAATCGGAGATGAGAGGGCTGTCGTTCAAGCTTCTCGATACCGTGGAGTGGCTGACCCCTGCTATTTTTGCCAGATCGCGAATTGTCATTCACAGTACCCTGCATAGTTCATGCTCTGCACACGGTTGCATGCTAACCCAATTCTAATGCACACGGTTGCACTTGTCAAGGAAAAAAATGATTGAATGATCAAATTTATGATTTATCCGGGACCGAGGGTGAAACCTATCTTTTATACTAGCACACGTATAAACCCATCCCCCGCTATTGTGTAAACGCGTGGGCGGAAAACCAGAAGTGCTGGACTGCTAATGCCGGTTTTAACCGTCTCCCGGCAAGAGGACCGGAAACGGCCGTTGCGGAACCGTTCCACACACTACCGGTTTGTTCGTCGAGAATTTTTCCGCCTGTAAAAGTAAAGGTCAAATCGCGATCTGCGGTTTTGCTTATAAATGCATTGGCCGATCCGACATCCCTCCCTTCGCTGATCGTTGCGGTATCCAGGGCAGATGCGGTCCCCCCGCTCCACAAGACAACGATTTTCCGTCCGTCAGATGCAATATTTCTGACCGGGTTTTCCCGGAGCTCACTGTACGGGATGATATGCTCAGTATCAGCAGTTTTTACCACAATTGTCCGTTCGACCGGAGAAAACTCATCAGGAACGGACGGCAGATTCGGCCCTTTATACAGAAACGGCTCATTGCCGGGATTATCGTATCTTTGGTACGGATTGCTTCCGTACGGTCTCGAATGCCCTGTCTGCGTAGAGAGGACCGTTGCTCCGGGGTACCTCTCTTTCGCATCACTCCAGGAGAACGTAAGAGAAGGGACCATATCGAGACTCTTTCCGGCATGGATACCGGCAAGTGCGGCTCCGGTTGCCTGCTGCCACCAACTCTCCGTCTGTCTGTCATACATGATGAGGTTGCTTCGGCGAAGCCTCCCGGTCGTACCAAAATCGAATACATCACCTTCGAACGAGCGGCTGAATACAATCCCCGTATTACAGAGAGGACAGAAGGTTACCGTAATCGGTCTTTCCCCGAGCGTATCATTGACGATTTCATGCCACATCAGTATTTGAAGCGGGTAGATACGGGTATGCTTCTCCAAATCAACAACGATGACCGGTTCACGAGCGGTAAGCACTTCATCGGCCTCGTCTACAGACCAGTACGATGGTTCATCGATTGCGGGAATTCCATCTTTCGCCGGCCCGCCGGATACAATCTCATCGTACGAAACGGTATGCCGGCTGAAATCGGTCGAGAACTCCTGTTCTGCTCCCGGCGGCGGCTCGGAAGTAGAGTCACCTTCCACCTGCGGGGGGCTTGCCGGTTCTTCAGCCCCGTTATCATCACTCATACAGCCAAACAACAACATTACTACTGCTAAAACAAATAAACTTCTCATATGCATAATATACTAATAACTTATTAAATTGGTAATATATTTTTCTCCGTAGAAAAATTTTTCCGTTCATGGCATACTGGCTTCTATGGAAAACACACTTTTTATACCAATTACAATCGGAACGCTGCAGCTGCCGAACAGATTTGTCCGCTCTGCTACAAATGCCTATATGGCGGACAGTTCCGGCTCTCTCACACAGGAGGAGATTGATCTCTACGGTGAGCTCGCCCGGCACGAGGTCGGCCTTATCATCACCGGACACGCTTTTGTTCGTGCAGACGGAAGGGCGTCCCCCGGTATGATCGGAATCGATACCGATGAGAAAATCAGCCTGTTCCAACAAGCGGCAGATACTGTTCATAGAGCAGGGAACTCCAAATTAGTGGTCCAGATCAATCACGGCGGGGCCCAGGTAAGTCGACCCGAAGGGACACCGGAAGAACTGCTCGCTCCGGCAGCCAGGGAAGACGTTCCTGAAGCAAGACCGTTTACCGAAGGCGAAGCTGAAGCGCTGATATCCGCTTATATCGAAGCTGCAGTGAGGGCCCACAAAGCCGGGGCAGACGGAGTACAGCTTCACGCCGCCCACGGGTATTTTCTAAACCAGACCTTGTCACCCAAAACCAACACCCGGCAGGACAAATTTGGGGGACCAATCGAAAAGAGAACACGCTTTGTACGGGAGATAATCGCAGGAATTCGAAACCGGCTCGGTCCGGATTTTCCCATATTGATGAAACTCGCCTGCAGGGACGGTTTTCCTGGGGGTCTTTCGCTGGAAGATTCGCTCGAAGCCGCTGCAATCGCCGAAGATGCGGGTTTAGACGGAATAGAAATATCCGGAGGTATGCGAAAGGCATTCAACATGCGAAAGCCGAAAACAGTCGATGACGAAGGGTTTTTTCTCAAGGAAACCGAGGCGTTTAAGCGAAAGCTTTCAATTCCGGTCATTACCGTGCATGGATACAGAACACTGTCCAAAATGGCGGAGATAATCGAGACGGGAAAAGCGGATTTGATTTCCCTCTGCCGCCCTTTGATCAGGGAACCGGATCTAATCGAAAAATTTCAAACAGGTACAAAACAGAGTGCAGACTGTATCTCCTGTAACCTCTGTCTAAAAAACAAAGAGGCGCTCCGCTGCTGGGACAAGGAGTACTAGTGACGCGTTATACTTTCGGACCGCTGCTTATTGCCAAATCGTATATGGTATTGTGGCGGTTTACCTGAAATCCGATGACCGCCGCAACCCCTGCCGGAAATCCGTACTGCAGTCCGAAACTTTCTATTGTAATGACTGCAGCGGCCAGAGGAATGTTCATACTGCTTGCCAGCATCCCGGAAAATCCTGCCGCAATAAAGGCAAAATAATTAGCAGTCCCCATCTCGACGCCTACCAACGCCGCAAACGCTGTCCCTAAAAGCATGCCGATTATAACGGCCGGTCCGGTAAAACCGGCACTCATCCCCGAGCCTACGGTAACGGTATTTCCAAACGCCTTACTAGCGATAAGCAGAAGCAGGACCCAGAACAGGGGGACCGTCTCGGTTATTCTTCCGTAGAGAAGAGATACGTCCCTGGAAAACATCCCGTCAAAAAGCCCCTTGCTCGTACCGAGAATGTGCGGATTGACAAACCAGCCGATCCAGGCTGCAATAACCGTTCCGATGACAACTTTTAAAAGAACCCGGTGAATATTCTCCCGCTTTAACGTTTTTACAATAATCCGGTAAAGCGAATTATAGCT
>CAZQKT010000086.1:0-15742 GCA_964594055.1 uncultured Spirochaetales bacterium
GGTCCTATTCTTCCTTTTGCTCGTTTTGCGGTTCGTTATCGTTTTCCGGTGTTGATTCTTCTTCCCCGTCTTTTAATCCTTTGTTGAATTCTTTTTTTGCCTTCCCAATTGATTTAGCAAACTTAGGAATGGCCGTTGCACCGAATAAAAGAACAACAACACCCCCGATAATGAGAATTTCGGTTGTTCCTATCATAATGGACCTCCTCTTTCTCTGCGAAGTATTATCTTATACATTTGTCTTTTACTAATATAAATTACAGTGTAGTACTGAGCACGGAGATTTGTCAACACGCGCATGCATGCGCACGCGGCCACTTCTATGTAAGGTTGTTGGAATAAAACTGAACCAAATATCCATATCCTCTCGAACTGATGGAGCGGACCGGAGTACGGGTAAACCGTCCCGAAGCGCCGGTGTCCACGGTAACCGGACTGACAGGCTGCCTCTAATCAGCTTCAAATCGGCAACCCGGATAATGAGTTTTAACAAAAACTTAACATGGTGTGGATACAATTTTAAAAACTCATTAGGAATTTAACGGTAACACAAACTTATAGGAGGAGGACGATATGCAACGGTAAACGATGTGATCGATTCCCATGAAGAAACATCACGAGCATTTGATATTTTCGGGTCGGAGCTCGATGATTTCATCAACGATAAAAAAAATGTTGCCTTCTTTGCTCCGAAAAACGAGGTCTTAGAGGATATGAATGCTGAAGATTTATCCGAAAAGGAACTCGAATCTGTATTCAAGCGACATGTAACATCCGGATTGGCTGCACAAATCCCAATCGAATTCATCGATTGGTTCGGTACCTCGGACGGAGAAAAGATAACAGTTTCAGTAGAAGATGATACTATAGTGCTTAATGATTCTGTTTCCGTCGAAGAAGCTATTCCAACTGAAAACAGAATCGTATATATCATTGACGATTCACTCAGCTAATAAAAACCACCACACCTCACCCACCCTTGGCCCTTCCATTTGGAAGGGCCTTTTTATTCCTAAATACCGGGTGCTAAATATCGGTTGCCTCTCGGATATGCCTCTTTCGAAACCCCGCTCATGCTGTTTACCTATGAGAAGAAGGAATTGGCCACCCCTTTCAAACAGGGGCCGGGAATGATGTACACTCCGGAGAGCTTGCCTTGGCAGCATCTCCGGTGGTCTTGATCGTGAGAAGAGAAGGAGAGGGATCTGCGCAGGGAAATTAGATTTTATAATAGGGGATTTCTCAGACGAAGCCCGCTGAAACGTGTAAAGTCGGTGTCGTTGGTGCAAACTGTTGCCCGATATTCCATGGCCAGGGCCGCAATGTGCAGGTCTGTGGTAAGTGAACCGGCGCAGCCGGTATCACGTACGAGGCTTTGGAATATCTCGAGATGCCTTTCTCCCGGTAGCAGCGGTTCAACATTGGTACGTACGAGCCAGGTAAAGGTATGATGCACCGCCTCACCGGGGTAGAGAGGGGATACGAGAATCATAGGATGGGTCATGATCCTGATAAAACCCAGAATCACGGCCCAGGGGAAACCGACCACCTCCATAGGATCATTTAGCGTGTTTTCCCACCAGGTTTTCGCCTTCTCGTGCAGAGGTGCATCTGCGTTATAGGCGTAGACGAGCAGATTGATATCCGGAACAATCACTGGACATGCCCCTCGCTTTCGATATCATCAGAAATCTGGTTGAGCCTGGCTATATCGACCCCGGGCTGAAACCCGCAGTGCTTCGCCTCCACCCGAAACGGTTCCGGTTTCTCCGGCTTCTTTTCTTCCGATAAGCCCCTTCGAAGGAGATCATTTACCGCCTGTTTGAAAGTCTTCCCTTCACGGCGGGAGAGATCTCTGATAAGTCGATATAGATTATCATCAATCGTCAATGTTGTTCTCATATTAGCATCATAAAAAATATTTTATTTGATGTCAATACATCAAATAAACATTTATCCCGCTCTCGAGTAGAGCTTCGAAAGCTTCTGCATCCAACGGTTTGCTGAAATTGTATCCCTGGAGCTTATTACAGCCCATCCCGATAAGGATATACGCCTGTGCACTGTTTTCAACTCCTTCGATGAGAGCTTCCTTTCCTCTGATTTTGGCCATGTGAACAATATCCTTCAAAAACTCACGTTCGTTATTGTTTGTTTCGATCTCATTTACAAATGTCTGATCGACTTTGAGGACCTTGGCTGGAAGGTTTTTCAGATACCAGCGCTCTGTAGGCTGCACTCTCTAATTCTAGACGCCTGTAAGCTTCATTTTATTATATTGTTTCCTTTGAAATTGAGCGGAATGGTGATGCTTTCATAGATTTTTTGGGCTATTTTATCAACAACGAATTCATTTTTTATATTGGTGAGGAAAACGGCAAACTGCAGTCCGTCGAATCTAAAAACATAATCACTCGAACGAATCTTTACATCGTTTAAGGATACCTTAAAGACTGTTTTCAATAATTTTTCTTTTACTGTACTATTCATATCCGATCATTCCTCTTCATAAGAAAACCGGGGAGCACAGATGTAATAGACAGTTCTCTCTTCGAATGTACCGTTATTGCAGAAAATCTTTTTAAGCTTTTCAGACCGCTGATCGAACACCGCTTCCGATAACGAAACTCCATCGGGCGGGGTAAATTGCTTTTCAACATGTGCCGCGAAATTAATGGTATCGGAGACGATTCTTCCTGTATCCTCGTTATACTTGACATTTCCGAGGTCGATACCAATCCGCACCCGGATATCATCTGTAATCGGATTCCGCGGGTCGGCACAAAAAACCGGAACCAGTGTCTGTACTTCAAGTGCGAATCGTACGGCCCGTATCGCATGGTCTTTGAAGGCGAAAGCGAGAATTCCTCCGTATAATAAAATGCGCAAGTTTCATGCCAAAGTCGAGGTTTAAAAGCGACGTATTTTTGGTTATCGTAATAATTATCTTAAATCCAATAAGACAACAGGAACACCGTAATCATTTTTTTATTGACATTAAAATACACATATGCGACAATTCGAATATAAGGTAAGGTTGTTGGAATCTTGTAGTTTCATTGCAGCTGCGAAACTGGACCGAATATTTTTTTCCTCCGCTACCTTCTGCATACAGTCCATGCATTACAGTCTATTATTACTACATCTCAGTAACGATTCTCTCATCGAGGAGGGAGTTTATGGCCGATTATCGTCCCGATGTTAACCTGAAACCGAGGCTCAATGTCATCTCCCATGACAACCTCGAAGAAATCCATGATGCAACCCTCGAACTGATGGAGCGGACCGGAGTACGGATAAACCATCCTGAAGCGCTGGAGTTTCTCGACAGTGCAGGTGCCAGTGTCGACGGTAACCGGGTGCATATTCCGGCCTGGCTGGTCGAGGAGGCCGTTCGAAAAGCCCCGTCGCGGGTCGTGCTGGGAAAACGAAACGGAGACCGTTCGGTCATACTCGAGCGGGACCGCAGCTGGTTCGGCCCCACCCTCGACTGTATGGATTTTCTCGTCCCCTTTACCGCGGAACGAAGATCATTTGTACTGGAAGATGTACGAACTACCGCGACCGTTTTGGACGCCCTTCCCAACTACCACTGGGGGTTGACCTTCGGTCTCGCCAAGGATGTACCCGCACACATCGCAGACCGGGTCGTCCTCAAAGAAGCGTTGAAATACACCCAAAAACCGATTGTTGTAAGCTGTAAGGACATAAACAGCCTTCAGGACATCTACGAAATGGTGACCCTCCTTGCCGGTAATGAAAAAAGGTTCCGTCATTCGCCGAATGTTGCCATCCTGATCGATCCGATTTCTCCGATGCTTTTCTCCAATGATGCCGTGGAGAAAATTATCTTTTGTGCGCAAAATGGAATACCCCAGATCTGTTTTTCCGCTCCCCAATCCGGGAGCACGGCCCCTTCCACACTCGCGGGGACAATCGTAGAGGCCTCTGCCGAATCACTTACCGGGATTGTACTGGCCCAAACGGTCCGCCAGGGAGCGCCGATTATCTACGGCGGATTTCCGACCGTTATGGATATGCGGACCACGATTTTCTCCTACGGTGCACCCGAGATGAGTTTGATGTCCGCCGCCATGGCAAGTCTCGCCCACTACTACCGTCTCCCCTGTTTCGGTACCGCCGGGTGTTCCGATTCTAAACTTCCCGACTCTCAGGCCGCGGCCGAGGCGACCTACTCCTGTTTCTCTTCGTCATTGAGCGGGGCCAATATGATTCATGACTCAGGACTCTTAGACCACGGGTCCATGGTCTCTCCCGCGTTTATGGTGCTGGTCAGTGAGATATTAGAGATGATAAAGCACTACATGCATGGGATCCCGATCAATGACGATACACTTGCCTTGGAAATTATCCATTCGGTCGGACCGGGCGGCCATTTTATGGAACAGAAACACACCCTCGATCATTACCGCGAGGTGTGGTATTCGAACCTCTTCGATCGGAGCCTCTACGATACATGGCTGGAACGGGGAGGTAGACGGTTTAACGAACGGCTGGTCGAGCAGACCCAAGCGACGATTGATTACGAACCCGAACTGCTCTCCGAGGCGTTCTGCAATGAACTCGACCGGATGGCGGCTTCCTGGAAATAAGTCACTTAGAAAACTGCTGCTTAGAATCGGGGCCCTTCGGGGAAGAGCATGCCATCCATGAAAGCGTCCCCAAATCCCTTGTGATAGGAAAGCTCGAAGTAGCGCACATTCCGGGTCAAACGTTTTACTTCGGCCCATTTTTGACGATTTAAGAGGGCGATCTTCGCACCCTGACCGGCAGCGTTTCCGACAGTCCTTACGATCGGAGGGCGGAACGGCGGCAGCATCCCCAACTGCAGCAGGCTTTCCCGCCGCACATAATTACCGAATGCGCCTGCCAGATACACCGCGCCAACGTCCTCCAGTTCCGCGCCCCACTCTTGCAGCACGATATCGATCCCCGCCCGAATGGCCCCTTTGGCCAACTGCAGCTCCCGGATATCCTGCTGGGTAAGAAATATCGAGCGGTATTCACGGGTAATGAGAAACTGAAGCAGGCCGTTCTCGTCCTCTTCAACGTACCGTCCGAATGGTGAACTACTTTCTTCCTGTAACGTACCCCGTTTGTCGATAATGCCGACTCTCCGCAATTCAGCAACCATGTCGATGAGGCCCGACCCACAAATCCCCCAGGGAACTTCATTGCCTACCACCTCCAAACCAACACGCTCCCCATCTTCGTCGAGCGAGACATGCGAAATAGCTCCGGGGACGGCACTCATCCCGTACTTGATACGTGCACCTTCAAAAGCCGGTCCGGCAGGTGTAGAGCAGGCAAGCATACTGTCCCGGTTGCCGAGGACGATCTCCGCGTTCGTTCCGATATCGATCAAAAGACTCAAGGTTTTATGTTTGTGAAACCCGGTAAAAAGGACCCCTGCCGTTATATCCCCGCCGACATAGCCGGAAATAGAGGGGAAAATGTACGACGTCGCTTCAGGATTCATGTTGAGCCCGAGCTTCCCGCAGGGTATCCGCAAACCCTCCTGCAGTACGGGGATATAAGGGCTGTGATCGATATTCCGAGGAGAGACGGCAGTCAGGAAATGGAGCATGGTCGGATTGCCTACAAACGAGGCTTTGTAGATCGAGGAAGGGTCCACGCCGGCCTGGGTGCAGGTCTGGGTGATGAGCGCATCGATCCCCTCTTTGACCGACCTCTGAAGCTTACGTACCCCTTCTTCCCCTTCTTCGTGGACTTTTTTTATCCGCGATATAACGTCCGCGCCGAGCCGCTGCTGGGGATTCATCCGGGAATTGACGGCGAGTTCATCACCCGTTTTGAGGTCCAACAAATAACCGGCCAAGGTGGTTGTCCCGATATCGACGGCTATACCGTACAGAGCACCGCCGGTGTCCTCAGGCTCCACATCGAGGACGCGGCTGTTCTCACAGGTCACGGTGACCGCAAAATCGCTCTCACGCAATACATGGGGGAGTTTCCGCAATGCCTGAAGAGAAAAATCCGCCTGCTTATGACAAAACTCGTCTTGGATGCGGAGTGTGTCGGCCCGCTGGTCTTCATGACCCGGTGTGGGAAGCTTCCGGTACGTCTTGCTCATACCCGGGTCGAGTTTGATCCGTAATTCGTACTTGAGCTCTTCTTTGGCAGTGCTAATCTCGTCCCGTTCGAAAACGCGGAGGGTGATGTCCCGGTCGATCTTCTGTCTGCAGCACAGACGCCAGCCGTTTTTCCGCTCCCGGGCGGAAAGATGCGCTTCCTCCGACTCCGTTGCCGGTTTGATTCCATCGTAGATGATAACACGGCATTTGCCGCAGGTCCCCATGCCGCCGCAGGCGTTGGGGATGGAATATCCTTTCTCCGCTAAAAAAGAGAACAGATTTTTTCCCTGCTCCGCCTCGAAAACCAGCTCACCGGGATAAACCGTTATCGTATGGGTATTAGTCGAAATTTTTTCTCTCCGCTTCTCCGCTGCTTTACAGTATATGAAGGACCGCTTCGGGCACGCTCCGAAGCGGTCCAGTCAGGAGTGTACTATTTAATGACCTCGTTCGCTGCTCTCACCGCAGTGCTTGCATCTGAAGCGTAGCGGTCTGCTCCGATTTCTTCACAGAAATCTTTATCCACCGGGGCACCGCCGATAAGCACTTTTACCTTCTCCCTCAAGCCTGCTTCCTGGAGGGCTTTTATTACTTCCGGCATATGGGTCATGGTCGTGGTAAGAAGAGCGGAAAGCCCGACGATAGTGGCCTTACTGTCGGTAGCTGCCTGAACGAACTCTTCTGCGGTGGTCTCAGTCCCTACATTGTGTACCTCGAAACCTGCGCCTTCGAGCATCATAGCAACAAGGTTCTGTCCGATATCGTGCAGGTCGCCTTCTACCGTACCGATGACTACCCGGCCTTTCGGTTCCACTCCGGATGCAGTAAGCTTAGGCCGTAATAGCTCCATTGACGATTTCATCGCTTTCGCAGACAACAGCATCTCCGGGACAAACCGTTTACCATTTTCATACTGTTCACCGACAAAGTCCATTGCCGGAACGAGTGATTCATTCAAGATCTTCTCAGCTTCCAATCCCTCATCGAGGGCTTTTTGTGTCAGCTCCTCTGCTTTTTCCACATCCATTTCGATGATGCTTTTGTTTAAATCCTCTAAAACGCTCATATTTCCTCCTTCAATAACCTCGTTTCCTCATGTGTTTTATGTAATTGAGACAACTCGCATCAATTCCCAAGATAGCCTCCGAAGCCCTCAGTGCATCTATCATTCCCCCATCCAGAGGATCGATGAGTGCGGCATCAAGTCCTGCCTGAAGGAGCATGGCCAAGAATGCCCGGTTTACAAGGGTCCGTTTGGGGAGTCCATGAGAAACATTGCTCAGTCCGACCGAGGTTTTTACTCCCTCTTTTCCCCACCGCTCTTTGATCGCCCTCACGGTCTCAATTACATATCCTGCCTGTTCCTGGTTACTTCCTACGGTCATAACCAGAGTGTCGATATACATCCGTTCCGGTTTCAGCCCTTCTCTTGTAATTGTTTCTATAAGCTGCTCCGCTTCCCTCAGCCTGTCGTCCGCCGTTTTCGGCATTCCCTGTGCTCCCATGGTCAGACCGATAAACTCGGCATCATGTTTCTTTAACAGGGGAATCAGCGTATCCGTTGTCTCCGCTTTATTGTTTATGGAGTTAACGAGGGGACGTGCCTTGGCCCGTTCGAGACCGCGGGAGATGGCTTCGGGATTGGGGCTGTCTATTACCAGCCGTGTATCTTCTCCGACCTCATCGTAGATGAGGTCAATTACCCACTCGAGATGTTCGATCTCCTGTTTACGGCTGGTTGCTGTATTGACATCGAGAACATCCGCACCGGCTTCGACCTGCTCCCGGGCAAGCCGGCGGATGGTCTTCTCGTCTTGGTTCTGAAGGGCCTCCTTTACCTCTTTTCGTGTCGAGTTAATGAGCTCACCAATGATCAGCATCGTCTCTTCCCTCCTTCTTTATTTGTCCTTATACCGGCCCATCACTTCTTTAATGGTATCCAGCGCTTCCTGGGGAAGCGGTTCCGGCTGATGGTTTTTAAGGATGTCCTGCACCTTCTCGTGGAGCCGCTCCCGCATGGTCTTCGACCCGCCGGCCTGCCATTTATCGCGCATCTGCCGGTCCATAAGCGACTGCGGATAGAGCTGTTCACGGAAATGTTTGAAGGTGTGTTTGGTAGTCAGGTATTCACCACCGGGTCCTACTTCATTGATCACATCTACAGCTAAGGTGTCCTCATCGACTCGAATGCCGTTGGTGATGTGTTTTGCATACCCTATGATTTCGTTTACCAAAACGAGCATCTCTAAGGCCCCTATTGTTCCGGAGCCCATGTAGCCGGTATCGTGGACCAGATTTGCCCCGCTCAAGGCGGAACAGAGGACCGACTGTGTTGCCTCGATTGCGGCCTGCTGATCGACCAGTTTGGAATCGGTACAGCCTGCCGTACCCCAGGTGGGAATACCGTAGTAGTGGGCGATATCCATGGTAGCAGCGAGCATGAGCTGCATCTCCGGGGCCCCGTAGGCGAGCTGGGCCTGGAGCATGTCCATTGTCCCGATGACCCCGCCCATGATGATGGGAAAGCCCGGTTTACGCAGCTGCGAGATAACGATGGAAGCGAGGTTCTCCGCATTGGTGGAGACCAGTTCACCGGCTAAGGTAATGGGTGCACTTGCCCCGGTCTGGGGGATGGGGGTGTGGATCGTCGGGATTCCGTAATCCGCCGTAAGAAGCAGTTTTTCCACAGCCATTTTGTTCTGCACGAACGGAGAGATAGGCTCTGAATAGGAAGCGAGAAACGGGGCTTCCAAAAACTTCTTTTCACCTCCCACTGCAGATGCGGCCATCTTGATCGCATCGCGGACCCCTTCGGGTGTGTCACTCCAGATGACAAGCGGTTTGGAGGTATTACTCATCATCGCTTCGAACTCGTGCCGGTCGGCATAATCGGGATTGACGTCACTCAAGGTACCGTATCCCATTACCCATTCTACATTGGGGAGCGCGTCGGCCACCTTGGCAGCCAATGCCGTGTCCGATTTCCGGAACTTTCTCCGTTCTCCGGTTTCGGGGTCGAGCATGTAGAGAAGAGTCGGCCCCATGCCGAAGTATGAATTGTGTCCGCCGATATCGAGGGGCTTTTTCTGGCTTCGATCGAAGAGGAGAAAATGGCTGGGTGCGGAATCGACTGCCCATTCGCATAGTCCGGGGGGGATTTTTGCTATCCCGTCCTTTACTTTACAGCCTCCCTCTTCCAGCATGTTGAGGGCCTCCTGAGATTCGATAAAAACCCCGGACCGCCCCAGCACCTCCATACTGGAGGCGTGGATTTGTTTTACCTCGCTCTCAGAGAGGACCTGAAACCGTAATGTGTTTTGTTCGGTAACATTTGCTCTGTTTGCTCGCATTCTGTGCCTCCTTATCTACTCGACCTTTCTCTTTTTGTCTTCCGATTCGATGAGCGCCAGAATCTCTTTGACCTTGGCCTCCTCGAGCGGTTCCGGTTCGTACTCTTCGAGAATTGAGCGGGTCTTCTCGTTTATCCGCTGTCCCATGTCCTTGGACCCGTCGCCGGACCACTTTTCGAAGTTCCGCCGGTCGAGTAGTTCCGGGTACCAATGTTCCGACCTAAAATAGTCCATAGTGTGTTTCTCCTGCAGGAAGTTCCCCTTAGGACCGACTTTACAGATCACATCGACCGCCCGGTGGTCCTCATCCGTGTTGACCCCCTGCATGATGCGCCGCACCATGCCGATAATCTCGTTTGCCATAGTCAGCATATCGAAGTTGCCGATAAGCCCGGACCCGGTGTACCCCACATCGTGGATCAGATTGCCTCCGCTCATTGCCTGGAGGGCGATGGAAAAATACGATTCGATTGCCGCTTGTTCGTCTACCACTTTCGAGTCGGTGCATCCTGCAGTACCGTAGACCGGAAGACCGACATAATGGGCCATTTCGTTCATACCCGCACACATCAAATGGAAATCAGGCCCTCCGTAGATAAACTGGGTTGTCTGCATATCCATGGCCCCGATAACACCGCCGATGATCATGGGGGCCCCTTTCCGGTTGAGCTGGGCAATGGTCACACCACTCAAGCATTCGGCCAAAGCCTGGACGATTGTTCCCGCCAGCGTTCCCGGTGCAGTCGAGCCGGCCGAGATGGTGGGCGTGTAGAGGGTGGGGATCATGTTCTCTGAACTCAACAGCAGCTTGTCCATTGATTCTTTCGAACCGACTAAAGGACTGATCGGTTCGATATAGTGGATAATAAACGGTTTCTCTTGGAGCGCTTCCAAACTTCCTGCAACGATCGCCCCCATATCGATTATGTCCTTGTTTCCCCGTTTATCGTGTGAGGTAAAGACGATCGGTTTCGTGGAGTTGAAAAGCATCTCCTGAAACTGGTAGAGATCGGTAAGATGTACCGGCTCGTCCCAGATAAGTCCCAAAGACATGAGGAAATCCATCTCCGGTAATGCATCGGTCACTTTTGCAGCCTGTCCGACGTCTTTTTTTGTAAAACGGCGGTACTCCCCGGTGTAGGTGTCGAGTATGTGGGGGAGGTCCGAACCTTCCCCGAAGTAAAAGTGGGAATCCTCCAACCGCATGGCCGGGTTACCGTTGCGATCGTGCATCAGGATCTTTCTCGGTGCCGAACGAATGGCCTCCTCGACAATATAGGAAGGAATGCGGGCGATATTACCGTGTATTCTCGCTCCCGCACCACCTAATAAATCAAGAGCTTCTTTTCGTTCGATCCTGACTCCGGTCCGTTCCAATACCTCGAGCGCGGCTGAATAAATCATGTCCCGTTCTTCGTTCGAAAGCATTTGGAACTGGGGAGACCTGTAAACAGTTTGATTACTCGTGGTCATTCACTCCTCCTTTGCAATGTATTGTGGATTTGGTCTTTAATAGACCAGATGAGATAATAAAAAAAGCAGCCAGCTTTTTATCAAAAAGGGACCTTTCATCCCCGTCTTGCATAATAATGACCCTCTCTTAGATAGAGTAAAGCATGATTCCTAAATTGACAAGGGAAAATTTACAAAAAAACCAAAAATATTCAAGTTACTGAAAATGTTGATTTATACGGAAATAGAATCTATACTTGATACGTGGACGCAAAACCCCTGCTTACCGATATCGCGAAAGCACTCAACGATGTAAAACTCGAAGCGATCATGATTGGTAACGCAGCTGCGGCCATTCAAGGGGCCCCGGTTACAACCCTGGACATCGATTTTATGTTTCGGGAAACACATAGGAATATGAAAAAACTAAAATCGTTCGCAGATGAGTTACAGTGCATTATTCTACGCCCGTACTACCCGGTTTCTAGCCTATATAGAGTCGTAAACGATGACCGGGGGGTTCAAATCGACTTCATGACGGCGATCCACGGGATAAAATCATTCGAATCACTCCGCTCCGATTCAGCGCAGGTTGATTTTGAAGGGTATAAACTACAGGTTGCCGATCTGAAAAAGATAATCATGAGCAAAAAAGCGCTGGGCAGAGAAAAAGACCGGGCCGTTATAGGAACATTAGAGAAGACATTGCATGAAAAAGAAAACAAGCCGGGAAAATAAGCTCGATGCGCTCAAACACGAAAACGAACAGGCCGAACTGGATCTTATCCGCCGCCTTTTGGCCAAACCGCTGAACAAACGGACCCATTTCTTACGGAAGCGGATACGGGGCGGGGGATCGCACCTCTAACGAAATCTCCAATGGGCCTCTCTTCAGGGTCTTCCCTGTCTGCAAGCTTGGGCTACGCGATAGGTAACGCCTACGGTCACTTTCTCTTTGAGCTCCTCGAGCCACCCCGGATGGGTGATGTCTCCCGTGCCGACGACCGTAATTCCCTCCCGCCTTGCCCAGTAATCGAGATACTCCGGTACGATTTTTATCACCTCGGTCAGTGTATCCACTTCCGAATTTATCATCCCTTTCATGGGAACCCCCGGGCGGTAGCTCCTCTTATCAACACAGGGTAAACAGTGAATAGCATCGACACGAATACCCTCCTAATTTCCTACCGCGAATACTGCTCGATCAGATCGATATAAGGGGGCCTCGTGTACTGTTCTACGTGGGTTTCCACAAGTTTTTTGGCATCTGCATACCGGCCTTCCCGTATTGCCCGGTAGATTTCGTCGTGGTCTTTGACTGTATACTTGATTTCCGTACGGTAGAAAAAGGTATACCGGCACACGCTCAGGGTGATGGAATGATAGAAACTCTTAAGCCATCCGTTGCGGGTCGCGTCGACGATCTTGTTGTGAAAATCGTTGAGTTTGAAAATGATCTCCACCTGTTCTTCGAGTGGTTTCTCGGTGGAGAGCACGTTTTCGGGGGATTCCACTAAGGTCTGGTTGATTTCCGGTATTTCCCGGATGTTTTTCTTTTCGAGAATATCGATTGCCCCCGATTCCGCAAGCAGACGCGCCTCGTAGAGGTCGGTAAACTGCTCTACAGAGGTTTGGGTGACGAAGTTGCCCCGGCGCGGATTGTTGACGATCAGATGATTGTGCTCGAGGGAGCGGAACGCCTCCCGCATGGGAGGACGAGAGATGTTGAGCTCTTCGGCGATCCGCCGCTCCTCGAGCTTCTCCCCCGGTTTATACTCACCGGAGAGGATTTTCCGTTTGATGTATTCATAGGCGCTTTGCGATACACTTGCTACTTCCATACAAGGACCTTTACGTGCCTGGAAAAAATGCTTTTCCCAGGTACGCCATAGATATACAAGAAAATCTTTTCTTTGTCGATGCCGTACCGGTCAACCCTGCTATGCAGTCTTCTTTGCCCCGATACCTTCGAGTACTTTACTCATCTCTTTGACGACCCCTTGAGGCAGTGGTTCCGGACTATATGTCTCTAAGATATGGTCAACTTTTTGGGAGATTATTTTGTCCTGACGGAGTTTTCCCTTCTCTTCCCAATTCACAAAATTGTCCCGCTCTGCAAGTTTGGGGAAGTAGAACTCTTCTCTAAAAAATTGATACGTGTACTCTGATTCAATATAGTTCGTCTTATTGGCAACCTTGTCTATCTCTTTGACGGCGAGTGTTTCGTCGCTGACATTGATTCCCTTCGCAATGAACTTTGCCTGGGCAATGAGTTCATTAGCGAGTACGAAATGATCGTAGGATGTAAGCAGACCGGAATCGAGATAGCCGATATCGTGGATGAGATTCTGCCCGTTCAACGTTGAGATGAGGATAGACATCCCGCTCTCCGAGCCCGTCTGTGAATCAATTGTTTTCGCGTCGCTGCAGCCGGCAGTGCCGAACATAGGCAGATTGTAATAGTGGGCCATATCGGTCATGGCCGCACAGAGGAGCCGCAGTTCCGGGGACCCGTAGGGGTCGATGGTGGTGGCCATATCGAAACTGTTGATCACCCCGCCGAAGATTACCGGAGAACCCGGATTAACAAGCTGATTTACCACGAGACCGCTCAAACACTCCGCACTGCTCTGCACGACAATTCCCGCTTTCGTGGCCGGAGCGGTCGCTCCCATCAGCGGACAGGGAGTAAAGACGACCGGAATGCCGAGCTCGGCCGATACGATCAGTTTGTCCGTTACTTCTGTTGTATGACGAAGCGGAGAGATCGGTTCGGTGTACAGTCCGATAATCGGTTTCTCCTGCAGCTTTTTCATCCCCCCGACGACGAGTGCGGCAAGATCAATAGAGGCCCGATAGGTCTCCCGGTTGTGTGCTGTGAACACAACCGGTTTTCTCGTATTGCTTAAACAGGCGTCTACCTCGTGCACATCAGCGACATGGGTCGGCCGGTCCGATATAATCCCGATCGGCATGATGAAGTTAAAGTTTTCGAGGTAATCGATTATCTTCGCCCCGCCTGCAATGTCCTCATATCTACAATTTCTACGCTCACCGGTTTTCCTGTCGTAGATAAAGGGACAGTCCGAACCGGTACCGTAGTTGTTGTTCCATCCTTCTAGAACGCACTCTTCTTTTCCATATCTGTCGTAAAGTGTAATCGACCTTGGTGCCGATGTGAGTGCCTTTTCAACCAGCTTCGACGGAATGGTGACGATGTCGTTGTCATGGACTTTGCACCCCGCATCTTCCATGATTTTCCGGCCCTCTTTTGACAGGACCTGGATTCCGGTCTCTTCGAGTACCCGCAAGGCTGCATGATGGATGCGCTCGATCGATTGTTGATCTAACGCATTGAGCTTCATTGCCGAATTATTTGTAGCCATTTCTACCCTCCATTATTGGTCTCTGGTCTATTATAGACCCTTATTAAAAAAGAAGCAACAAAAAAATACAAAAAAAATCCTGTTTTTACCTTATAGAGGAATCTCCGAGCACATCGTAGCCCATCTGCATGCAAATATCGAGGATATCCATCATGAGCCAGTTCTCGTGGAGAAGACCACGATCGTCGGCGCAGTACCAGTCGGCAACCCGCATCTCGAGTTTCGTTCCCGTTGCGGGCAGTCCCAGCCAGCCCGACCCGGTATGCGTTGCCGTAAGGGTCCCCCAGTGGGATGTGCAGGCGACCGGACCGTCGCTTATGCGGACATAATGGTCCCGTCCATACCGGTCGGGAAATGAGACCAGAAACGGTTTTTGATGATACGCTCTGAACTGGTCCATCCCCCGCGTCGTCCCGATTCCGGCCGGGGCGTAGTAGAGAAAATGCTCACTCCAGCACTTACTGTGCTGCATGCTTGCGAGGTCCTTCCCGTCGAAGTCGTGCAGTGCTTTATGCATGCTCAATACCGTATTTAGGGTCTTCTGATCGGGACCATCATCACCAAGCCTTAAGCCGTTGTGTTTTTTCGGCCCCGGGGCCGTCCCCGGTGCGGCCGGCATCGGCCTGAACGGATAGACCCCGGCCTGCCGCATCAAATCGGGAATATCGAGGAGCACATGGGCCTTAACGATCTTCTCGTTTTCTACCTTGTAAAACTCTCCGATACGGAGATACACAACACGGCCGGTCGGAGGAATGCCCAGCCAGCTTTTTTCAAAAATCCCACAGAGGTGGCCCAGACAGGTGACCCAGTACTCATCTTTGTATACATCGCCTGCAAAGATATCGGGCCGCCGCTCCATGTCCGGCACGGCCCGGGCGAGACCGGCCCAAAAATCACGGGCGGCAGCCTCACATCCTCGGAGTGTGTTGAAGGGATGGAATATCTCCCACAAAACATCATCCAAACAGTATTCTTCCAGCACATTCTGAAACTTCGAGACCGGTCCTTCGGCCGGGCCCGCATTTGTAACAGCATCCAGCGCTTGTATAAAATTCCACACGCAGTCTTTGTTTTTTCTTCTTTTTGCAGTATTCACTTGTAGTCTCCTAAGGCGTTCCGGTTTGTACTCATTCTTGTGGTGCGAAGTATGGGGATACGGTTCTGTTCTCAGTTTCTGCCTGTGAAAAGCGGTTCAGATCTCGGGCCGTTTTGCCTGCCGTTCCACGGTATACTCCCGCATCCGGCTGAACACGTCCACACCAATCTGGTGGTAGACATGGAGCAGGTCGACCAAGACCCAGTTTTCCCGAAGGAGGCCGTTCTCGCACCGCCAGAAATCGAGACTGCGCATGGTGATCCTCTGGTTTGCAGGAGCAATCCCCATCCAGCCGTCATCACTTATGGTGCACCGCATACCGGGCCAGGCGGTCTCGCC
>CAZQKT010000087.1:0-12596 GCA_964594055.1 uncultured Spirochaetales bacterium
GTATAAACACCTCATCCTGGACTTTGTCGGTCTCCCGCCTAAGAATCGGCATGAGGCTTTGCCCCTGCATCTGTTCCGGCGGGCTAATCCCTGCCGCATCCAAGAGGGTGGGGGGGAAATCCAAGAGGCTTACCAGGCTGTTTACTCTGCCCCCGCCGGTAAACCCAGGACCGTACGCTGCCGCGGGAATTCGCACCGCACTCTCGTGACAGGAGCGCTTGTAGTCATCGTAACAGCCCTCTTCGAGCTGTTGATTTCGGGTGCGGAAGTGGCAGCCGTGGTCCGAGGTAAACAGTACGATCGTGTTCTCGAGCAGGTCGAGACTTTTCAGCGCATCCACGAGCCTGCCGAACGCCTCATCGAGCCGTTTTACCATCCCGTAGTAGCCGCCTAAGTGTCCCGGGGCCGTACCGATCAAGGTGGCCAGGTCGGGCGGGGTCCACCTGCCGGTGTACTTCTCCGCGTAGCCGTCCGGTGCGGGGTAATCGTCGGTGCTGTTTTGAAAATGCGGTTCCAAGTGGGAGAGGAACAGGAAGAAGGGGTGGTCCTTGTTGTTGTCGATATACCGGATGGCCGCGTCGGTTACGGCATCGACCCGGTAGCCGGGAAGCCGCACCGGGTTGTTGTCGTTATCGAAGAGGGTGGTGCTGTACGCGTCGGAGACGAACTCTAAGAGGTCCGCGGCGAGCCAGTAGTCGTACCCGCCCCGCCGCGGTTCGGGGACGGGGGGCTGGCCGCCGGTAAACCCGGGGTCCATGCCGCCTAAGTGCCATTTGCCGATATAGCCGGTGCGGTATCCTGCCTCTTTGAACAGTTTGGCCAGGGTGACATCGTCTTCCCGCAGGGGGATCCCATTTTTGAACACGCCGGTCTCGGTGGCATACATCCCCGTCTGAAGGCAGGAACGGGCCGGGCCGCAGACAGGCTGACAAGTAATTGCCTGGGCGAAGTGGGTGCCTTCTGAGGCGGTCCGGTCGAAGTTGGGCATCAGATCGAGCGGATTGCCGTGCACCCCGGCAGTGTCCCACCGGTGCTGGTCGGTAAAGAAGACCACCACATTTGGTTGATTGTTGGGTTTTTGTGATTTTGTAGCCATTATTTTATCCTTATATTAGTTATTCCTAATAGAATAGTGTCCACGGGTAGGAGTGTCAAGATTATAGAAGGGAACATAATTATTCTTTAAAAAAAAATATTGACATATAAAAATTATAAGGTATAATAGATTGACAATTATGTATTTAAGGGGTATTTAAAGAACTAATAAATACCTTTATAGTACTGTTTGTAGTGTGAGTGGGATAGACTAGAGGTATAGGATAGAACATGGAAGCTCCTACATCAAAATCACAGCTTCAAAAAGCGACCGATAGTCTCAAGGCACTCATTAATGATCTGCAGGGTGAGCATAAAAATGTCCTTCCGCCCGAGAGCGAATTGGCCGCCCAGCTGGATATGGGCAGAAATACTGTACGAAAGGCCATTGCGGAGTTCGAGGAACAAGGCCTGCTCGAGCGGATCCGGGGAAAAGGCACCTTTATCACCCAACAGACGAGAGAACTTACCTTTTCCAACTGGGTGAGCGAAGAGATCACATCAGAGCTTTTTCTCTCCAGTGCAATTGGGGATTTCCAGGACAATCATCCCGGGGTGACCGTTCACGAAATTTCTATTCCCTATCACGCCTATCTACAGAAGATCCTCAATCTCATACTAAACGATCAATCGCCGGATATCATTCAGGTAACGCCTTTTTGGCTTCGCAGACTGCAGAAGCTCAACATCTTTACCCCGATCAGCGGATATGTCAGTCAGAATATCATCAAACGGCGGTACACAACCGCAATCGATTTGGGAAAGGTCAATGGAGAGCTGTACGCCTTGAACTGGGCGCTCTGCCCCCAAGTGCTCTATTACAACAAAGTAGTGATGGAAGAGGTGGGTCTCGACCCGGAGAAACCGCCCCAAACCATGGATGAACTTGCTGAGATGAGCATAAAAGTAAATGAGCACCGGAACGAAAACGTACACGGGTTCTGCATGCCTACCGAACTGTTCGAGTACAGTTTCTTTGATATTTATCCTCTGTTTCTCGCTTTCGGGGGAGGTTTCTCAGACCCCATCGGGAATATCATTGTTGACTCCGAAGAAACAGTCCGTGCGCTTTCCTGGCTTAAAGGTTTTTACAAGCGGGGCGGAGTAAAAAAAGAGAATAGTGTAATCGGGGTGCGGATTCTGTTTGCCTCTAATCAGCTTGCCTTTATGATCGACGGCCCTTACGGCCGGGGGAATTTCAGACAGTTGAGCGGTATGGGCAAAGAGTTTGATAAGAATTACGGGATAACTACCATACCAACCGGCCCATCCGGGAAATCTGAAAGCGTGCTCCTTACCCACGGATTGGCTGTCTCGAAATACTGCCGTGACCCTGGGACTGCCTATTCGTTTATCGAACAACTTTCAACAGACGAAATTTATGCAAAATATTACTTCGATGAGTTCGGGATGATCCCCTGCAATCGGGACCTGCTCCACAAACCGCAGTTTATCGCGGACCCGTTTGCTTCGGTCCTCTTAAAACAGCTCGAGAATGTAACCACCGGACCGATTGATCATCCCTTGTTCTTCAAAGCGCTGCCTTATTTTCTGCAGGCCGTCTCGAATGTGGTACTGCATGATCAGGACCCGGCACAGAGTCTGAAACTGGTCAAGGAGATCATCAATATGATCGCCGGAAATGAATATTTGTTGTTCCCCTAAGGGACGAAAGGAGGTGATACGAAAAAAAATGATGGTAACAACGATAAGCTACTAGTATAAAAAGTCACGAATTCTTATTAAAACAATTGTGAAAGGAGAGTAACATGAAACGATTTATTATTGTGTGCACAGTGCTTTTTCTCGCTTTTTCTACAGCGGGTATCGTATTTGCAGCAGGTGAACAGGAAAAAGCCGGCGAATCGAAAGAACTGTCGATTTACTGGAACCCCGATCATCTTTACGATGTGTATGATGAAGTGATCAATGACTATGCGGCGGAAAAGGGCTTAACGGTAAACAAACAAGTATACCACTGGGGAGAGTTTAAAACCAAACTCAACTCGGACATGGCGGCGGGGACCCCTCCCGATTTAATTGAGGCCCCTGCTTACTGGTTTCTCGAATATGGGACCCAGGATTTAATGGCCGATATTACCGACGAAATCGATGCGTGGGATGAATCGGACGATTGGTTCGATGCTACCTGGAAAGAGGTCACGTTAGACGGCAGAAAATTGGGTATGAAACTACACCATACCTGTTTCGTTCTGTTCTATAATCAGGACCATTTTGATGCTGCCGGTATTACGAAAGCCCCGGCGAATCTCACTGAAATGAAACAGGTAATCGATCAAATCGATAGCAAACTCGGTCCGGATGTGCAGGGCTTCGGTTTCGACCCGACCGGACAGTATCTGGTCCCCTTCCTCGCGAGTGCCGAAACACCCTCGCTCATTGAAAACAACGAGATTGCCATCGACACCAATACGGTAAGAAGGACACTCAAAGAACTGCAGGACATTGCCAACAGCGGAAAGGTTTTTATCCCCGAACCGGGCGGCGAGGAAGCACGGACCAATGTACGTCTCGCTTTTCTCACCGGCAGAATCGCTATGATGATTAGCGGACCCTGGGAAATCGGTAATATCAAAAACAACTATCCCGACCTCAATTACAATGTCGCCATGGTGCCTCACTTACAGGGAGTGGACGCCCGTACGTATACCGCCGGTACCGGAATCGGGATTCCTGCCGACTCTACTCAGAGTGTCGATGTGGTATGGCCGCTTATGCAAAACCTGACCTCGGTAGAGGTTGAGGTGACCGCGACCCTCAACAACGGAATGCTCATGCCCCGTGAGACCTGGCTCAACGATTCCCGCATCCAGGATGAGAAAGTTGTGGAACTGTTCAAACCGCTGCTGCCGAAAGCCGTTCCTTTTGATGTTGATATAAGAAAGCTTGGGCTGCCGGAGATAAGCTGGGGTGGATCAGTCTTTAAAAAGTTGTATGAGACGATGATATACTCGACAAGAGATATAGATGCCGCCCTTGATGCCTACATAAAAGAAGCGAACCGGCTGATTCAAGGAAAATTGTAAGAATACAAAGACATAAAAATATCAACGGCGGGCGGCAGATTACGGCCGAAGGCTTCCGAAGCTGCCCGCCGTCTTCATATATGAGGAAGAATTGTATGAATAGATCAACGAGTTTGTGGAAAAGATATCTGTTCGGATATGCCATCGTCGCACCGGCGTTCATTATCCTTGTACTGTTTTTTGTTGTCCCGCTTATAAAAGGACTGCAGATGAGTTTTTACTCGGGACTCGGATTGCGGGCGAGTTTCGTCGGTTTTAAAAATTATGTGATGACGCTTACCGATCCCCGTTTTTGGAACTCTCTTAAAGTAAGTGTTATTTTTACAGCGAGTATCGTCTTTTTCAGCGGATTGTTCAGCCTTTTTCTGGCAATCGGTCTGCTGCAAAAGCCGAAGTTCCATGTGGTGTACATATCCGCGGCGTTTATGCCGTATATAACCACACCGGTTATCGGGGCGCTGATCTGGTTCAACCTGCTTCAGGAACCCTACGGAGTGATCAACGTTATTCTATTACGGCTAGGCTCTGCTACCGTTCCCTGGCTCAAGCAGCCGGGGCTGGCGCTGATCTGCATCATTTTTATTCAGGTGTGGTACACCTTAGGTTACAATGCTGTTTTGTTTATGTCGGGACTCCAAGCCATTCCCGGAAGTTATTTTGAAGCTGCAGACTTAGAGGGGTGCAGCTTCCTGCAGAAGTTTCGCCATGTCATCATTCCCCTTATCATTCCTTCGATCGTATTTGTAAGTACCATCAATACTTTGTACGGTTTCGTCAACTCCTATGTGCTGGCCAAATTAGTGACAGGTGGCGGACCTTTCGAGGCCACCAATGTAATGATGCTCTATATTTTCGAATACGCCTTTGACCGGTTTGATTTAGGACGGGCGAATGCAATTAGTTTTATTACGTTTCTGCTTTTTATCGGAGTAGCATTCGTACAATTCAACTATCAGAAACGAAAGTTCGTCGGTTTGCATTAAGGAGCGTTATCGTGAGATCTCAAAGGATACACAAAAAAATTATCATTCAGATCATCTTGATTATGCTTATGATTATCATGGCATTTCCTTTCTTTTACCTGGCAAAGCTTTCGCTGCAGCCGGAGGCAGATGTCCAAGTGCTTCCTATCCGGTTTCTCCCGAGCAGGCTGGAATTTCAGAATTATTACACCGTATTAGAAGAATATCCGATCCTGGGGCAATTCTGGAATTCCGTTGTCTATTCGGCCACCACTACGGTATTGACCGTACTCTCCGGTGCTCTGGCCGCTTACGCGCTGGCGAAATTGGAACTGCCGGGAGGCCGCATTATTACCCTCTTTTTTATCGCCACCATGCTCCTCCCGCCGCCGATGCGGGCGGTACCGATGTATACCCTTATGGCGCAATTCGGCTGGGTAGACACGTGGCGGGGTATGATTTTCCCGCTCGCTGCTACCGGGTTTGCAATATTTTTCCTTTACCAATTTATGATCACTATACCGACTGAGCTCCTCGATGCGGCAAGAATAGACGGAGCATCTGAGAACGATTTATTATGGAAGATTATTGTTCCTATTTCTAAAACGGCGATGGGGACGATGGCCCTGTATAACTTTCTCTTCCGGTGGCGGGGATTTATCTGGCCTCTTGTTATGACGAAAGGGAGAGTTACCACGCTTTCAGTCGGGCTTGCCGCGTTTAAAACCGGGGAACATCTTATGCCCTGGAATTTGATCGGGACTGCGTCTATGTTTTTGTTTATTCCGGCGCTCGTGCTGTTTCTCGGATTGCGGCCCTATATCATGCAGGCGGTCACCACGGAGTTCAAATAAAAAGATCGTAATGTAAAAAGGTAGCACATATGAGTCAAAAGAACTCGAAACCGAATATTATTTTTATCCTGTCGGACCAGCAGCGGTGGGACACGCTCGGCTGCTACGGACAGCCTCTGGAGGTCACACCGAATCTCGACCGTATGGCGGAAGATGGGGTCCGTTTTACTCATACGTTTTCCTGTCAGCCGGTCTGCGGCCCGGTCCGTTCCACTTTGCAGACCGGAAAATATCCGACGGAAACCGGCTGTTTTCGTAATGCGATTGCCCTGCCTCAAAATGAAAAAACAATAGCCCACTATCTCTCTGAGGCGGGCTACACGGTCGGATATATCGGTAAGTGGCACCTCGCTTCCACTTCGCAGGGGCTCCATCATACCCTGGATAGTACTCCGGAAAGCGATGCCGACCTCGAGGCCCACTATGAATCATCTCCCATCCCGCCGGAACGGAGGGGAGGGTATGAAGATTACTGGATGGCCGCCGATGTGATGGAGTTCACATCTCACGGCTACGGCGGCTTTGTTTTTGACAAGGAGATGGACCGGGTCGATTTTACCGGTTACAGAGCGGATGCCCTGACCGATTTCGCTCTTGAATACATTGAAAACGGGGGCGGACGGGCAGCCGGACAGTCCCCGTTTTTCCTCTTTCTCTCGTTTGTAGAGCCCCATCATCAAAACGACCGTCACCACTACGAGGGGCCGGCCGGTTCCAAGGAGAGGTTCAAAGATTTCCTCCCGCCGCCTGATCTGGAGGGAAAACCGGGGGACTGGAAAGAAGAGTATCCCGACTACCTCGGCTGCTGTGAGGCACTCGACAGAAATGTAGGAAGAATCCTCGAAAAGCTCGAAGAGCTCGGCCTGGATGAAAATACGCTGATAATCTATGCAAGTGATCACGGGAGCCACTTCAGGACCAGAAACCGAGACCTCGAAGAAAACTGCTATGACGATTATAAGCGCAGCTGCCATGAGGCTTCGATCCATGTACCCCTGATTGCAAGAGGGCCCGGCTTTGAAGGCGGTCGTACGGTGGAACGGCTGGTCAGTCTGATCGACCTTCCCACCACCCTGCTCAAGGCGGCGGGGATCGAGCGACCGGCCGGCATGCACGGCCGGTATCTGCAGGACATCGCAGCCGATACGGGGACCGGAGGGGACCCGGCTTCTTCGGAATGGCAGGATGAAGTGTTTGTCCAGATCAGTGAATCCCAGGTGGGAAGAGCGATCAGGACCAAAAAGTGGAAGTATTCGGTACGGGCACGGGGGGTAAGCGGCATTGATAACCCGGGAAGTGATGTTTATACTGAAGACTGCCTCTACGATTTGGAGGCCGATCCCTGGGAATCGAAAAATCTGGTAGAGGACCCGGCATACGAGGAGGTCCGTTCATTCCTTGCAGGGAGGCTTAAAGAGCGGATGAAAGAAGCTGGAGAGCTTCCGCCACAGATTAAACCGGTTTAAACGAAACGGATATGGTCCCCTTATATACGATCACGCGAGGTCCGACTCATGCTGAAAAAAAAGTGCTTTATAAATGAAAAAAACGGGTTCGGCCCGTTTTCTTTTACAAAGGATGTGGAACAGCTGCATCCGTTCATCTTCATTAGTTTTGATATGGTCCCTCCGGAATTCCACCGTGCGGGTCTCTCCTCCGGTCGAATTGTTCGCACACCTCATCTGGACAGATTGGCGGGGGAGGGAGTACAGTTTACCAATTGCTTCGCCTCCTACACCCTCTGCACTCCTTCCCGTGCCTCCTATCTGACCGGAAGATACACCTACATCACCGGAAACGGAGAGCGGGCCCACGACGGAGTGACTGTGGAGCTTCGTGAAGACGACATCATTTTCCCTCAGTACCTGAAAACGATCGGGTATCACACCCGGCATGTCGGAAAGTCGCATGTCGGTACTTCGACTTTTCTGAATGTATTTACTGAAAATGATACGCCCTGGGACCGCTGGTCTCCCCCCTGGTACGACGATGAAGAGTATCTCGCTTTTCTTAGAAGCAAAGGTCTGTCTACGTACCGGTTTGCCCGGTCCGTCTACGGCTCGCCGCCTGACGGAAAGGGGAAAGGGAATTTCTACGGGGGATGGATAACCGATGCGGATGGGGACCCCTTTCCGAAAGAGGCAACCTATCCGTTTTTCCTCGTAGAAAAAGCGCTCGCAGTGGTGGAAAGCCAACCTGCACAAAGCGGACCGCTCTATCTCCAGCTCGATTTTTTCGGGCCCCACCAGCCGTTTGCCGTCCCCGGGGGGATGGAGGAACGTGAAAAAGAACTGCGGGAAATGGTCCAGCCGCCCCCTTCGTATGCTGCCGCAACCGCTACCGACGATGATGATTCTCCGGAGGCCCGGGTCTACCGGATGTACCGGAAGAACTGGGGGATGGACGATCCTGCGGTCATGGTAGACTATATGGTGTGTAACGCGCTTCAGTTCGAGCTCCTCGACGAGGCTGTGGGCAAACTGTTTGCAGCACTCGAAGAGAAGGACCTCTTCGACCGGTCCTGGATCTTCTGTATCGCAGACCACGGAGAGATGAACGGCGAATCGGCCTTGATCGATAAGGGGGTGTATCTCCATCCCAAGACGCTGCGGGTCCCGTTTTTTGTCAAACCGCCTGCCGCTTCGGCCGGCGACTTTATCACAGACAGCACGCTTGACAAACCGGTAGCACTTCTCGATATTGCCCCGACCGTCTACGAGATCTGCGGAATCGAAACTGCGGACCGTCTCGACGGAGTGAGCCTGCTTCCGCTGCTGCAGGGCGGGGAAACTGGCTCCGGACCGGCCGGCAGCCGGCAGGATAAGCCGATTCTCTTCGAGGCGGGAAGCCACGTCGTGCCCAACCCCTGTGTGGGGATGTACATCTGCCCGGACGGAAAGAACGAATACATCTTTACCTACAACTTGACCGACGACCACGATGAACTGTATCACCTCAACACACCACACGAATATAGGAACGTCATCAGAGAAAAAGAATATCAGCACGTGCTCGCCGATATTCTGGTACGATTCGATGAGGTACTATCCGCCGACGCCCGCTGGTTCGGTTACTCACAATGCTTCCAACTCGAATACGCCACGTTTTTGACCGCACCGAATAAGGACCGGCAGATGTTTTTGTAGGTGCAGTGTCTGTGATGTTTGTTCTTTCAAGTATAAAATATTCTGAATTCGGAGGTACCATATGTCTTTAGGAACGAAACTGATGAACAAAAAACCTGTTTTAGCTGTGATTGTCGGAAACCGGGGGATTTTCCCCGATGAGCTGATAAAAGAAGGGCGCGCTGCGGTCCTGAAAAAGCTCGAAGAGCTCGGGATTGAAGCTGTCGTGCTCTCGGAATCCCAGACCGATTTCGGGTCGGTGGAGACGCGGGAGGACGCCAAGAAATGCGCCCGGCTTTTCGAAGAACACCGGAAAGAAATAGATGGAGTTCTCATCACCCTTCCTAATTTTGGCGATGAGAAGGCGATAGCGGAGTCTGTCCGAATGTCGGGACTCGAAGTGCCCATCCTCATCCACGCTTTTCCCGATAAGAAGGACCAGCTCGATCTCGACCGTCGGGCGGACGCCTTCTGTGGGAAACTCTCAGCAGCTAACAATCTGTATCAGTACGGCTTCCGTTATACGAATACGACCCTCCACGTCGAATCACCCGATTCGAAAGAGTTTGAAAACGATATAAAACGGTTTGTGCGGATATGCCTAGTAGTACAGGGGCTCCGTCATGCCCGGGTAGGCGCGTTCGGGGCCCGGGTGTCCGCATTCAACACGGTCCGGTTCAGCGAGAAGTTGATGGAACGCAGCGGTATTGCCGTAGAGACCATCGACCTCTCCGAGATTATCGGGCGGGCTGATGGTATGAAGAACGATAGTAACGAGGTCATTCGCCGGTTTGATGAGATTAAAGAGTACGTACCCACTGCGGGCGTCCCGGACGCGGCCGTCAATAAAATCGCCCGGCTTTCTCTGGTTATGAAGGAGTGGATCGAGGAGGAAGACCTCGATGCGGTCGCCGTGCAGTGCTGGTCCGCCTTAGAGGAATATTACGGGGTCGCCCCCTGTACGGCGATGAGCATGCTCTCCCAGAGCGGGATACCGGCTGCCTGCGAGGTTGATATTATGGGCGCCCTTTCCATGTATGCCCTTCAGCTTGCCTCGGGCTCCCCCGCGGCCCTTCTCGACTGGAACAACAACTACGGGGATGACCCCGACCGGTGTGTTATGTTCCATTGCAGCAACCTGCCGGCCTGCTTCTTCGCAGAGAGTAAGATGCGGTACTTAGACCTCTTAGCGCGCACGGTGGACAAGGGGTGTACCTTCGGTTCGATCGACGGCTGTATCGCGCCGGGGCCGGCAACCCTGCTCCGGCTTTCTACTAACGATACGTCGGGAGCTGTCCGCGGATATGTTGCCGAGGGTGAGTTCGAGGATGAGAAACTCGAAAGTTTCGGCGGACGGGGGGTCATGCACGTACATGATCTCCAGGCACTGTTGGATTATATGGTAGAAAACGGATTTGAGCATCACATCGCTCTTACCCAGGCCCATACAGCCGATATTCTCAAAGAGGCGATCGGGAAATATATGGGGTGGAACATCTACCGGCATAAATAAAATGGAGATAGTCCACAAGGACAGAGTCGTGCTCGTAACCGGGGCAGGGAGTGGAATCGGGGCCGCAATCGCCGTGGCGTTCTGCCGTGAAGGGGCGAGGACTGTGTTCGTCGATATCGACCGGCAGCGGCTGGAGAAGGCGGTAGACGGTTGTGGCGGTCTCGCCCACGCCGCACAGTGCGATGTTTCCAGCAAACCCGAAGTCGAGGAGCTTTTTCAGGCGGTAGAACGGGAGTACGGTCTGCTCCACGTGCTGGTAAACTGTGCTGCAGTAATCGAAGGGGGCGAGGTAACTGAAATCGAAGAGAAAAGCATCGAGCGGATTATCGACATAAATATCAAAGGATACATTTACACCACGAGGTATGCCGTGCCCCTGATGCAGAAGGCGAAGTACGGACGGCTTATTTACTTAAACTCATCCTCCGGACTGAAAGCATCTGCCGGGCTCGGCCTCTATTCGGCATCGAAATATTTCAACCGGGGGTTTGCCATCTCCACGGCACTGGAGGTAGGAAGTGAGAACATCACTGCAAACTCCGTCTGTCCCTCGGACGTCTATCCCGAAGGGGACTTAGAAGCAAAAAGCTGGCGGGAGAGCTCGCTTTTGGATATTTCTCTTAAAAAAGAGGGGGTCGCCACACTCGAAGAGCTTATCGAAAAACGGCGGGTGAAGAACCCTATGAAGCGGCACTGTACAACAGACGATATCGTCGATCTCGTCCTCTTTTTAGCGAGTGAGCAGGCGGGGTTCATAAACGGACAGAGCATCGGATTAAACGGGGGGCAGCTGCCGTATTGATTCGGTTACTGAAGGAGAAAAACAATGAAAGCACTGGTCTACGAAGGGGTCGGAAAACTGAATGTACGGGAGGTGCCGAAACCGGAGATCGACGACGATTCGGTGCTGGTAAAAGTAATCGCCTGTGCGATTTGCGGGACGGATGTCAAAGCGTATACGATAGGCATATCGAGTATCAAGCCGCCGGTTATCATCGGGCATGAGTTCGTGGGTACGGTGGATCAGGTCGGGAAAAACGTTACCCAGCTTAAAGTAGGAGACCGGGTAACCATGGCCACGACCATCCCCTGCGGCCACTGCAGGATGTGCACCAACAATTTGTTCAACCTCTGCCTCAACAAACGCCCCCTCGGTACCCATATCAACGGCGCCTTCGCGGAATACGTTGCAGTCCCCGCCCGGGCCCTCCGGCACGGTAACCTCATGGCCATTCCGGACAGGCTCGAGGACGACCCCGCCTGTCTCTGTGAACCGCTCGGATGTGTTGTAAACGGGCAGAACCAGGCGGCAGTCGGATTCCCCGATACGGTGGTCGTCATCGGGGGCGGACCGCTCGGCCTTCTCAACGCTGAGGCCGCTAAAGCACGGGGAGCACTCCGTACGATCCTCATCGGGCGTTCCGAAAAACGACATAAGCTTGCAGAACACTTCCACATAGACCACCGAATCTGTACAGACCGGGAAGATCCCAAAGAAGTGGTAATGGAGCTTACCGGCGGCAGAGGCGGGGATGTGGTAATAAACGCGGCACCAAGCAAACAGGCGGCAGCATTAGCCTTTGATCTGGTGGCAAAGGCGGGACGGGTAAGCCTCTTTGCCAGTGTCCCCAAGGATGATCCCACTCTGGCTGTGGATGTGAACAACATCCACTACAATCAGATCGGGGTCTTCGGCGCTTCCGATTCAACCCCCCGGGACCACGCTCGGGCAATCGAGCTTTTAGCGGCGGGCACAATCAGCACAGACCATCTGATAACGCACCATTTTCGGTTGGAGGAGTTTCACAAAGGCATAGAAGCAATCAAAAACCGGGAGGCCCTAAAGGTGATTATTCGCCCTGATTAAAAACACTCCAAAGCCGCGTCGATCCACGCTTTGTAGTTTTCGACGAGCTGGGGGGTGACCTTGCTGATCGGCCCGGCCGAGGAACTGAGGATAAGCCGCCGCGGACCGTGTTCTGCAATCTCTTGTATCCTCG
>CAZQKT010000087.1:12696-15651 GCA_964594055.1 uncultured Spirochaetales bacterium
CCGTTCGATGATCTTCCCGTCGTAGGGGACCACGTACTCGTCGAACGCCTCCGGGGCCATCATGGGCGGGGTGCACTGTTCCGAGCCCCCGAAGTTGACGATGGTATCTAAGTTCCGCCCCTTGAACACCGCGTCGGTTATGGTAAGGAGCCGCTCGGTAATGTCTTCTAAAAGCCGATGGAACAGCTCCTTTTCCGTTACCGACATGGCGAGAAAATCTTCTAAGGCCATGTTCGCGGAGATGGCCACGATCGGGGAGGGGTATTCGAGCCGGAGGATGCCCCGCTCGCCCACCTCGGCGAGTTTCCGCTCGTAGCCTTCGATATATTCCGGTACCACCGACGGGTCGAACTCGAAGGGGATTTCGGCTATCATCTTCAGTTCTTCCGGAGTGGAGACGAGGTGGTCTAAGTGCCAGTAGGTATTGAGGCCCCGGATCAGTTTGTCCTGCCAGGTAAGCCTTCCCTTTGGGGTGTCGATCCATCCGTCGATCAAAAAGGTATCGTCATCAACTTTTGTTTCTTTGCTGTGTATGTATTTCGGCGGGATGACCAAAAACCGGTTGAGGTAGCCGTCTAAATCCCAAGAGACCATGGTGTCCGCCGCTTTCTCGACATACGCGAACAGTTCCCGATAGAGTGGGTCGTTCTTCCATCCCAGGTAAAAGTCCGGGTCGTGATCATCTCCTGTGCCCAACACATCCTGCATCGGCTCTTCTTTTATGTTCCTCCCGATATTGAATCCTTCCCGAAGCCAGATAGGAGGGCGGTCTACCTCCTCACCTTTGATTGCGGCGTAGAGACGTTGTTTTCCGGTCATGATAGATCGATCTCCTTGTGTTCGGTTTTGCATTTAACCTTTAATTCCCGAGGTGGTGATGCCTCGAATAAAATGCTTTTGGGCGGTCAAGAATACCACCAGCAGCGGCAGTACGATCAGGGTGGTGGCGGCCATCAGCAGGTGCCAGTCCACATTGAACTCGTCCCGGAACTTGGTGAGGGCGAGCTGCACCGTATACAGATGGTCTTTCAATAAAATGATAAGCGGCCAGGTGTAGTCGTTCCAGGTGTGGGTCGCCTTGAGGATCAGAAGCGAGGCGAACACCGGTTTGCTCAAGGGGATGTAAATCCGGATAAACGCCTGAAATCGGTTAAGCCCGTCGATCTTCGAAGCATCGTCTAAAGACCGGGGAAAATTGAGGAAAAACTGTCGGAAGAGAAACACCCCGAAGGAGCCCGCGATGTAGGGGGCGAGCAGTCCCATATGGGTATTGATCCAGCCGAGCCCCCCCTGCCCTAGGATGTTGTTTCCACCTGCTAAAGGAACATATTTGAGGATGATGTAGACGGGAAGCATGGTGACCTGGGGCGGGACCATAATCCCGATCAGGGTGATCATAAACAGCACGTTCCGACCTTTGAAGTTGAGCCTGGCAAAAGAATACCCTGCCAGAGAGTTTATAATAAGGCTGATAATTACTGAGAGAGCGGTAATGTAAAACGAGTTGAAAAAATATCGCCCCCAAGAACCACGGCCCATTGCTTCCACATAGTTCTCCGGCTGCGGTTCTGCGGGAAGCAGGTGAAACTCCGCCGTTCTCGTCTCCTTTAACGGTTTAAAGGAAGTGCCCACCATTACCAGAAAGGGGTAGAGCATCACAAAGGCGAAGAGGCCCATGACGATAATAACGATTATCTTTTTGCGGGATTTTTTTGTTTTAGCCGACGTCAAGGTCCACCCCCTGGTTCCCGTATCGGAAGTTCGCTAAGGTGATTGCAACAATAATGAGTACGGCGAAAACAGCCATGGCCGAGGCGTAGCCCATCAGAAATTGAAAGAACGCCCGTGTATAAACTTGATGAACGATGGTCGTTGTCGAGTTCAAGGGGCCGCCGTTGGTCATGATCAGTACCTGTTCGAACACGTTGAAATTAAAAATAAGCCCGGTAACGAACAGAAAGAAAGTCACCGGGGCCAACATCGGCAAGGTGATCTTGAAAAACTTCTGCAGGGGGGTGGCCCCGTCTATGGTTGCCGCTTCGTAGAGATACCCGGGGATGGTCTGCAGCCCCGCTAAGTAGATGACCATATTGTAGCCGAGGTTTTTCCAGATTCCCATGATAATAAGACCGGGTAAAGCGTAGCGGACATCGTACATCCATTCGATCCGCTTTACCCCGAAGTTGCCGAGGAAATCGTTTATCGCCCCCTGGCTCGGTTCGAACATCCACAACCAGATCATCGAAGCCGCGACCATGGAAATGACATGGGGCATGAAAAAGAAAGTCCGGTACACTTTTTGCAGCGCGAACGCCTCGTTTAAGATGACCGCGACGATGAGGCTTACCCCCATGGTTATGAACAGAGTAAAAAAGGTATAAATCCCGGTATTTCTTAATGCAGAGAGAAAAAACCCGTCCTTGAACAGACGGAAGTAATTATTGAGCCCCACGAACTCTATTGTCCGAAAATCGTATCGGGTAAAGCTTAAGAATATATTGATCAGAATCGGCAGTACGATAAAGAAAAAGAAAAAAATGTAGAAGGGGCTTATCAGCAGATACCCGATGTTGTCCTGTCCGATCTTCGGTTTACGCAAACGTCTCATACGAGGCCTCCAAACTCCTCTCGGTATAAACGATTTTTTTCTCTGGTAATGGTACCTGTTTTAGATACGGATAGTAAAGCGGGCGGCTACAACCGCCCGCCGAAAGTTGAAAGTTAACTCTGCTATTCGAGTTTGAAGGTCTTGAGCTCTTCGCGCAATCCCTTGTCGGCATCTGTGAGGGCCTGCCGGGCCGTTTTTCTACCTGAAAGTGCCTCTTCGTAAGCCTGTTTCATGTATGTGTTGGCGATGTTGGTCCAGGGAGTAATTGCTTTGCCCTTACCCATAATAACGTAATCGAGAATTACCGAGTTACGCCGGGGGTTGTCCGCGATGTAGTCCTCTTCAAG
>CAZQKT010000088.1:0-3005 GCA_964594055.1 uncultured Spirochaetales bacterium
ATCCCCTAAGCCGAGGAACAAGTAATACCCGTATGCATGTGTCGAGGACTTCATGATACCGATAATTATAAAAATTAATTTGACAGCTGTCAAACTTAATGATAGACTTTCTATAAGACTTAAAATAAGTATTAATTAATGAGCCCGTGGAAAGAAATGAAAGGGGAGTTGATCCCCGCATCGTTCGTGAGATAAACCAGAACCGCCTATTTACACTGTTGCGAACAAGAGGAGCGAGTACGATTACCGAGATTGCGAGAGAAATCCAGTTGAGCCCGGCAACGGTAAAATCGGTATTAGATGATCTCAAGGGATACGGCCTCATCCGCGAGACCGGTGAAGGTTCCTCTACCGGCGGGAGAAAGCCCCGGCTCTATTCACTCGATTTGGAAAACAACTTCGTCTGTGGTGTCGATCTTCACGCTCACTTATGTACGACTGCGCTCATACGCATTGACGGCTCGATTATAACTGCAACTTCGCGCGCTCCGCAATCTAAAACACCGGAAGAAGTCGCCGGACTCATCAGAGATGCTTTTATGGAACTGTGTAGAGAGCAGGATATCCCGTATTCTGATATTCTAGGGATAGGTATCAGTCAGCCGGGGATCGTGGGAAGTGACGGTAAGAAAATACGGTTTGATGTGCATCATGGCTGGACCGAAGTGCCGCTCGGTTCTTTGGTCCAGGAGTTGGTCTCACCGCCGGTTTTTCTGGTAGAAGATGCGAACGGAAAACTGTCGGCTGAGATGGAGTTCGGAGTAATAGAAGAGACGGACAATCTGCTTTATGTATTAATCGGTTCTCCTGGAGAATCCGGTATCAGCGGCGGGATGGTTGTCCGGGGCGAAATTATGCACGGGTCCAAAGGTTTTGCCGGAGAGATAGGACATATGGTCATAGATCCGAAAGGCCCTCGATGTTACTGCGGAAGACGAGGGTGCTGGGAAGCGGTCACTAACGTCTTTGATTTAATAAAGAAGATAGAGCACTGGTATCCGAATGCTGATCTTACTGAAATCGATGACTTTTATACTTTTCTTCTCGATAATCACCATTCCAGCCGGAAAGTCTCCGACATGCTGGAGTGGTATGTAGACATGCAGGCTGAAGGATTGGCAAATCTTATTCATATTCTCAACCCGGAAAAAATCATAATCGGGGGGAAAATCACACTACTCGGGGAAACATTTCTGGACAGCATTAAAGAGAAGATAAGAGAGAAAGTAATGAGACCTTTTATTGAGGATATAGATATACGGTTTAGTTCAATAGAAACGGAAAGTGGGATTTTGGGAGCTGTGAGCATCGTTCTTCAGCATGCTGTGGCTCTGCGACAACAGCAGTACAAGTATCAGCAAAGAACAAGAGGAATCTCATGAAGGTGTGACACTCGCCTTAAGTCTTAGGTTCTGAAGCTTGATATTTATGGAGGAAAAGAGATGGTAAAGTTAGCACTACAAGGCGGAAATCCGGTTAGAAAAGATCCTTTTCCGGCTTGGCCGGTCTTTGATGAACGGGAAGTTGAGGCTGCGCGAAAGACGGTAGAATCGGGACACTGGTGGCGGTACAGTTTTGGAGAGGGGCTGGATCTACATGAGCCGGAAGGCGGCGACCCTTCCCAGGTTGCCCGTTTTCAGCAGGAGTTCGCTAACTATCAAGGGCTCGAGTACGCGGTTGCTTGTAACAACGGAACGACCGCTCTCGATGTTCTGGTACGGGCACTGGATATCGGCCCCGGGGACGAGGTGATTGTACCGGCATACACCTATGTGGCAGGAGTCACCTGTGTGCTTCAATCCAACGCGGTCCCGATCTTTGTCGATGTACAACCGGACACCTACAATATCGACCCGGACAAAATCGAGGAGGCGATAACCGACCGTACTGCTGCAATCGTACTCTGTCATTTCGGCGGACAAATGGCGGATATGGACCGAATTATGTCCATTGCTGAAAAGCACAATCTGAAAGTTATCGAAGATGCAGCTCATGCCCACGGGTCCAAGTGGAACGGAAAAGGGGCCGGTTCGATCGGACACGGCGGTACGTTTTCCTTCCAAAATGCAAAGAATATGACTGCCGGAGAAGGCGGCTTGATATCCACGAACGACCCGAAGGTCAGAGAAAGAGTAGAATCTTTGACCTGGTCGGGCAGACGGAGCGGCAGACCGTGGTATGAGTTTTACGAGCTCGGCTGGAACGCCCGGATGATGGAACTGCAGGGTGCTTTACTTCGCGTACAGCTTACCAGGCTCGAAGAACAAAACAAAAAGCGGCGGGAAAACTCGAAATACTTAACGGAGCGCTTCAAAGAAATCGAAGGAATCGAGCCTACTATAATCGATCCTCGGGGAGAACACTATTCCGTGCATATTTATATGGTCCGGTACAATCCGGAGGTATTCGGGGGGCTCGAGCGGGGTGCATTGATCGAAGCACTTGCAGCGGAAGGCATTCCCGTGTTTTACGGCTATACCCATCCTGTCTATAAAAATCCAATGTTCCTCGATAAACAGTTTTACACCAAAGAGTGTCCGATCTCCTGCGGCCATTACAATAAAGAGATTGACTACAGGAAATACGAAGAGACATGTCCTGTCTCTGAACGGGCCTGCGCTTACGAGGCGATTTGGTTCGAACACAGAATGTTTTTAGGCGAAAAAAAAGATATGGACGATATAGCCGATGCGTTTATCAAGATAAGGGAGCATGCAGGTGAGCTCTAGGAAGATCAATGTCGGACTGATCGGTGCCGGTTTTATGGGGTCGACCCATGCGGATATCTGGCACAAGATGGATGATGCAAATCTATCGGCGGTATTGGAGTGTGACGAGGAGCGGGGACCGGAAATCGAGAAGAAATACGGATGTGCTGTATTTTGTGAGGCGGACCAGTTCTTTGAAGAGGGCGAGTTCGATCTGGTGGATGTGTGCGTTCCTACATCCCTGCACGAAAAGCTTATAATCGATGCGTTGGACCACGGAAAGCACGTGTTCTGTGA
>CAZQKT010000088.1:3105-8509 GCA_964594055.1 uncultured Spirochaetales bacterium
ATCGAGACGGACTGGACCCATCCGAGGGGATTTCCTTTCCAATTCGGCATTAGAGTAAGGGGGACGAAAGCCTCACTGCAGTACTCTTTCGAGGTCACCGGCAACGTTGAAGCGAAGGAATCTGCTCGAGAGAGACTTCTCTACATAACTCCGGGTGAAATCGCAGAAATCGACTGCACCGGTATGCCCGACGGATATACGGCGGAGATCGCCTACATTACCGACTGCATCCGGGAAGACAAACCGGTTGAAACCGCTACTATTGACGAAGCGATCGAAGTGCTTCGTCTTGTAGATAAAGAACAAAAATCCCTCGAGGCGGGGGAAAGGAGCAACGTATGAAAAGAAAAAATCTGTTTGTACTGGTTGTCCTTATTCTGCTGTTGGTGCCGATGACGCTAACTGCAGAAGGACAAAAGGAGAGTAAAGAAGAGGGTGTGGTTCTCAAGTATATGTTCTGGACGCCGATCTATGAGACCTACATCTCCAAGGCGATCGACCAATTCGAGGCGAAAAATCCAGGTATAAAGGTCGAATACGAAACGTTGGCGTTCGACCCATACTGGCAGAAGGTACAGAACCTCTATGCAGCCGGCAATCCTCCTGATGCATTCGATATGAGTATTGCCTTTACCTGGGATTTTGCAGACAGAGGTTCGGTATTACCACTGGACGAGTATATAGAAGACCAGATGGATAAGTATTACAAAAAGGTCATTGATATGGAGCGGTATCCCGATATAAACGGCAAAGTGTACGCAATGCCGTATCAATGGGTAGCTTCAATGCTTTTCTATAATAAAGATATTTTTGATGAAGCCGGAGTCGATTATCCAAACAAAGAGTGGACCTATGAACAGATGATCGATGTCTCTAAGAAGCTGGCTGCGGACACTAACAATGATGGAAAGATGGACAGATACGGCTTTTTCTCTAATGCTGCACACACCTTGCTGGATTCCATGATAAAAGCATACGGAGGGAAAGTGCTTTCTTCGGACTACAAGACATGTCACATTGATGAGCCGGTTGCTATCGAGGTGATGCAGAAGCTTGTAGACATGATTCATAAAGATAAATCGGCACCGGTAGCAGCGAGTTACGACGCTCTGCTTGCAAGTGGGGGGGAGATGTTCCGCTCCGGAAAAATCGGAATGACCGTTGACGGAACCTATATGATCGATAGTTTTAAAGAAACAAATTTCGACTGGGACGCTACGATGGTGCCGAAAGGACCTGTCAAACGTTCCATTTACGGCGGTCCGGACGGTATAAGCATAGCAAAAGAGACGAAGTACCCGGATGAAGCATGGAAGTTCGTCGCATTCATGACCGGAGCAAACCGGCCGGAAGAAACATGGATCCCGGGTGGTGTGCCCATCACCAAGAGTGTTGCCGAGTCGGATGCATGGTTCGATATGCATAAACAGTGGCTGAGTGATCCTCAGGAGCTCTTAGATAGTGCCCAGTATCTCGAAGGTGCCGATTTTAGCACAAAGTGGCTCGAGTGGCGGATTAATACGATGAACGCGGAGCTTGCTCCTGCATTCGTCGGAAAAGAACCCGTAAAAAAAGCTGCTGCGGATGCGAAAGCCGCGGTAGAAAAGATTTTATCTGAATAGAAAAGATGGGCGGGATTTCGGCAATAGCCGGACCCGCCCAATTCTACTTCAATAAAGTGAGGCCCCATGACAAAACAGTGGCACGGTTGGTTGTTTCTTCTTCCCAGTCTCTTAGGGCTTGTCATAATGATCTACGGACCTATCGCCGGAGTATTCGGCTTCGGATTTACTAAATATGATGTACTTCGGCCCCCGCAATGGGTGGGATTTGCAAACTACAGCTCCATTTTTACCAATCCGATTTTTTGGAAAGTAGTGTTCAATACGGTGTATTTTGCCGTTGTCACCGGAGTGGCAAGTATCATCCTAGGGCTGTTTTTTGCTGTACTGATCAATGTTGATATTCCGCTTCAAGGAGTATTCCGCACGGTGTTGTTTATCCCTGTCATTGTATCTATGGTAGCCGCCGCCTTTATCTGGCGATGGATGCTTAACTCCCATTTCGGTGTTTTCAATTACTTATTGGGTCTGGTGGGCATCGACGGCCCGCTTTGGCTCGATGACCCGAGATGGGCAATGCCCGGTATTATCATCATGAGTATCTGGAAGATGGTAGGATACAACATGGTAATTTTTTTGGCGGGACTTAAAAACATACCCAATGAGTATTATCAGGCTGCAGAAATAGACGGGGCCGGATTCATGACCCAGTTTTTCCGGATCACTTTTCCGCTTCTCTCGCCCACCACGTTTTTCGTCATTATTGTAACCTTGATCAATTCGTTCCTCGTGTTCGAACAGACCTATGTTATCACCAACGGAGGGCCTGCAAATGCGACTCTTACCTTTGCGCTTCATATCTTCAACAATGCGTTTCTCTATTTCAAGATGGGGTACGCCTCAGCGCTCGCATTCCTCTTTTTTATCCTCATTTTATTGATAACAATATTTCAGCTTGGATTTCAAAAACGGTGGGTGCATTATGGGCAATAGAGTAATTGTATTTATACTACTGGTCCTGCTCTGTGCTGTATTTCTGTTTCCCTTTTTCTGGATGTTTTTGACAACGGTGAAAAGCGATGCGGAGCTTTTCATGTTCCCGCCGACATGGTTTCCAGGAGAGTGGCAGTGGCAGAATTATGAGAAAACGTTTCAGGCCGTACCGTTCTTTCGATACACCCTCAACAGTTTTATCTTAAGTCTTGCTAATGTAGGGGCGGTGTTTTTCTCCTGTTCGACCGCCGCATTCGGACTGACTAGATACAATATTAAGGGAAAAGAGTTTATTTTCGGGGCGATCGTCGCTTCGATGATCATCCCCATTAATATCATCATTCTCCCGCAATATCTTATTTTCAATTCCATCGGGTGGCTGGACACCTATCTGCCCCTGATTGTTCCTTCCTTTCTCGGTTACTCTATGGGAACATTTTTGCTCAGGCAGTTTTTCATGACAATACCTAAGGACCTCGACGATGCCGCTAAAATCGACGGTGCGGGTGCTGTGAGCATCCTCCTCCGAGTGTATGTGCCGCTTTCTACAGGGGCCTTCATTACGATCGGGATATTTATCTTTATTTTCTGGTGGAACGATCTGCTGAGGCCTGTTATTTTTCTTTCGTCAACTTCGAAGATGCCGTTGACGGTGGGGCTTATCAATATGATGGGACAGTACACGGTGCAGTGGAACCTCCTCATGTGCGGGGCTTTCTTGAGCATCATTCCGGCAATGATTATCTTTCTCATCGCCCAGAAATACTACATACAAGGAATAGCCATGACAGCTTTGAAAGGGTAGAAGAGGAGAGGCTGTACAATGAACACTTTAAAAAAAATTGATATGGCGGCGCACATCGGCTTCGATCGACTCCAGGAGGTAGGTTCGACGCGGGAAGAGCTTATAGGCGAGATGGACAGACACCAGGTTGAACGAGCGGTAGTCCATCCGATGGGTGCCGGGTTTATTCACCGGTTTAAGGAGCAGAACCGGGAGCTTGCATCACTGTGCCGTAAAAACGAACGGTTTCTTTTTTTCTCTACGGTTAATCCCTGGTTCGGGCAGGAGGCGGAAGAAGAGCTTGCTTTTTCTTTTGATTCGTTAGGCGCTGCAGGTGTTTCCTTCCATACGGCGAGGCAGGGGTGTTATATCGATTCTCCTATGATAGGACCGTATATAAAAATCGCACGGGAGTGGGGGAAACCGGTCTATTTTTTCACCGGATTTCCTGTCTACAGTCTCCCCCTTAATCTTGCTCATCTTGCAGTCAAATTTCCGGATGTTACGTTTATCATGGGAGCGATGGGTGTCTCCGATTACTGGGCAGATATCATCCCTTCATTCCGTTTGGCTTCGAACATGTACCTCGAAACTTCGGTAAATACCAATGTACCGGCAGTACTGAAGAGCTTTGTCGATGAGTTCGGGGATAAAAAGATTTTGTTCGGCACGAATTTTCCTTTTACAGATTACAATATGGAAGCTGAAAAGATCGCACGGTCCGGGCTTTCGGAGGAGAATCTTCAAAACATCTATGTTAGAAATGCGGCAGCTCTATTAGGAGTGGCACAATGATAATAGACACACATGCTCACGTGTGGGAAAGTTTTATGAGTTTTACCTGTCCGTCCGTCGAAAAGATCATTCAGGGTATGGATAGTTCCGGAATCGATATTACGGTTTTCAGCTCATTGAGCGGGTTGATCAATACTGACCCGGCTGAGGACAATCTATTCGTTAAAAAGCTCATCGATACGTATCCCGGCCGCTTCCGGGGAGAGTGTGTTGTTACCCCCTATGCCGGGGATAAAGCTCTCGCGGAGTTCGAGAAATGTGTAACTGAGTACAAGTTTATCGGCCTTAAACTGCATCCCTGGATCCAGGGATATGCCGGCGGTGCCGATTTTTTAGCACCCCTTTTGGATCTCTGCGGGCAGTACGATGTACCGGTTATTTTCCACACCGGAACACCGCCCTATGCTCAAGCTTTCCATCTCTGGGTCCAGGCGAAACGGTTTCCTAAGGTGCGTTTCATATTCGGGCACAGCGGTTTGAACTATCAGTGGCGGGACGCACTGGAGACCGGCAAGATGTGTCCGAATACCTATTTCGACACCAGCGGGATCAGTTATATGTTCGCGGTAAAAAGGATCATAAAAGAGCTTGGCGCCCACAGGGTGATGTTCGGAAGCGATAACCCCTTTCTCTTCCCCGAAACGGAACTGGAGAAGGTGAAGAACCTGGGTCTTCACGACCGGGACATGGAAATGATACTCTGGAAGACGGCGAAGGAAGTGTTTCGCACATCTTTTGCCGAATAAACCGGCTATAGGCTATAAAAGGAGCTGACAATGCACGTAGTAGTAACAGGCGGAACAGGACATATCGGATCGTATCTGGTGCCGAGACTGGTTGATGCGGGTCACGATGTTACCGTGGTAACGCGGGGGACTAAGGAGCCGTACCGGCCCCATCAGGCGTGGGAGAAAGTACGGCGGGTGGTGATCGACCGGGAGGCTGCCGATAAAAAAGGGACGTTCGGGAAACAGATCGCCGACCTCGGTCCGGATACCATCATCGACCTTATCTGCTTTACCGAGGAGAGCGGCCGCCAGCTGGTAGAAGCGGTGAGAGGAAAAATCCAGCAGCTGGTGATGTGCTGTACCATCTGGGTGCACGGCTATTCCGAGACGGTCCCCACCACCGAGGACCAGCCGAAGAGCCCGTTCGGGGATTACGGGGTCAATAAAGAGAAACTGGAATCGTATCTCTTAGAAGAGGCGAGAAAGAACAACTTTCCGGTGGCCATAATCCATCCCGGCCATATTGTAGGAGAGGGGTGGGT
>CAZQKT010000088.1:8609-15492 GCA_964594055.1 uncultured Spirochaetales bacterium
CCCTGGGAAGAGTTCAAGACCCAAATCTCCGAGGATGACGCCTGGTTTACCTGGGACCACATCGGCCACAGCCCCTGCTGTTCGATCGAGAAGGCACGCCGTATGCTCGGATTCACGCCCCGGTACACCTCGCTCGAGGCCCTCTACGAATCGGTGATGTGGTTGGATAAAGCGGGAAAGTTGGGATAGACTCCCCTCTATGAAAAAAGCAAAGCTGCTCTTTTTCTTTTTTGGGATCGTTCTGTTGGAAGAGCTTGTAATCGAGATACTGGAATAACCTCCATCGGCTCCTCTGCAATTCAGCCCAGATATTTCCCGACGCACTCCCGAAACTGTTCCGCTTTCCGGTCGATCTCGGCATCATCACTTTCTATGGAAATACCGAACCCGGAGCCCAAACCAGCATCAACTACGCCGATGCTGATATTGACCGTACGCTCGAGGATCGCGTCGGTTTGGGGGAGCATCCCCTTTCGGTACTCCATCTCTCCGCCCGAATCCCGATAGTAGGGGCAGGTAAACGGGCAGCCCACACTGTCTACGACCTTTTTCCCCAATACGTGTTCCATGTTGGAGTACACATGCCAGCCCGAATCGGCAACGACCCCGCAGCCAAGTTCATCCCCGATCTTACGGGCCGTTTTCGCGTCCGGGAGAAAAACCGTCAGGATGGTCGACAGTGCCCCTTCTTCATCCGGAAGTATACGGAAGGTAATTCCGTCGATATCCGCAATTGACTGTTTGAAGCGGGCCTTTTTCTCTGCGAGAAGCTGTTTTATCGTCTCCACTTTTTTAAGCTGGGCAAGCAGAACTGCTGCGGTAAGTTCGGTCATTTTGAGCCCTAAGCCTAACACCGCCCTCGAGCCCTGTTCCACACCTTCCCGTAGCGGAAGGTGGCCCTGATCATGAAAGGCGAAAGCACGCCGGTAGGAATTTTCATCGTTAAATACCACCATCCCTCCGTCTCCGGCTGTGATGGTCTTGTAGAAGTTGAAACTGAATGTTCCCGCGTCACCATAGCTGCCCACGGAACGGCCTCGGTAGGTGGCCCCTAACGCCTGGGCAGCATCTTCTATGAGAAAAAGGTCATGTTCCCGGGCGATGTCTCTCATCTCTTCGATGTAACCTGGATTTCCGAGCATATGGACGAGCATGATCGCTTTAGTCCGGGGTGTAATTTTTGCACGGACATCCTTTGGATCGAGGGTGAGTGATTCATCGATTTCTGTCAGCACCGGTACCGCCCTTGAATAGATGATCGAGCCGATGGATGCGATGAAGGTGTAACCGGGGACAATTATCTCATCCCCAGGGCCGATTCCTAAGGCGGCCATTGCTGCAAGAAGAGCGGAAGTCCCCGAATTGACCGCCACAGCATGGCGGGTGCCGGTAAACTTTGCAAACTCCTCCTCGAGCTTGAGTACATTGCCTTTGAAACCTTCCACGCCGGGTTCGGCATACCGGTAGAGCCAGCCTCCTTCGATGACTTCAATAACATTTTTCTTCTCTTCTTCGCCTAACAGAAACGATCCTGGTCCGGGCATACTCTTTTCTCCTTTCCTAAAGTGATAAAATGTTGTATATTACTGCACGACATGAACATAATACCCATTTGATCATCTCCTGTACAAGCGGAAAACCCAACAAATCACTCAGTCGAGAAGCATAGATACCTTTGAGGAAAGAAAGAGCATGAGTATACAAAAGGAAATAGAGAAACGGAGAACATTCGCAATCATCAGCCACCCCGATGCGGGCAAAACGACACTGACGGAAAAGTTTTTATTGTACGGCGGCGGTATTCACACCGCAGGGGCGGTGAAAAACAATAAAATCGACAGAAGCACCACCTCGGATTTTATGGAGATTGAAAAGCAGCGGGGGATCTCGGTGGCAACCTCGGTTATGAGTTTTGAATACAGCGGTAAGACGATCAATATACTCGACACCCCGGGCCACAAAGATTTTGCGGAAGATACCTACCGGACCCTCACAGCCGTAGACAGCGTTATCCTTGTCGTTGACGGAGCGAAAGGTGTAGAGGAGCAGACCGAGAAGTTGGTTGATGTGTGCCGGATGCGCAATACTCCGATTATCATCTTTGTGAACAAACTGGACCGGGAAGGCAGGCCACCGATCGAGCTGGTGGACGAACTCGAACAAAAGCTCCAGATTTCGGTAAGGCCACTTACCTGGCCGATCGGCATGGGGCAGAGTTTTAAAGGGGTATACAACCTCTATGAGAAAAACATCAACCTGTTCACCCCTGGGAAGACACAGATCGAAGAGGACAGGCTTTGCATAGACGACATCAATTCCGCTCTCCTCGATGAAAAACTGGGCTCCTATGCGGCCAAGCTGCGCGAAGATGTCGAGCTCATCGAAGGAGTATATGATGATTTTTCTCCTGACCGTTACCGAAGCGGCACCCTCGCACCGGTATTCTTCGGGAGCGCTTTGAATAACTTCGGGGTTCGGGAACTGTTAGAAACATTCATCGAGATCGCGCCGCATCCCCAGAAAAGGGAGACCGATAACCGTGTTATCGAACCGGAGGAAGAAGCATTTTCCGGGTTCGTATTCAAAATACACGCTAATCTCGACCCGAGGCACCGGGACCGTATCGCATTCTTAAGGATCTGCTCAGGGACATTTAAGAAGGGCAAAGCGTTTCAGCATGTACGGCTCGGTAAACAATTGCGGTTTGCCACCCCCTATAATTTTATGGCGCAGAGCAAGAACGGGGTCAACGATGCGTTTCCCGGAGATGTGGTCGGTCTCTACGACCGCGGTGATTTAAAAATCGGCGATACTTTGACGGAAGGGGAGTTGGTAACGTTTCGGGGAATACCCCAGTTCTCTCCGGAAATCTTCAAAGAACTGGTCAATACAGACCCCATGCGCTCCAAGCAGCTTGATAAAGGGATCGCGCAGCTGACCGAGGAAGGTGTCGCCCAGCTCTTTATTCAGGACAGAGGCCGGCGAAAAATCGTGGGAACGGTAGGGGACCTGCAGTTCGATGTCATCAATTACCGTCTAAAGCATGAATACGGCGCTTCATGCCGGTTTGTACCACTCGGGTTTTCCAGGGCGTGCTGGATCACCTCTGATGATCCCCAGAAAATAAAAGATTTTACTCGTTATATAGAATCTCAAATTGCACAGGACCAGGACGGGAACCTGGTATACTTTGCCGAATCGGAGTGGATGCTTCGGCGGACGATAGAAAAAAACCCGGACATTATCTTTCATTTTACCAGCGAGTTTAAAACCGACCGGGAGCTGCTTCTGCAGTATTGACGGGCGTATAATATAATGGATGATAAGCGGACCCGAGTATTAACAGGAATCGCCCTCTCTGCTACCATTATCTTCTGGGCCTCTGCATTTGCTGCGATCCGTGTGGCCCTGACCGCCTACACTCCAGGAGAGGTCGCCTTTCTCCGTTATCTTACCGCTTCGGTTGTGCTTGCAGTATACGCTCTTGCTGTCCGCATGCCCCTTCCTAAGCTGCGGGATGTTCCCATGCTCGCTGTGGCCGGATTTTTAGGTTTTACCGCGTATAATATGTTTTTAAACACCGGCGAGATGACCGTCCCCGCAGGTGTGGCAAGCTTTATCATCGCCTCGGAGGTAGGAATCATCGCCCTTATTGCCCGTCTTTTTCTCAAAGAACATCCCGGAGGCTGGGGATGGGTCGGTGTGCTCCTCTGTATTATGGGCGTGGGGATTATTTCCCTCGTCCCCCGGTTGGTCGGCACCGTATCCGCCGGAACCCCTGCAAATGCCGGCGGCACCGATTTTGACCTTCCCCTTTCAATCGGTGCCTTGCTCGTCTTCGGGGCGACCCTCTCGGTGAGCATCTATTCGGTAATGCACAAACCGCTGTTAAAGCGGTACACCCCAATCCAGTTTATTACCTATGCGATTTGGGCCGGCACAATCTTTTTGTTCTTCTTTGCCCCGCGTGCACTCGGGTCCGTACCGGAAGCGCCGGCAGGTCCCACTCTTGCCATCCTCTATATGGCCGTTCTCCCCGGCGTTGCAGGCTATTTCGGCTGGTCCTACGTTCTCTCGAACATGCCTGCCTCCCAGGCGGGCAGCTTTTTGACCCTTTTCCCGGTCCTGGCGATGGTTATCGCCTGGGTGTGGCTGGGAGAGATACCTGAGCCGGGGTCCCTGGTGGGAAGCGTGGTGGTTCTATCAGGAATTGTTCTGGTCAACAGGAAGGGGTTTAAGGTAACATCGGGGTGAGCGAATCAACCCCGTGAATTTTCACTGCTCGACTTGACTTTCTGCAATAGTCACATTACTATGGTCATATGACTATCAAAGCTGGAGAGTTCAAAGCAAAATGCCTTAAGCTGATGGACGAGGTAAATGAGACTCATGAGTCCGTAACTATTACGAAGCGGGGGGTACCGGTTGCTAAACTGGTCCCGGTTACCGGGTCCAAGGCCAAAGGCGTTTTCGGAAGTCTCAGTGGCTGTCTCGCTTTTGAACGTGATATCGTAAGTCCGGTTCCCGAAGAGTGGAACGCTGATGCCTGACCTTACTGCTGCTGCAAATAGTAATGAGCGTATGTTCCTACTCGATACGCACGCCTGGGTTTGGTTGGTAGAAGGGAAAGATGAGATTAAAACGAAGCCGATTGTACAGATTATCGAGTCCGCCTCTGAGCAGTCTAAGCTCTGCGTAGCCTCCATTTCACTCTGGGAAATAGCAATGCTCGAGTCTAAGGGGCGGCTCGGCTTTCGTATTCCTTGTCTGCAGTGGCTGTTAAATGCACTGAAAGTACCCGGGCTGGGCATTATCTCTATCAATGCTGCCATTGCTGCCGACAGTGCCGATCTTCCGGGCGAGTTTCACGGAGACCCGGCCGATCGGTTGATTGTAGCAAGTGCGAGATACGCAAAGGCAATTGTGGTCACCCGCGACCGGGCCATTCTCGAGTATGCCGATCACGGTCATGTACAGGCTGTGATGATTTAATAGAGTCACTGAATCATTTTTTATTTGACAAAAAGTGTTTCTTACGTTAGATTCTTACGTAAGCATGGATAAAATCTTTTCGACTCGTGTCGATAGTGCGGTATTAAAACTCCTCGACGAACTCTCTAAACGTCTCAAGAAACCGAAAAAGCGGATCATAGAAGAGGCGATCGAAAGATATGCACACGATAAAAAAGATGAAGGGTTCGAAATATTCGAAGCGACTTCGGGCTGCTGGAAAAGAGATGAGTCACCCGAAGAGACTGCGGAAGAGGTACGAACGGCATTCTCCGAATCTTTTAAAAGGCACCATCAATGAAGTTTTTCTTTGATACGGACGTCCTCATTTGGCATCTCCGGGGAGATAAAAGAGCATTGCACTTTTTTAAAGAACTATCAGAGAGGCAACCTTCCGCGGAATGGTGTACCGGCGCTCTCAATCGGGCGGAAATTGTCTTTTTTATGAAACCGGAAGAAAAGAACAATACCCTTCTTTTTTTGACCCGTTTTGAAACCGCACCAGTCGATGAAGACGTGGTTGACAATGCTTCAGTTCTTTACCGTAAATGGAACCCTTCCTGTGGAATGGACATCAATGATGCTGTCCTTGCCGCTACAGTTGAACGGGAAGGCGGGCTTCTCTATACACTGAATACAAAACACTATCCAATGAACACGTTCTTCCTCGAGAAGGCTTTCTGAAAAGGCCGGCACACGAAAAATGTTATGCTGCTTTCGGAACAAGACTGAGATAATATTCTGATGCAGCACCGTGGGAGAGGGAGATTTGACCAGGTCGCCCCCGATAAGCTGATACGGCGTCCGTATCGTTGCGGTATAAATACATTTTTTATTGCCAATTATGTCAAAATATACAATACTATCAGGCATATGTTCTTTCTCTTTTTAAGTATTTCTGTTCTCAGCTTTACGCTTCTTCTCTATCTCGGAAGCACCGTTATCAATTTCCCTAGGAAAAATGAACAAATATATTCGTTAAGTTTGTTTTTCTTTATTACCGCCCTTATCGCGCTTACCGAAATTCTCGTACGGACCGCTCCGAACAATGAAACGGCCTTTTATTACAGTCTGTTATCAATCCCCTGGCCTCTCGCACAGGCCGCCTATCTGCAGTTCATTATCTCATTTGTCAGCCGCGGGAATTACAGAAAAAGTATTGTTATTCCGATAAATTACGCAATAGCTCTCGGTGTCTCCGTCCTGTACGCCTTATACCTCGTTACTATGAAGCCGATTAGTTACGTATACGGTTTCGTTATTTCTTCTCCCGTAATAACGCCCCTGCCGTATGTTTTTATATCCGTTTGGACTACAAGCCTTCATGTATTCCTTTTTGCAATGATGATTTATTTTTTCATTAAAGGCCCTCAGGAAGGATTAGTACGTAAACAAGGAAAATTTATTATGGCGGCTGTAGTAAGCACATTTTTTACTTCATATGTTGTTATCATCTCCCTCAATCTTTTTTTTCCCGGTCTTCCTGAACTTACCAGTTTGTCCTACGTCTTCTTCGGATTTATTCTCTATGTTGGGATTCGCAGGGGCACTCTTTTTTATTTAGAATCTCGGTATTTGGAAGAAACACTCTTTGAAGAGAAAAATGAATTAATTGTTGTAACCGACTATACCGACCGAGTCATTAAAACGAACAGACCTTTTAGGAAACTATTTGACGAAAATGAAAAAACACTGCTGTACCAAATTTTTTCAGAATACCTCACACACTATACTGATATTACCCACAAAAAATTAAAGGATTTAGGAACAACCTTTGACAATCAAGAAGTCGTCGTGTCAAAAGCGGGGGAACCTGTGAACCTCCTGCTCAGCCGGAAAAAGATACAGCAGCGAAAAATTAGCGGATACCTGT
>CAZQKT010000089.1:0-15486 GCA_964594055.1 uncultured Spirochaetales bacterium
GATTTATGTTTACGTCAATTATTTTAGGTTAATTTTATGTTTTCATAAATTTTTTATTCATTATTTTACGTTTTAAAGGGAACTCGAAAAAGGGGGCTTCCGGGAACGTTTTCTTAAGGTGTTTTTATAGATGTTACTCGGCGTGTTACTCGATGCCGACGATTGCTTTTATGTACTGGGAGCGCTCATATGCGAGCGGATTATCACTGGATTCTTGACAGAGAGTACCTCGAAAATCATCGATTGTGCTGTAGTTATGCCGTTTCATCCATTTTTCCAGTCCGGAAAGGACCACGGAAAGATGGTCCACCCCGTTTTTGAGCAATACCGAACAGAGCTGGACCGTTTTTGCCCCGGCGAGCAGCTGTTTTACCACTCCTTCCGCGTCGTGAATACCTGTTGTAGCGGATATATCGCAATCGAGCTCTCCCGACATGAGGGCAATCCACTGCAGAGGCAGAGTCATCTCATGGGGCATACTGAGAGCGTTTGCATGGACCAATTTTTCAGATTCGATATCGATATCGGGTTTATAAAACCGGTTGAACAGGACCAACCCGTCGGTCCCCTCTTCTGCTAGTTCGGCAAGAAAATGAGCAAGCCCGCTGAAATGGGGCCCGATTTTAAGAGCAATAGGAAGTGAGACCTTTTTCTTTATTTTTCTCAGAATATCGAAGTAGATCGATTCGATATCTGTGCTTGTTCTAGCTGCATCAGCAGGCATGATAAATACATTCAGCTCTAAAGCATCCGCTCCCGCCTGTTCAAACCGCCGGGCATAATCGATCCATTTGCCCGCAGTAACACAGTTCAAACTGGCAATCACAGGGATCGAGAGCGCCTGCTTTGCCTCTTCTACCAATGCGAGGTAGTTATCGAGAACATACTCTTCGCTCATGATTCTCGAATAATCCCATGCTTCAGCATGTACGGTAGGATCGAGGTTATCCGTCAAGCTGCCGGCATCGGTTACGATCTGCTCTTCGAACAGGGACTTGAGAACCACCGCGCCCGCGCCCGCCTGCTCACACCGTTTCAGCTTCTCCAGATTTGAGGTCAATTTTGAACTGGCAACCAGCACAGGATTTTTAAGTTTCAGTCCAAGGTACGTTGTCTCTAAATTGTTCATGCTTCCCACCTTACCCGATAAAGGGTAAAAGAGAACCAACCCTTTGTCAATCCTGGTTTAATCGAAAGTATCAACATGTTCTATGTTGGAAAATCCCTTCCCGCTATCTATGGATACTTCGATGTCCTCTCCCGAGTAGTTAATTTTCCCAACCCCTTCGATGCTGCCGGTAAGGGTCCCACCCGAGATAAGGGCAAGTTCTGCTTTTCCCGTTCCGGATAGTTCTACGCGGGCATGCTCTGCAGTACTGTTTGTCAAATCGATAGTGACGGCCCCCTCGGTATCGATTACGAGTTCCCCGTATGTGTTGTTATCTCCGACTACTTGTATTGCCCCTTCACAGATTAGCTCGAGTTCTTCCCCTTCGAATCCGCTGAACGCGATTTTTGAGCCCCCTTCTACCTCAATTTTCTTTAATTCCGGAGTACTAATGTTCGCTTTCATCGTTCCGGCGGTCAATGTCGTCAGCCAGGAATCCAATTCGAGAATGAGGGTATCTGAATCCAGTTTGACCTCGACCTTTTCTTTTGCTCCGCGGGGAATCTCCATGTGAACGGAATAGCTGCCCCCTTTTTTAATAGATATATTCCAAGAACCCTTTGCATACACGGAATTGAATTGTTCAAGCGCATAATTTTCTTCGATAGTATCGAGACTGCTTTTTTCTACCTTTTGTATCAAAGACCGTTCCATCTTCTCCTTCGGGGAGCGCTGCATCAAAATCCGGCTGCCGATCACGGCTCCGCCGACTGCCACAGCGATGATAAGAACAGTCGAAATGATAAACGTACTACTTGCTCTCACGGACTTACCCTGCACGTACAATTCTGTTTTTCTCGAACCGGTACTACTGCATAAAAAAAAGAGGTGCCGGCAAGTATTGCGCACCTCTTAAATCGCAAACGTTTCAAGTTACAGTTTTATTTAATAATTTTTCATCGCCTGGAGTTTCCGCATCTTTTTCATCTGCTTACGCTCGAGGGCTTTTCGTTTTTTGTTTCGAATGGTAGAAGGTTTTTCAAAATACTCCCGTTTTTTCCATTCCCGGATAATCCCCTCTTTTTCAACAAGACGTTTGAATCGTTTTAATGCCTTCTCGAGAGGCTCATCATCATGAACTTTTATATACGCGATATCGATCACCTCACTTTCTTTGGTTATTCTTGAGATATAATACTTATAATTGACGGTTTGTCAAGCACATTATGTTCTAAAAGGTAACCGGGAGATACAGGGACCCCTGAAAAACGCACCTCCCAGTGCAAATGGGCACCGGTAACCAGCCCGGTAACTCCCACCGTACCGATGGTTTCTCCTTTCTCTACGATCTCACCCTCTTCCACTGCAATACTGTCGAGGTGATAGTAGAGAGAATAGACCCCCGGTGCGTGTTCGAGCACCACAGTTTTTCCCGAAATAATCCTCGACGCTGCCATGACGACCTTCCCTGCAGCAGTGGAGATGACCGGAGTACCGAGCGGTTTGACCAGGTCAATTCCGAAATGGATTGCGCTCCCCATACCGCCGTCCGCATAGAGATACCTCCGCCTGTCTCCGAACTGAGAGCTCACCAAAGCCCCGGGCAGTGGATCGATGAATTTTTCTTCTGTATAGAGAGCGTCCGGATTGAAACTGCGTAGGAGGGTGAGTAGTTCTCGCGATTCACGGGCTTTACGCGGATCTTCGGTAGTACGGAGATCACTCATACTCTTGTTTAGCGGTATATCCTCTCGAACAAACGCTTTCTCCACCACGACAAGCTTCTTTTCGATAAAAAAGTCGTACAGATCATTTCGACCTTCGACTACGAGCGTATATTCATCTCCGGGGACCGTACAGGGAATGCCGATAAGTGTTATCCACACCGTTTTATCCCCGACAGCAAATGGAAACGCTTCTCCGCGGGTAATCGTATCTCCGCGACTGTTTTTGACCTTAGTCGTCAGGTTCTCGAGCGGGTCGTCATCACAGGTTATTATCCGCAGCGGATCTCCCGGATAGACACTCTCCGGATAGTAGATGTGCGGCAGGGCCGCCGCCGAAAAAATGATACAGAAAAAAACCAGTGCCGCGGTTGCGTATCTCATTTCTTTATATCTAAAATCGTAAGCTGAAGATTTTCATTGTTCTGAAAATAATTTTTACCGAGACGAAAGACGATGTCAACCCTCTCCTGTATATCGAACTCGGCGCCGAGCTTGTCCGCCGCGCCCCAGAAAACGGCCGGCCACTTTTGCGCACCTGTATCAAAGAGAAGCCGCAAATGCTGTTTTTCAGTTTTCCCGATGATGTCTGCATTGATGAGAGTGACCCCTTTGCACAAAAATCGAAGCGGGGGGTTCTGTTCACCGTACGGTTCGAACAGTTCTACCAGTTTTATCAGATCGGGATTCAGATAGGATAGAGGGAGTTCGGCATCGATCTCCAGTTGTTCCTCTTCTTCGATAATCGGTTCGAGCTCTCGGACAATCGTCTTTACCCTATCGTAAAAAGGAACGACATCCTTTCTGTCCATATTGAACCCGGCAGCATAGTCATGTCCGCCATAGTCGGCAAAAAAGGAAGAACACTTTTCCAGAAAGGTTTTTGTGTTAAAGCTCTTTGTACTTCGCAGTGATCCGAACGCGATATCGTCCATGTGGGAGACAACGAGTGCGGTGGTCTTAAAATATTTAAGCAGTTTTGCCGCGATAATTCCGGTTATTCCCCGATTCAGTTCACGGTCATCGATAAAAACCAGCTTCCCTTCAAGTTCATCAAAACTTTTCTTCGCTTTCGGTAGAATTTTTCCCCAGGCAGTATCGCCCATTTTTTTCCGTTCCCGATTTTTCTTCACGATCTTCTCTGCCAGAGCTTCCCGTGCTGCTTCATCATCTTCTAAGAAAAGAGAAACAGCGAGATCGGGGACCCCCATCCTGCCCGTTGCATTGATGAGAGGAGAAATGTGCCAGGCCATATCGGTGGTGCTCAACGTTTTACCCATAAGATTTTGATGAATAACAAGCTCCCGCAATCCTTTTCGGGGGGCAGTGTTTATTACCTCCATCCCTTTTCTCACTAAAACCCTGTTCTCATTAACCAGAGGCATCATATCCGCCAACGTCCCCAACGCCACCAGATCGAGAATCTTCTCATAATCACCGGAGAGGGGCCGGTTCTTCTGAGTAACCAAGATTGTGAATATATTTTTCACGATATCGATTTCACTGAACCCGGAGCTGCGATACTTCGACAGCTTGCTGATTTCTCTAATTTGTAGAAGCGATTTCCCTTTCAAGGCCGGAAACTGGGAGCCTGACTCCCCGGCAAGATCGAACAAGCCGACTATTACATCCGGACCGAACATCTGTTTCAGCATGCGTGTCTGCATCTGTTCATCGTATACAAAGATTTGGTTCGAAAAAAACTGCTCCAACCGGGTCTGTTCGAGATTGACCATCCCCGGAACTATCGTCTCGAATACCCGGTCGGTTTCTATTAAGTTTATCAGCTTTACTGCTTCGAGTAGAAAAGAACCGTTGCCGGGACGAATATTGAGAAGGGTCACCGGCACATTGTACAGTTCCGTTTGAGAGAACCGTAAAGCCCAGATTACTTTTGCCGTTACGGAACAGCCTGCAAGGTCTCGAAACGGATACGTTTCATCCTCCATTTTCGGATTGATTATTGCAAACGCGTTCGGTATTTCTTCTTTCGGATTATGATGGTCGATAACAATGGTGTCGATTCCCAACGAAGCTGCGTGCTCGATTTCAGTATGATTGGAAACTCCGCAGTCGACAGTTATAATCAACGTTACGTCCTCTTTTACAAACACATCAATTTTATCTTTAGAGAGTCCGTAGGTTTCATCCCCGGTCGGTAATGCCCAAAACACTTCGATTCCCATCGACCTCAGTTCTTCTGTGAGAAGTACGGTAGCAGAAATACCGTCGACGTCCCTGTCACCGTAGATGAGGACCTTCTCCCCTTCTTCCCGGGCCCTGCCTATCCTCCCGATTGCATCTTCCATCTCGGAAAAGAGAAAAGGATTACCGGTGATGTGCAGATCGTCTTCGAGATAAAACATCAGTTCTTCGAAATCAGTAATGTTTCTACGCACGAAAACAGAGGCGGTGAGTAAATCAACGTTGAAACGTGAAGAAATCTCTCGTACGAGATCGGTATCGATACTGTGTTTATTCCATTTCATTAGTATATTGTTTCCTTTTGCTCCCTCTTACTATTAATACCGAAATTGTGCTTCTGCTACTTCCCGGTATTCGGCGCCCTGGGGTTTCAATATCGATTCGAACAGGACGATCCGCTCAATTTGGAACTCCCCCTTTACATCGTCAAAAAAGGGTTCCACCTCGTCCCGGTAAGGTGGTTTTACCCCCCGTTTTACTCTCCCTAAGGTAATGTGCGGGGTAAACGGTTTTGTATCGGTCTTTATAGACGACGGCAATAAAGAGGAGACCACGTTATACAGTGCCACACACTCTTCATATCCCTTGTGTATCATACAATAAAACACGCGGGGCCGCCCCGCATGAGGGAACCGGCCTACCCCTCCGTAACGTGCCGATATCGGAGTGCGTTCAAGCGAAGGATCTTCTAACAGTTCGATGCAGCTTTTACGCTCCTCCTCGTCGATATCCCCGAGAAATTGGACGGTAATGTGCAGTGCATTTTTACCCACCCACTTTATTCCGGGGAACTTTTTTTTCACCTGCTCGAGTGATCCGACTATCTTGTCTGAAACACTATCGGGTAACGGCAACGCAAAAAAAGCTCTCAAAAGAATTCAGCTCCTGTTTTAAGACTATTTAAGGGGGTTTCCACAATTTCTTCAGTCATGACAAGAAGAAGATTTTTTAATTCCTGCAGACCTCTTTTATCGAGGGACACGTTTAATACAGTATTAATATCTCGCTCTGCCGTATGAAGCAGGTACGCTTTTGCTCCGGGCTCAAGCTTCCGGCACGCTTCTTTGCAGCATTCGCGGCAGATAAAGACCCCTTCCCTCCTATAGTAATAGGCAGTTTGATCTGTTTCAATGGCCTTCCCGCATTTTCCGCACTGATCGACGGGGGGGAGAAACCCCATCATCCGGATATACCGCCATAAAAACTGGATAAGAATGTAGAGCGCCCCGGCTTCCTTCGTGCCGTCCAAAAGCTGCAGGGTTGTGACAAGTAAATGAAACAACTCTATTAGCTGTTCTCCGCCGCCGAATGATTTCAGCACCACTTCAGCTGCAAAAGAGGCGTAGTAGAACGTAGAGAGATTACCGCGCAGATTATCAAAATCGTCCTTGATAACAATATCTGTAATCTTGTAGTTGGATTTGACCGGATCGAGGTAAAGATAGACGAGAGCTAAAGAGAACGGATCGGTCATGCCGCTTAATCTGCTCCTGGTTTTATATGCACCATGGGCGATCGCTTGGATAATACCGTGCTCTTTGGTGAACAGGTCGACCCGCTTGTGTATCTCCCCTACTCTATACCGGCGCAGCAGTACCGCTTCGGTGGTTATATTTCGAATCATAGACTTGCCTAATAAAAAAAATATATTCATATTATAGTTACTATGCAAGAAAAGAAAGGACCTCGAGTAACAAATAAAGATATAATACCTGCAGACCAGATACTGCCCAATCATTTATACATTGTTCCTCTGCAGGGAAACCCTATCTTTCCGGGGATATTCACCCCGCTTATGATTACTTCTTCTGATGATATTGGAGTTGTTGATGAATCGATGTCCGGAGATAATCTCATCGGTCTCAATCTGCTTCACAGCGACTTATCCGACGACGGAAAAGCGGAAGGTGAAGACCTCTATCGGATCGGTACGGTTGCGAAAATCGTAAAAAAGATAAATCTCCCCGACGGAGGTTACAACATATTCATCTCTACCTTAAAACGGTTTAAGATAAAAAAGTTTCTCAACAACAGCCGGCCGATTACGGCAGCTGTCGAATACCTCGACGATAAAAACGACAGTAGTGATGAAGTGCAGGCCCTTACCCGCTCCCTCCTCAGTGAAATGAAGCAAATCTCCGAGAACAACCCTCTGTTCTCCGAAGAGATGCGGCTCAATATGGTAAACATCGATCATCCCGGTAAGATAGCCGACTTCATTACCTCAATTCTGAATATCGGCCGAGGAGATCAGCAGGATATTCTAGAAACGCTTGACGTTCAGAAACGAATGGAAAAAGTGCTGATGTTCATCAAGAAAGAACAGGAACTGCTCCGCATTCAGAAACGGATCCAGAAAGAGATAAACGAAAAAATTGAAAAAAGCCAGCGGGATTATTTTCTCAAGGAAGAGCTCAAAGCAATTAAAAAAGAATTGGGGATGCCGGTAGACGCGAAGAGCAGTGAATACCAGCGTTTTAAAGAGGAGATCGAAAAACTCGACCTGGGCCCGGAAACCAAGGAGCAGGTGCAGCAGGAACTGGACAAGTTTTCACTGATGGACCCGAACTCTTCCGAGTTTATAGTAACGAGAAATTATCTCGACACCATCATTTCGCTGCCCTGGAATACCGCGGAAAGAGAAGAGATAGACATGGAAAAAGCCCGGAGGGTCCTGGAAAAGGACCACTATGGGCTCGAGGATGTAAAAAACCGGATACTGGAGTTTCTAGCTATTAGAAAACTGAAAAAAGACTCGAAGGGCTCGATTATCTGTTTAGTCGGTCCTCCCGGCGTGGGGAAAACTTCGGTCGGGAAATCAATCTCCCGGGCCCTCGAAAAAGAGTTCTTCCGTTTTTCGGTCGGCGGTATGCGCGATGAAGCTGAAATCAAGGGACACCGCCGTACGTATGTCGGAGCTATGCCGGGGAAAATTATCCAGGGATTAAAAATTGTAAAATCGAAAGACCCCGTGTTCATGATTGATGAAATCGACAAACTCGGTGTCTCTTTTCAGGGAGACCCCTCTTCTGCTCTTCTCGAAGTGCTTGACCCGGAACAGAATGTGGAGTTTCGCGACCATTATCTGGATTTACCGTTCGATATATCCACTATTCTGTTCATTACCACGGCTAATACTCTCGACTCGATTCCCCGTCCCCTCCTCGACAGGATGGAGGTGATACGGCTTTCAGGGTATATCGATCAAGAGAAGATCGAAATTGCTAAAAAATATCTTATCCCCAAATCACTCGAACGGGCCGGACTGAAAAAGTCGGAAGTGCGCTTTGCAAAATCCGCTCTTTCCGGCATTGCGGAAAACTATGCTCGAGAAGCCGGGGTAAGAAACTTCGAAAAAGCTCTCGACCGAATAAACAGAAAAATTGCCAAGCAGCTCGTACTCGAAGAGACAACGACGCCGATCAGCATTAAACGGGAACATCTCGAAGAGTACCTCGGACAGCCCCCTTTTAAAGAAAGCATGACCAAAAAAATAACCCGTCCGGGTATGGCGGCCGGGTTGGCTTGGACCAACTTCGGCGGAGATACCCTCCTAGTGGAATCGGTCTATAACCCCGGTAAAGAAGGTTTTAAACTGACCGGACAGATGGGAAAAGTGATGCAGGAATCTGCGAATATTGCATATACGTTTGTCCGCCATATCGCACTCGAATACGGAGTTGATAAATCGTTTTTCGAAAACAACCATATTCACCTCCACATACCGGAAGGAGCGACCCCGAAAGACGGACCGTCGGCGGGAATAACCATGGCTTCGAGCCTGCTCTCCTTGGCAACCGGGAAAAAAATCAATGGAAATTACGCAATGACCGGTGAATTGTCCTTAGTGGGAAAGGTCCTTCCCATCGGGGGCTTAAAAGAGAAAACAATAGCCGCAAAGCGGCACAAAATAAAACATATTATAATTCCGAAACACAACGAAAAGGACTTGGAAGAAATCCCCGATCATGTTAAGAAGGGATTAACGTTCCATCCGGTAGAAACCATGGAACAGGTTCTGGAATTATTATTTCCATGATTATTCGCATGATAAGATGGTCGGCCGCCGTGCTCGTTTTTTTAGTCCTCGTCGGATGCTCGAAGCCGGCTGCACAACAGAACGGGCCTGCCGAAAAAAGAGAAAGGGAGTTGGTACACCCTGCGTTCTCAATGACACTTGCCGATGTGCGGGAGACGATTTCTCCCCTCCCGCCCGATATTCAGGCGAATATCCTGATGCGGCCCCAGTATTTTATGGAACTGGTCGACCAAGCGCTCACCCTTTCCCCGGAACTCCTCCGTCTTGTCGATAAGGCCCACGCTCTCCCTTCCGACTATGAACCGGACGATCTGGTTTCGCTCGCCGAATACGATGTGCGTGTAAACCGCAGTGACCTTACCCTGCGTCGGGGTGTTATGCCCGATGTGCTGGCCATGGTAGAGGCGGCGAGGAGTGACGATATTGAACTGGTCTTCTCCTCCTGTTACCGGTCCTACTCGTATCAGGAAACAGTTTATAAACGGCATATAGAACAGTTAGGCGAAGAGCAGGCAAACAGAGAATCTGCAAAACCGGGAACGTCCCAGCATCAACTGGGCACTACCATCGATTTCGGCAGCATTACTCCTGCTTTCGGTGATACACCGGCGGGAAAATGGCTGTACCGCCACGCGTGGAAGTACGGCTTCTCTCTCTCGTATCCTGCCGGGCTAGAAGAGCTTACCGGGTACATGCATGAAATCTGGCACTACCGTTATATCTCCAGAGTAGGGACCGAACTCGAACAGCAGTTCTTTAACGGCATCCAGCAGCATCTGCTCTCATTCTGGAACGCGCACAAAAACCGGTTTGTCGATGCCTCACTCTCCCATAACCTGTAGGAAAACCCTTCTCGAACGGGGTCTATTATCATGATCGAGCACGATGATCTGCTGCCACGTACCCAAAACCGCAGCCCCTTTGGTTACCGGAATGGTCAAATGAGAACCCATCAAGGTGGCCCTAATATGGGAGAAACCGTTGTCATCACCCCAGGTTTGGGAATGCCTGCTTCTCATATTGTGTGGAACAAGGTCATCAATTTTTTCTTTGAAATCTTCTACGAGTGCCGGTTCGTATTCGATTGTGGAAACGCTGCCGGTAGACCCGATAATAAATACATGGGCGATTCCTTCGTTCACGCCCGAACTTCCAATAAAATCTTCCACTTCCGCAGTAATATCGATGATGTCCGTATGTCCTTTTGTATTCAGAGTTATTTCTCTGCTCATTACCATATGTAGTACCTCCCGTCTGTTGGATGAGATTGAACAACATGATAGTATTGCATATTACACAGATTAGTAAAAGAAAAGACCGGTATAGTAAATGGAATTAGTATCCCCTGCGGGAAACCTGGAAAAATTGAGGTTTGCATATCTCTACGGTGCCGACGCTGCATACATCGGCGTAAAGGATTTCTCTCTCCGCGCAAAAGCGGACAATCTAAGCGGGGAAAACTATGCTTTTTGCAGTGAGATCAAAAACGGTAAAAAACTGTACGGGGCCGTTAATATGTACTTTCGTGAGGCCGATCTCGAAAAGCTCGAACAATCACTCGATTTTCTGTCGATCTCCCCCTTCGATGCTTTTATTGTAAGTGATTTAGGTGCGTATCGAGTATTAAAGGACCGTTTTCCACATATGAAGTTTCACCTCAGTACACAGGCAAATTGTATGAACAGCGATGCTGTCAGGTTTTATCGGGATATCGGGTTTTCCCGAATAATCTTAGGCCGCGAAGCGACCCTGACCGAGATCGAATCGATAAAAACAAAAGTACCGGATGTAGAGCTCGAGGTGTTCGCACACGGGGCTATGTGTCTCGCCTATTCCGGGCGCTGTTTCTTAAGCAGTTACATGGCGGAACGTTCGGCAAACCGGGGCAGTTGCGCTCATCCCTGCAGATGGGACTATAAGCTCATCGAGGAGGGGGAACGTCCGGGGGAGTTCTTTCCCGTATTCGAACAGGACGGATTTACCACCATCCTCAGTTCAAAAGACCTCTGCCTCTTCGACCACATACGGGAACTGCACAATGCCGGAATCGATTCCCTTAAAATCGAAGGCCGAATGAAATCCGTCTATTATACTGCTCTCGTGACCCGGTCTTACCGAAAGGCGATTGATGCTGCACGGAGCGCCACTTCTCAAAACAGTGCTTTTCGAAACGGTTTTTTGGAAGACGCGATGCCGGCCCCGCTCGAAGCGTACCGAAATGAGCTATTCAAAGTAAGCCGTCGGGAGTTTACCACCGGATTTCTCTTCGGGTCTCAGGAGGTAAACATTCCCACCAAAATTTCTTACCGGCGGGATTACCAATTTTTAGGGACCGTCAACACAGAGCTCGAGGCCGGCGTCTATGAGATCGAGGTAAAAAACAGAATGAGATCAGATGATACGATCGAGTACATCGGGCCTGATATTCTTTTTATTCGGGACACCGCGTTTACGCTTTGTGGTGAAACCGGAGAAGTACTCGAAAAGGCAAATCACGGGAACTACTGCACCCTTCACACCGACAAACCGCTTAAACCGGGCTACATTATCAGAAAAAAAATGAAAGAGGACGGCCCCTAATCGATGAGGCGCACTGCACCTTTATCTGCAGACGCTGCAAAACGGGCATAAGCTTGTAACGCCTTCGAAACTGTTCTCTTCCGCTCTTTCGGAGTAAAAGCTTTCGCCCCCCTGTTCTCCTCGTTTTTTCTCCGTTTCGCGAGTTCCTCATCGGCAAGAGCGACCCGAATGGAACGGTCCTTGATGTTGATTTCAATAGTGTCGCCCTCCTCGAGCAGGGCGATCTCGCCGCCGGCGGCAGCTTCCGGAGAAACATGTCCGATAGAGAGCCCCGAGGTGCCGCCTGAAAAACGGCCGTCGGTTATTAGGGCGCATTCACTCCCTAAATGGACCGATTTGAGATACGAAGTCGGATAGAGCATCTCCTGCATTCCCGGGCCCCCTTTCGGCCCTTCATAACGGATAACGATAATGTCACCCGCCTTTATATCACCGTCTAAAATACCGTCGCATGCAGTGTCCTGCGAATCAAATACTTTTACCGTACCGGAGAAGGTAAGCATCGATTCATTTACCCCTGCCGTTTTCACGATACAGCCCTTTCGGGCGATATTTCCGTAGAGTACGGCGAGGCCCCCGTCCCGGTAGTAGCAGTGCTCTACATCTCGTATGCAGCCGTTTGCTCTGTCCGTATCGAGTTCGGAGAACCGGCTGTTTTGCGATCCTAATACGAGGTTGCGGCCGATGTTTCCCGGTGCACTGAAGAAAATCCCCTTCGCCTGCTCAGTTGCGGTCTCCCGCATGATATCGTGGGTGTCGAGGACGGTTCCTAAGTCGGGAGCATCGATGCGGGCTACACTCCGGTCGATCAATCCGGCCCGATCGAGCTCCCCCATGATAGAGATGATCCCGCCGGCCCTGTTGACATCTTCTACATGATAATGAGAACTCGGAGCGACCTTACAGAGGCAGGGCACCTTTTTCGACAACACATCGATATCTTCCATGGTAAAATCTACACCACCCTCCTGAGCAACTGCCAAAAGATGGAGGACGGTATTTGTCGAACCGCCCATGGCAATATCGAGGGACATGGCGTTGAGAAATGCGCTTTTTGTTGCTATAGAGCGGGGGAGTACAGAACCGTCACCTTCGAAATAATATGCATTAACGAGCTCGACAATCCGATAGGCCGCCTTTTCAAACAAGGTTTTACGGGTTTCATGGGTGGCAACGATAGTCCCGTTTCCCGGAAAGGCAAATCCTAACGCTTCATTGAGACAATTCATAGAGTTTGCAGTGAACATACCGGAACAGGACCCGCAGGTGGGACACGCCACCTGTTCGAGCCCCGTTACATCATCATCGCTTACAGTTTTATCCGCACTTCGCACCATTGCATCGATGAGATCGACTTTTTCTTTATGATACACCCCCGCTTCCATCGGGCCGCCGGAGACGAAAACAGTGGGAATATTGAGCCGCATAGCCGCCATCATCATCCCGGGAGTGATCTTGTCGCAGTTGCTGATACAGACGAGACCGTCGAGACAGTGGGCATTGCTCATGAACTCTACACTATCGGCGATAAGCTCCCGCGAAGGCAGGGAATAGAGCATCCCCTCGTGCCCCATAGCGATACCGTCATCAATGGCGATGGTGTTAAACTCCGCGGCAAAATAGCCTTGCCCCTCTATGATTTTTTTTACCTTCTGGCCGATTTCATGCAGGTGGACATGTCCGGGAACGAGTTGGGTAAATGAGTTGGCAATTCCGATGACCGGCTTACCGATCATCTCCTCCTGCATGCCGTTGGCCCGCCAAAGGCTCCGGGCACCCGCCATGCGGCGTTGTTTCATCGTCGTAGCACTTCTCAATTCATGGTTCATCTCTATCTCCTCCCGGCATTGTACTTATGAAGAGGTGATAAGGCAATAGTGCCTCAAAGGTTGTTATTTTCAGTCGGTTCGGGGTGCAGCTGGGCTATACGGGCAGAAACCAGGGCGTATTCTTCTTTAAGCGGCATTGTTTTAGAAAAAAACCACCGTCTAACCGAAATTTCCTCGAATGAAGATAATAATGCAGTAAAAAAACCTTGTCTCACAGCTTCTAATTCGTTGATAGTACGAGTTAACGCCGTTTCTTCCTCTCGTATTATCCGAGCGTATTTGTATCGATCTATGCAGTCGATTCCCATGCGGACTAGATACTCCCGCAGCCGCTGTACGCTTCTCCACCCCCGGTCCACTGTTTCAGTTACCTTATCGATTTCAGCACGGTGTATGTCTTCGAATATCGTAAATTTTTTTCCCGTTTCAAAAGAATGCAACTGTAGTAGTGATCCGTTTTCTGCAACCGCTTCGATTTCACCACCATCATGGTGATCGTGAGGGCCTCTGAAATAGACAAAGAGAGGATCACATGAAAACTGCTCGAGTAGTATCGTAATCCGCTTAGCGGCCTCCTGTGCGGCCTGCGGATTTTTGAGATTGTCCCCGGAAACCGGGACAGCTACATGGGAGAGAGAAGGCAGAAGGGAGACTATATCTTGCACCATATCCTCGAAAAGGGGAATACACCGCTTTTCGAGGACCGAGAAAAGTGTTACAGAATCGTACTCTCCTTTCATATACGCATAACAAGGATAAGAGACAAAAAATTGAGAATCGCCTAAAAGCGGCGCCCACGGGACAATTTTGATGTTTTTTTTCTCCGCTTCGCGGAGAAAACCTGCGAAAATCTCTTCCGGATAGGCTGTAGCACTGCAAAATCTAGAATCAACCGTCCAGGGAAACATTTCGCCCCAACGGAGAAGTATGGTAGAGATTCCCGCAGTATAGAGACGGTCGAGTAGAGTCAGCAGGTAATGGGGTTTAGGTTGAAACTCGGTCAGGTCGAGGCTAACGGTCGTATCGGCTGAAAACTGTTTTGAGGAAGCGGGCCGCTCACTCTTCATCCGGATATTTATCTGCTATGGTTTGAATATTGGGAAGTACTTCGAAGAAAATGTCGATCAACTCAGGATCAAACTTGCTCCCTCGAAGTTCACGCATTGTGGAGAGCACATCCTCTTCATTCCATGCTTTTTTGTAGACCCGTTTCGAGCGAAGCGCATCGTAGACATCTGCAATAGCTACAATTCTTCCCACCAGAGGGATTTCTTCTCCCTTCTTTCCGAGCACATTGCCCTGGTCATCGGTTTTTAACGGTTTACCGGTTTCGATATCAATGTGACCGGGGTATCCGGTCCCGTCCCAGTTTTCGTGATGGTTTATGGAAGCAACAGCGGCAAGATCATCAAATTCCGACTGTTTATTGATAAATAACCTCCCGCCATGCACGGTGTGAGTTTTCATCGTTTCACGTTCTTCCGGCGTAAATTGGGCCGGTTTTTTTAATATCAGATCGGATATAGCCACTTTGCCCACATCATGGAGCATAGCAGCCATTCTGAGATTGTCCTTCACATTTTCAATTTCTTTTTTAGGAAGACCCTGTTTTGCTCCCCACCGTTCGTAAATTTCCACGGCAAAACCGGCGACCCGGTTTACATGGGCCCCTGTCTCTTTCGGGTCACGCAATTCAGCCATTTTTATCATTCTCAGCAGAAGCGTTCGGGTCATTCTTGCCCTCTGCAGCGCAACTGTTACATTATTGGCAAAATGCATGACCATAATTTCATCATCTTCGCTGAATGCGACCACCTCACCTTCTTCGTTTAATGCATTGAGAACTTGTATGACCCCCAATATTTCGCCTGTGTTCGTTTTAAGAGGGATGGTGAGATTGGATGTAGTCTTATACCCGGATAAGCGGTCATACGTCGGATCAAAACTGTAAGGAGCATTTTCCGGTATAGTATAGACGTCGGAAATATTGAGAAGCTCTCC
>CAZQKT010000090.1:0-15446 GCA_964594055.1 uncultured Spirochaetales bacterium
CAGTCGGTGAAATTGGTGTCTTTGTTGAGCTGGTTGACGATAAATTGGAGGGGGGTCCCGTGGCGGAGGGACATGGAAATAAACCGGGCCAGTGAAGCGTTCGGTGAGTTAAACGTCTTGGTAAAGTTTTCCACCCGGATGTGGACCGGACCGGTGTCCACGATCAAATCGTAGCGGCCCTTCTGTACTTTCACTACTCTGCCCTCTTTGTATTTTTTCAAATCGAGGTACATATCGGGATTATCGATGACGAAGATTTCATAGAGACTGCCGTTTAGTTTTCCCACAAGGATGATGTAGTCGAGGTCTTTTCCCCGGAAAGAGTGGATATCACAGGGGAGCTCCTTCGGGCGCTTGGGAGCAAAGCGGCGGACGATCGTATCTTTCCGTTTCGCCTCGAGGACACCTTTCATGTTGCCTTCGGGGTTGAACGTGGTAAACCCCTTGAGGCCCTTCTCGTAAGCGTAGAGATAGAGCTCCTTATACTCTTCGAGGGTCGTCCCCGGTTTTAGATTGAGCGTCTTGGAGATACTATGGTCGATGTACTGCTGCAGGACCGCCTGCATATCGATCGCTTTTTTTGCAGGAATATCGGCAGTGGTCACAAAACAGGGGGGCGGTTCGGGTGTCGCAGTGTAAGCCGCTGCATCATCGGCTTTTAATTCCTGATAAAGCAGCCAAGCATAGTCGAACACCGTCTCAGTCCGGGTCTCATCGCCGACCCCGGTGCGTACAGTGCGCTGATACTCCAGCGAAAACATGGGTTCAATACCCGAAGAGCAGTTCTGGCCTACGGTAAGGGAGGTTGTCCCCGTAGGAGCGATGGTGTTGAGCTGGATATTGCGCATCCCGTTTTTGCGTATTGATGAGCGGATGTGCTCCGGCAGGTTCTTAATAAAATCGGCCTTTACCAGTTTCTCCGTATCGCAGGCGGGAAAGCACCCTTTCTCCGCTGCAAGTTCGGCGGAGGTGCTGTAGGAAGTGTCCCGAAGCACCTTTCCGACCTCTCCTGCGAACTCGAGAGAATCAGGCTCGCCGTAGGGAAGTTTCAGCATACACAAAGCATCTCCTAACCCGGTAAAACCGAGTCCGATGCGGCGCCACTGTTTGGAGAACGAGCGGATCTTCTCCAACGGATAGTCGGTGACATCGAGTATATTATCGAGAAACCGGATGCCGGTTTTTACCGTCGATGTAAACCCTTCCCAATCGAAGCGGGCGTTGTCCCCGAAGGGGTCTTGAACGAATGAGGTGAGATTGACAGCCGAGAGGCAGCAGAGCGAATAGGGGGGCATGACCAGTTCGCCGCACGGATTGACCCGGTCTATTTTAAAAGCCCAATACCCGTTATTATACCGTTCTACGATATCGGCGTTGAAGATTCCGGGCTCGTTATTGTAGAAGGCGTTGGTTGCCAGCAGGTCATAGAGCCGGCGGGCTTTGAGCGTCTTATACGTTTTCCCCCGAAAGGAAAGCTCCCAATCCGAATCCTCCTTGATCGCCCGGATAAAATTATCATAGATCTTGACCGAAATGTTGAACTGAGTGAGCTCCCCGTTTCGGTCCCCCTGTTTCGCGGTAATAAACTCCTCCACATCGGGGTGATTGATGTCCAGGAGCGCTATGTGGGCGGACCTGCGGTGTCCGCCGGTCATGATCGTTTTGGCTGATTGGTCGAACGTGCGTAAGAAAGAGAGTACGCCGCTTGCTTCTCCTCCGCCTGAGAGCGGATCCCCTTTCGGCCGCAGTTTGGAGACATCGAACCCGACCCCTCCCCCCATCTTGCTGATGAGGGCATCCTCCTTGAGAGAATCGTAGATCCCCTCCATCGAATCTTCGATATCGATGGTAAAACAGTTGTTGTAATTTTTCATGGGGCTTGCAGGACGAGCATTCGCGAGGATCCTCCCGGCAGGGATGAGCCTTCCCTCCGTCATGGCCCGGTAGAAATCATCCTGAATCCGGTCCCGGACTTCGGGCCGCTCAACGGAGGCGACCTCTTCGGCAATAAGACGGAAGACTTCGACGGCATCCTCCTCTCCATGGAGCATGTACTTATTACGGAATATTTCTTCACTTATATTTTGTATCCATTTCCAGGTAAGCGTCTGCATGGCCCCTCCCAATATACATTTTATTATATGTTGGGCCGGGCCAAAAAATCAATTGCCAAATACCTTGTTTGGGGGTTTAATTGAAATACGTATCTGCAATCAGGGAAAGCGGTTTTACGGCCGGTTCGAACTGTTCTCCGATGTCTCTGATCACCTCGTCTAAGCGGAGTCGGTTTCGTGCACGTACTTTGGAAAAAACGATTTAAAAAAAAGTTCAAACTGAAATTATTTCTACTTGAAGCACCTTTACCAATTCCTTATATTTTTACTATAAGGTTAAAGGGGGTACATACTATGAAAGGCTGGATCTTTCTTGTTCTCGCCGCCGTCCTCGCTCTTGTCGATGTGTTGGTTCCGTATCTTTTCTTTACGCAGACAGGCAGCTTTGCTGCTAGTTTTCTCTTCTGGTGTATTCTCACCTTGGCAGTCATAATTTTCGGGATTTTCTACACCCGGCGTTGGGGAGGGAAATCATGAAACCGATCTATGTTGTCATTGCAATGCTGGTATGGACATTTGCCGCTCTCTGGATAGCAGGACTTGCCCGGCGAGGATTGGGGAAAGGAGCTGCCGAGTTTTTTATCGGCGGCAGACGGATCAAAGGGTTCATCGCCGGGATGACCTACGCTGCCACTACCTACAGCGCTTTCATGCTGGTCGGTCTGGTCGGCCTTACCTACCGTTCCGGGGTCGGGGCGCTCGGCTTCGAGATGACCTATCTCATCTTTACGGTCCTCTTTCTGGTTGTATTCGGTCCCCGGTTCTGGTTGGTGGGGAACCGGTATGAACACATCACCCCGCCCGAGCTTCTCGGCAACAGGTTTCGGAACAAATGGGTGGCGGTCGTGGCTGCGGTTATATCCTTTGTGATGCTTATCCCCTATTCTTCGGTGCAGCTTATGGGGATCGGGTTTATGGTTAACGGCCTCTCCGGCGGTACGATTCCTTTTATGGTGGGAGTGTTGATTATGGCCCTTCTTTCCGGGTTTACGGCCTGGTGGGCCGGGATGCGTTCGGTTGCGTGGACCGATGCATTCCAAGCGATTACTATGATCATTACATCGATCATTGCCCTGTTATTCATAATATTCCACTTCTTCGGTTCTCCGGGAGAGTTCGCCTTTACGATTACCGAGCAGAACCCGGAACTGCTCGAGTTTACCTGGGACCCGAAACTGTTTATCGGGCTTACCCTGCCGTGGGCCTTCTTTGCGCTGACTAATCCTCAAGTTTCTCAGCGTATGTACGTACCGGACCGAATCGTCAGTCTACGCAGGATGATCATCTACTTCGCCATATTCGGATTCATCTATACGATCATCTCCACCCTGTTCGGGTTTCAGGCGGCACATATTATCCCCGGACTGGAAAACCCGGACCAGGCCATGCCCCAACTGCTGGCCAAAGTACCCACTATCCTGGGATTAATTATCTTTATTGGAATTTTTGCTGCCGCTACTTCAACGCTCGGGTCGATCATCCTCACGTTGAGTTCCCTCTTCTCCCGCGATGTAGTCAAACATATAAAACCGGACATCTCGGAGAAGTCCGAAACCTGGGTGGGGCGCATTGCCATGCTCGCTCTTCTGGTGTTCTGTATTATTTTCGCCTATTTCAGGCCCGGACTCATTACCGTGCTCTCCAGTATGGCTTCAGGAGGACTCTTGGTGATGGCACCGACCATCATCGCCGCTTTCTTCTGGAAGCGGGCCTCGGCAGCGGGAGCTCTTGTCTCCATGATCGTCGGGGGAGTTCTTACCGCAGTGATGTATCTGACCCGGTTCTATCCGCTGGGATGGTGGCCGCCTGTGTGGGGCCTGGGTATTACGACGGTCCTCTTCGTCATCATCAGTCTCCTGACCACTCCACCGGAGGGGGCCGAGGAGTTCGTCGACGGGCTGGAGAAAGAATTGGTGACCAAGGGGTTTCGGAAAAAGTAGACCTGGAACCGAGCTCAAAAAAACCGTTCTCTGTCGTTGAGAAAATCCCTGTACAGCTTGTAATGCTCGGTCTCTTCATACGTGATTTCTTCGACTGTCGTACCGTCGAAACTCAACAGTTGCGCACCGGGGCATGCTAAGAGAATCGGAGAATGAGTGGCAAGTATGAACTGAGAAGAATCGTCATTTCCGGCTTCTTTTAGAATACGGAGCAGTTCGATCTGACTATTCGGGGAGAGTGCGTTCTCCGGTTCATCGAGGAGAAACAGTCCTCCCCGGGAAAATCTGCTTCTGAAAAAGCTCAAGTGCCCCTGCCCGTGAGACTGGTTCATAAGCGACTTGCTCCCGAAAAACTCGAGTATACCCGGGTCGGAGGCGGCCCACTCGTCGAGGATCTGTGAGAAGTTTTTGAATATCTCCGAGGCAAAGAAAGACCCGACAATCTCCCGATGACCGGTGCCCCCGTGGTCGGCAAACTCGACTTGAATATAGCGGTGGAGCTTTTTTTCGAACGGGCTCTTGCTGTACCGCTCCCGAGTGTCCCCCTGCCAGATATGGATTCCGCACTTCCGGGCAACCGCTTCTAAAAGTGTCGATTTCCCCGATCCGTTCTCCCCGACAAAAATGGAAATTCTTTTTGCCAAGTCAATCTCGAGCGGCCTTTGAAAAACATCAATGCTGAAGGGATAGAGGTCCCTCCTGGGGAATTTGGTCGGGTCGACGGTAATTTTTTTTATATACATGGAGATTCTATTATGCCCGGAATCCGGACTCGTGAAAAGCGGTATGGTTCGCTCGTCCTACCCTTTACCGTCAGAGAGTTACTTCCAAACCCTGGTCGTCGATGAGAAGCTCAGGTTAGTAATTCCTCTTCCCGTTCTCTGAAATAATTGGCAGTTTGTATTACCAATTCATCCAGTTTCTTTTTGTCCGGTTTGCCGTTGAGCGCCTCGTACGGATTACCGCCCGGTCCGAGCGGTTCTGGAGTAACATATCTTCCCTCCGTGTTGTAACCGATGCAGTACAGCGCCATAATGATCGTATCGAGATCGAGTGATCCCTTCCCCAGAGCCAGACGGTTGCTGTCGGCCATATGCAGATTGGTAAGCATATCCGCTGCAATGTACTCTTTCGCGTCCGCTACCGTGTGGACGAAACTCACCTCTTCGGCCCGGATCGGCTCGACAGCAGCTGCAAAATCGATCTCTCTTCTAAGATAATCGAGGGCCGCCTGCCGCTGGATAGGCCGGTTACTGGACAAATCGTTGTCCACCGAAAACATTCCGCAGATTCCGGCTACGGTAAGATTATGGTCTTTGAGTATTTCGAGCGTCTCTTTAGGACCATATCCGAGATCATCGGTATAATGGTTACCGTGCAGCTCGATGTAGGCAAGCCCCGCTTTCTCCAAGCGGGCGGCAGTCTCCTGCAGAGGTTCGAGACCGAACCCCCAGTTGCTCCAGGAGAGGTTGAGTCTTTCTTTGAGTTTTTCCGGCTGTTCCTTTTTCAATTTTTCAAAGGCAGCTTTTATTTTTTCATTTTTCTGTTCAAAGTTCTGCTTTTTCATAACGTAAGTTTATAAGATTTTCAGTAGATTTGCCAGAAACAGAAATTCTTAAGCATGGTAAATCACAACGGCAGAGAAACCGGTCGGTTCTCGGATGCACTTTTGTACACAGCGAGGATAATTTCTACCGCTTTGCGGGCTTCAGTACCGTCGACTAAGGGCGGACCGCCGGACCGAACAGCACGGGCGAAGTTTTCGAATTGTATACGATGACCGGCATAATCGATTGCTGCAGGATCGGAAGCGCCGCCGCCGGCTGCAGCACCCGCACCGGGGCCTAGATTTTGTAAAACGGTCTCGTCTTCCGGACGGGGCGGGTCGAACTGCCACACCGTGATGGTATCTTCTTCGAGCACTGCACTTCCGGCTGTTCCGGAGAGTTCCACCCGTTTTAAGAAACCCGGATAACAGGCAGTGGAGCCTTCAACCGTACCGAGAGCCCCGTTTTGAAATCGAAGCGTAACAACAGCAGTATCCTCGACTTCGATGTTTTTATGCCCCAGGGTCCCGGTCATGGCTGAAACTGTTTCTACCGGCCCCATATACCACTGAAGAAGATCAACAGCATGGATGGACTGGTTCATCAGGGCCCCGCCGCCGTCCAAATCCCAGGTGCCGTGCCATCCTCCCTCGTCATAATACTGCCGGCTCCGGTACCACTTAACAGAGGCACTGCCCAACGTAAGCATCCCGAACCGTGCCTGTTCCACCGCTTTTCTCACAGCCCCTGCGGCCGGAGAGAACCTGGACTGAAACACCCCGCTGCAGAGCACTCCTTCTTCGCGGCACCGTTCGATTATGTGGTCAATTCGGTCCAGGGTTATCTCGAGAGGTTTTTCGACAATAATGTGTTTGCCGACCGCGGCCGCTTCTACCGCCGGTTTGAGATGCGCTCCGGAAGGTGTGCAGATCGTTACAATATCCACCGCCCGGTCTTCGAGGAACGCGGCATAATCCCAATACGGCGTGCAGCGGTGCCGCTCCGCAAAAGCCTCGGCCTTGTTCTTACTGCGGGAGAAACAAGCGGAAAGATGGCCGTTTTCCATGTCCCCGATCGCCTTGGCATGCGTCTCCGCTACCGTCCCCAATCCTGCTATTCCAAATCCTAAACTCATACTTCATCCTTCATCATTGGTTCGGCCCGCTTTACCAGTTGGAGGGGCAGACCCCACGGGTCGCGCATCATAGCAATCGTTTTCACTATGCTTCACCGGACGGCGCGAATCCGCTCGACATAATCCATCAAGTCAGTAGCATGCTTTTCGTACACCGGTCTCATCGCATCGATAAACGGCTGTTTGTCGATGTCTGTGACGATTTCGCATCCGGCCTCGATCGCTTTATCGATCGATTCTTCCACCTTTGCTTCCCACAGCTGCCGCTGGTACGGAATCGATTCATCCACCGCTTTCCGGACCAGCTTTTTGTCCTCTTCCGAGAGCCGGTCCCACGTTTTTTTACTGAAGAGGATTATTTCAGGTGTGCGGACGTGCTCATCCTTTGTATAGTACTTTGCAACCTCGTAGTGTCCTTTGGTAATCCAGGAGGGAAAGTTATTCTCCGCGCCATTTATGACACCAGTCTGTAGTCCAGTATAAACCTCTTCGAAGGCAAGCTGAAGCGGAACAGCCCCTACGGCACTCACCATATCCTGCATGATCTCCGCCTTTTGCACCCGTATTTTCAATCCTCTAAGGTCTTCGATCGTTTTAATCGGCCGCACGGAATTGTAAAAACTTCTCTGTCCCGAATCATAGTATCCGAGTCCGATCAACCCGGATGCTTCGAGTGTTTTCATCAGCTCCTGTCCGATAGGTCCGTCCACAACTGCGTGCATATGTTCATTGTCCCGAAACAGATAAGGCAGAGAGAGTACTTTGAGCGCCGGTTCGATCTGGGTAAGCGGGTTGATATTGACCCGGTTGATATCGATCGCACCGAGCCGGGTTTGTTCGATCGTCTCCCTCTCCGAGCCCAATTGGGCCGAAGAGTACACCTGTACCGTGATGCGGCCCCTCGTCCACTCCTTGAGCAGTTCTCCAATTCGGATAAGTCCCATAGTCGTCGGATAGGTCAGTTCATGATCGTCGGCGGCTTTGAGAACGATGTTTTCTCCATTATTTGTGCCCAGTGAGAAGCGGATAAAAAACAGCAGAGCCAGTACAAGAACAACGACGGCCGCGGAGCCTACAATAATACCCAGTGCCTTTTTGCTCATAGTAGAAGTTTACCCTTTGAGCATTCCCTCGCTCAATCCTTCAATAAAAAAATCACGAAAAATGAAAAAAAGAACCAAAACCGGCAGGATCGTGATAACCACCATCGCACCGATCCGTCCCATGACCAAGGTCTGCAGCTCATCCCGGAGCCACACAATACCTACCGGTAGTGTCTGCCATTCGTTCTTGGTCATCAACGTGCTTGCAAACATATATTCCTGCCAGGCAAAGACAAAGGTGATAATCGTTGTAGCAGCGAGTGCCGGCCGGTTAATGGGAAGGAGTACACGGTACCACAGCTGATATTCATTGCAGCCGTCAATGATTGCGGCGTCTCGGATATCGAGCGGTATTGTGGAGAATGCACCCCGCATGATGAGCATCCCCCAGGGGAGATTGAGCGCGACATAAGGGAGAATGAGCCCAATCCAACTGTTTCGAAATCCCAGTTTGAGTTCCATCATGTAAATAGGGATGAGATACATGATGTAGGGGATGGTAAGCACACCCACAATCATCATGAAGAGCACATTTTGCCCCCGAAACTTCCGCATTCCGAAGGCATAACCTCCCATTGCACTCGAACCAAGGACGATAAGTACGGTAGAGATGGTGACAACGATACTGTTTACCAGGTAGCGGATGAAACCGCGCATCTCCTTGAAAATGTAGATGTAGTTCTCCAGAGTTAGGGCTTGAGGAAACAGAGTGGGGGGATATTTGTACAGGTCCTGTGTGGTCCTAATCGATGTAAAGAGCATCCACACCAGCGGGAAAAGAAACAAAAAAGCGAAAAAGAGAAGGATAATGAGAAGAAGTACCTTTCGGTTTCCGGTTCTAGTCTGTTTCATCATCACCCCCGCTGTGCCGTTTCCGGTTTAAAGATCCTGTTGAGTACCCAGGCGAGAATCAGGATGATTGCCGCGGTAATGTAGGAAACCTGGGAAGCTTCTCCCATATCCAGCCGTTCGAACGCGAGCTTCCATGAATAGAGGTAGAGGGTCAGAGTGGAGACCCCCGGTCCTCCCTGAGTGATGACCTGGGGGAGGACAAACACTTTGAGGGAGTTAATCAAAATCCAGATACCGCTAATAAGCATATACGGTTTGAGGTTGGGGAGGACGATGAACCAGATTTCCTGAAAAAAATTGGCACCGTCCACCCGTGCGGATTCCCGGAGACTCCTCTGTATCCCTTGAAGGCCCGCTAAAAGAATTATTAAAGTGAACCCGATCATCTTCCAGGTCCGGGCAACCACCAGTGAGTACAGTGCTGTGGTCGGTTCCCCGTACCAGTCGATTGCGAGTGACTCGAGTCCGATAGACCGCAGGAAATAGTTGAATATCCCCATATCCGGCTGCAGAATCCAGGCGAAGGTAATACCGACGAGAGAGAGGGGGACGATCATCGGCATGTAAAAAATAACTTGAAAGAACTGAGTGCCGTGTTTCAACTCGTTTACAAAGATTGCCAGCACCAATGATATAACGAAAGCTGCTACAAAATAGGCGACTGCAAACTTCATCTGATTCAGCAGTGCGGTATGAAAAAAACTGTCTTTGAATATCCTCTCGATATAACCGTTCAATCCGATAAACTTGGCTGATTCATCCGCTGCATAGTTATATTCGGTAAGACTCAGATATCCTGAAAAAACAATGGGGAAAGCGATAAAAATGAGGACGAAGATCATCGTCGGAGAGAGAAATACAGCCAGAGAAACCTTGTCCTTTAACGTCGGATTATACGAATAAGATCTGATGCTCTTTTTTTTTGACGTCTGTATCATATCATCACCGACTCCTTTCATTGTATCACTAAAAGCGGGCCGGAGGACGTAACGTCAAACGGCCCGCTCAACATTTTTATAGAGGGTATATTTTACTCTACCGGGCACGAAGATCGGAAAAATCCAATCCGCTCGATTCTTGTTTGATCTTGTTGAGTGCCTGGTCCACTTCCATTCTTCCGTACACAGCTTCCGGGAGGTATTTGAACAGGATATCCAAATATTTCTGTAGATCACCGAACAGCGGGATTGGGCTCGATGCATCTGCTACCGAAAGAATGACCGGCATCTGGTCCTGAAACCAGGTGATACCGTCACCGTAGTAGTCTTTCATGACGGGGAGTTTCCCGTAGTTGTTGAAACTCCACTGCTGCATTCCTTTGGAGAACACGACCTCACGGATATACGCTTTGCCCAGATCTTTGTTCTTGGCAACTTTGGGCATCCAGACCGAGTGGGTCCAGATGATGCTTCCGTTCTTGTCCGCATCGGGCCAGCCGAGGTAAGCAATGTCGGATTCATCATTGGTAACACTTACCAGTTCCATGATGTGGCCTTGGGCCGCGTAGAAGGAGCCGGTTACACCGGTCTTCCATTTGGCATATCCCTGATCATCGGTGGTCGTCCACACACCAATGTCCTGGTCGTGCATCTGCTGGAGATAGGCGAGCCAAGTTTTGGCCGCGTCACTGGTAACATCGAAACCCTTTCCATCCTCTTCCATAAAGGTCCCGGTCATCGCTTTTATCGGTCCGCAGTAGTTGTACTGCATGAACTCCCGGTCCCAGATCTGCACATGAGCACCCAGTTCGGCTGCATCATTTACTTTTGAAAACCAGCCCATGAAATCACTTTCGTTCCAGCCGGGAATCGGTGCCGGTTTCCCATTCTGCCATAGTCCTGCGTTTTTCATGATTTCAGTGTTGACCCCGATGATAGAAACCTCACCGACGAAGGGGATGCAGGGATAGTACGATCCGCCGCCTGGTTTCTTATACTTGCCCGCGGAGAGGAACCCCCCGACGAACTTGTCTTCTGCCATGTCCCCGGTGAGCATGCCGTCCATCGGCTCCGTCCATTCTCCGGTAATGATGGGGGCGAGCATCGAACCGCTTCCTCCGACAAACACATCGAACGGAGTCGAACCTGTCTCCCACTCGGTAATATAAGTCGGAGCGCTCCACTTGTCGGCCCGGATCAACTCCAGTTTCAATTCGGGATGATTTTTGTCGAACTCATTTGAAAAATTTTCCAAATCGAACTTTTTGAAAATCCAAGGGGGAGCGGCAACGCGAAGCGTTCTCACTTCACCCTGCTCTTCAGCTGCCACCGATTCTTCGGCTTCCTGCTGTCCGCCTGCGAAAGCAGATGCTGCAACAAGCATAACTGCAAAAAAGATAACCATTTTTTTCATAGTTCTCTCCTTTTAAAAAGATTTGTAAGATTCAATCCTTTTAAAGCAGGTTCCATGCCAACAATTTTTCGATACCATTCGAGGCAGGTAAACCAGGCAAAAATCAGAGTTTAGTTGTTATATCATAAAAACTTACCGAATGGCTTTCAACTTTCCTTTTCATACCATGCCGCACGCTTACTGCTGTTCTACCGGCAATTTTTGCCGGGCAGGCTGCAAGAATTGCCTCTTCGGGGCACTTCCGCGACTGTATGCATCTTACCCCGGCCTACCCTTCCACAGGAAAGAAAACGGTTACTTTGGCGTGGTGGTCCGATGTATTCTCCAATGTCATGGTTGCACTGTGGGCGTTAAAAATACGGTAACAGATGGAAAGCCCTAGTCCGGTACCCTCGTCTTTTGTCGTAAAATAGGGATCGAGGATTTTATCGATTACATCTTCATCAAAACCGGGCCCGGTATCGGTAATCGAGACGAGTACACCGTAGCCGTCGTTCTGAGACACCGTAATAGTGATTTTCCGCATCCCGGAAGTATGCTCTACTGATTCTACTGCGTTCTCCATGAGGTTGGAAAACGCTTCTTCCATTTTGATAATATCGAAGTAGAAAAGATGTATCGAATCATCATGATAAAAGAGCAGTTCGATTCCCTTCTGCTCCGCAAGCAGTTGATATTTACGCGCAACCTTATCCAAGAGGGAGATGACCGAATATCGGGAAAGGCTTATCGGTTCCGGGCGGGCAAAGTTCAAGATTTCTCTGATAAAGATGTTTGCGTTCTCCACTTCGTTGAGGATCGTCTGTAGATATCTGCCGTTTAGGGTTTTCTGTTTCTGAATGGCCTCTACTGCGAGCTGGATAATATGGAGCGGTTTTCGCACCTCATGAGCGACCCGCGCGGACAGATGGCCTAAAAACACAAACCGGTCATCGGTCCGCAGCTGTACGAGCTGTTCACTCAGCCGGTTAAATGCCGTTGCCAATTCACTCAGTTCGTCTTTCGTGTCCAGGAGAATTTTCTGCTTATAATCCCCTTCCATGATACGGTGCACCCCCTGGGTCAGTTTCTGAATCGGCCGGGTTATCCGGGAAGAGAGGGCAAGAGAGACGAACAAAATGAGAAGGACGACCCCGAAAAAGAACACCATAATGAGCCGGTTGATCTGTTTCACCGGTTTCAACATCACCTTGAGAGGCTGAAAGGCGACCAGTTTCCAGGTTGTCCGGAGGACGGATACAAACACCATAGAACCGCCGGACATGGCATTCGAGGTAAAAATCCTCCCGTATTCCCCCCGCTCACTTTTCCCAATCAAATCGAGATCGGAATGAACAATAATGATAGAATGAGGATTTACGAGCATAAACTGTTCGAACTCTTCCATAGTGAAATAGCTGATAACACGTTTGAACGTGGGGAGGGGGATAGTCGCCGCAAGGGCACTTATCAATTCTCCATCTTTGAATACAGGTACGGCAATCAACACCGAATCAGAAAAATGGGGATGGTCGAGGAAAGGGCCGTCATAAAAAAACAGTTTACTCCCCTTCTTGAAATCACTGAGAAATTGAGGATCTACCAGAGTTCCGCCGGCCCCCTCCGTGCTCCAGTATTGGCCATCCGGGAGAATATAGAACATGTTGCTGTAAATAAACGAGAGTCGTTTCCTCTCTTCTCTTAAAAACGGAAGCAGCTCCTCGAAATCTCCGGTCCGGATAAGTGGTGTGCGGGAGAGCTGGATCATATTGGAAATTCTTGCTACGAGCCAATTATGGATAGCCCGGGAAGCTTTTTCCAATTCATTCGATTTCTGGCTGATTACTTGGGATTCGAACGAGCGGTTCACGTAAATCAATCCTCCTACCACGACGAAAAGGAAAAGACAGATCGTGGGAATGAGAATTTGAATGAATATCCTATTGCGAATTCGCTTCATCGTTGAGTTTATACCGCAGTCCCCGGACCGAGATACCCAGACACCCCGCGGCTTTGGTCTTGTTTCCACCCATCTGTTCAACTACCCAGGTGATGTATTGCTCCTCAAGCTCTCTGAGCGGAAGGACCCCTAATCGTTCGAACTCCGGTTTCGCCCCGCGTTCAAAACAGACAGGAAGGGCGAGGGAGGAAGGAGTGATCCCCTCCCCGTCTCCTATGATGGCAGCCCGCTCCATACTGTTTCGAAGCTCCCGTATGTTGCCCGGCCAGTCATAAGAAAGAAGTACCTGTCCCGCCTCCTTGGTCAACGAGCGGATGGGCCGATTGTATGCATCGGAAAACTTCTGCAAAAACCATCGCGCCAAAGGGAGAATATCTTCTTTCCGTTCCCGAAGAGGCGGAAGAGTTAACGGGATGACATTGATGCGGTAGTAGAGATCTTCTCGAAAACTCCCCTGTTCCACTTTTGCCTTGAGGTCCCGGTTCGTGGCTGCAATAATCCGCACATTTACCTTTACCGTTCTGCTCGAACCGAGCGGGATGACCACCCGTTCCTGCAGAAACCGAAGCAGGGCAACTTGGGCCTTTAGGGGCAGTTCGTCTACCTCGTCGAGAAACAGCGTACCTCCGCTGGCAATTTCGAGTTTCCCTTTGGTCCGCTCTTTTGCATCGGTAAACGCTCCCTTTTCATATCCGAACAGCTCCGATTCGATTAAGTTCTCCGGAATAGCCCCGCAGTTGATGGGAACAAAACTTTCCGCCCCTTTACTTCCGGATTTATGGATCATCCCCGCGATTATTTCTTTGCCTGTTCCCGATTCGCCCTGCAGCAATACGGTCGTCTCCACATTTTTTATGCTCTCGACCGTTTGGTAGATCGACTGCAGCTGAGGACTTTGGGTTTCGTAGAGAATTTCTTCCCTTTGTTCGAGCTGTTTTTTCAGAAACAGATTCTGCTCTTTGAGCCGTACATGAGAAATTGCCTTTTCTATGGTCATGCGCAGGGCTTCGATCTGTACCGGTTTGGAGAGGTAATCGAAGGCGCCTTTTTTGAGCGCTTCCACTGCACTTTGTACGGTCGCGTACCCGGTAAGCATAATAACGGGGATCTCGGGATATTGATTGACACAAAAATCGAGAAGATCAACCCCGCTTTTCCCGGGCATTTTGATATCACTGACAATTACCTGGAAGTTGCACTTTTTTAACTTCTCTACCGCCTCGTCGAAAGAACCGGAAAACTCTACCTCTATGTCGTGGGGTCCGAGCAGTTCCTGAATGAGTTCCATGGCTGTGCGGTCATCATCCACTAATAAGAGACGTTTCTTTTCCGACATACTCTTTTTATCTTAACCCCACAATCGATACGGGAGCAAGTTATTTTTCTCTTCCGTTCGTTTCTGCGATCCTTGTTAAAAAGGTCTATGATATGTTATATGTATGAAAAAAGCACCCCCATTCACCTCGACCTGACTGAACAGGAAATAAATCATAACAAAAGTAAGGAGAAACAGTAATGGCCCAACTGACCGGCAGAGAGCGGGTAGCAGCCGCGTTAGACCACCGTGAACCGGACCGGGTCCCCCTCGATATCTGGGGGAGCCGAGTGACCGGGATATCCGCCATCGCCTATAACAATCTCTTAGAAAAGCTCGGTCTTCAAGAGGACATAAAACTGTACGACATCAAACAGCAGCTTGCGGTGGTATCTCTAGAAGTCGCTGAACTGCTCGGCTCGGATGTTGTCCAGCTTACCAGGCTCGGACCGACTACGGGGATGCCATTTTTGAGGATAGACCGCTGGACGGAAGCGCAGCTTACCGACGGAACTCCCTGCCTCGCACCCGAGGGGTATGAGCCGGTGTTCAACGATGACGGGTCGGTAGAAATCATGCATGAAGGTGTGATGATCGCCAGGCGGCCGGCGGGCAGCCTCTACTTCGATGTGGTAACAGAGCCGCTAAAAGAGGCGGAAACCGCGGATGGCTTCCTGGATATCCTACGTCAAGGAAAGAAGTGATGCCAAAATATTTCTTCACTGCGACGGGGCGGATAAGTTGGACCCGGCGGGGCGGCAGATGAGCCACTAGCTGGTCCATGAACTCATAGCCCTTGAAGGTCTCGGACCTGCCTTTGTAGAACCCCTTGAGAGAAGCCGTCCAGACCACCGTGTCAGAACCCTCGTCGTAGTGGATTTTCTCAGCGCTGGTTGCGCCACGACATCGGTAATTCGAGCTACAGATCACGGGAGATGGGCAAGGTTCTGCGAACACTAGAACGGGCGATGTTCCTCTATCTGCTCTATCCGAGTACAGATACCTGCAAGCTCGTAAAACCGGCACATTACGGTCACTTCACCACTTTGTGGATGTATCGGAGCTCTACGCGGGAAAGGAGAGGACCGATACGCTAAACACACGGTCAGGAAAGGCTTTTACCCTCTACAGCCTCCCCTACTACCTTGC
>CAZQKT010000091.1:0-15431 GCA_964594055.1 uncultured Spirochaetales bacterium
ACTTTAAAGTGTTTGTTAACGGCAGACAGATATTCGAACCGGAAATGTTCCAGCCCGGAGAATACACCATTCAGTATTCGATCGGGGCGCTCCAGACCCAGAGTACCTTCTACCTCGAAGCAGGCCAGACCTACCGTATCGAACCGATACTGAGTATCAACTTCGGGTATTAAAAACCACATTCAGCGGGAGTGACCCTCCCGCCCTTTTTTTCACCTTGACAGAGACGTTTTTAGAACGTTATCCTCCTGTAAAATAACCATGTTGATCAAACTTACGATTCGGGAGGTAACACAGTGATCCGGGCAGAAAATCTCACCAAGCGCTACGGAAAACATATAGCAATCGATACATTGAACTTTACTATTGAGAAAGGGGAAATTTTAGGGTTCTTAGGACCGAACGGGGCCGGCAAGACCACGGCGATGAATATCATCACCGGATATCTCTCCTCTACCGAAGGCAGTGTCTATGTAGATGATATGGATGTCCTCGAACATCCGATCGAAGTAAAAAAGAAAATAGGCTATTTGCCGGAACAGCCGCCGCTCTATCTCGATATGACCGTCGAGGAATATCTCACCTTCGCAGGGCAGATAAAACTCATCGATAAGAACGAACTGAGACGGAATCTCGAAAAAATATACGACCTCGTTAAAATAGCCGATGTAAAAGGCCGGCTTATTAAAAATCTCTCTAAAGGGTATAAACAGCGGGTCGGCTTAGGACAGGCCCTGTTAGGAAACCCGGAAATACTCATTTTAGACGAGCCCACCGTCGGACTCGATCCCACCCAGATCATCGAAATACGGAACCTCATCAAAGAACTGCGGGAAGATCATACCATCGTGTTGAGTTCACACATCCTCCCCGAAGTAAGTGCAGTGTGCGAACGAGTGCTTATCATCAATCAGGGCATCATCGTTGCATCCGATACACCGGGGAACCTCTCTAAACGGCTCTTAGGGGCGAACCGGCTCTCTCTACGGGTCGGCGGAGAGAAGGAGGCGATCCAAAAGGCGGTCGGTTCGGTAGACGGCATTGAAAGTGCTGAAGTCGAACCGTCGAGAGATGAAGCCGGCACCTGCGATGTCGTCATCGTTGCGGAGAAAGAAAAAGATATACGCTCCGAAGTCTTTTTTGCATTGAGTAAGGCCCGGTGCCCCATCCTCATCATGCGGCCAATGGATTTGACCTTAGAAGATATTTTCCTGCACTTAACAACCAGCGAGAAGGAGGTTGTACAATAATATGTTTGCCATACTGAAAAAAGAATTGAGAACCTATTTCCAAAACCCTACCGGCTATATATTTATGGGGTTATTTTTACTCATAGCCGGAATATTTTTTGCTACACAGATCATTCTTACCAAGAGCGCCCGGTTTGCGCCTTTTTTAAGCAGCATCGCCTTTGTTTTTCTCTTGGTAGTACCGATACTGACCATGCGGCTTATGACCGATGAAAAACGGATGAATACGGACCAGCTTCTGCTTACAGCCCCCCTTAAGATAGGAGACATTGTCCTGGGCAAATTCTTGGCGGCGGCCGCTTTTTTCGGTATCACGCTCCTTATAACCGTCATCTATCCGATCATTATCGCACTGCATGGATCGCTCGATACATGGGAGACGGTAGGATCATATATCGGATTTTTACTCTTAGGCTGTTCGTTCATCTCGGTAGGACTCTTTGTAAGTGCCACTACGGAAAACCAGGTGGTAGCAGCAATCGTAACGTTCGGGGCCCTGCTCCTCGTCTGGATAATGGATTTTCTCAAAACGGCCGTACCAACCGATGAAATTGCCGGCATCATTTTCGCGGCAGTGGTCGTTCTCGCAGGAGCAGTCTGGATATACTTCTCTACCAAGCATCTCCTCCTTACTATCGGAGCAGGTTTAGTCGGTGGCTTGGTCATTCTCCTCGTTTTTCTGCTCAAAGACGAATTTTTCGTGGGATTTATCGGAGAAGTGTTAGGATGGTTGTCCCCGGTTGACCGCTACCAGGATTTTTCGATGGGAATACTCAAGCTCGATTCGATCGTCTACTACCTCTCGTTTTCAGCTTTTTTTCTCTTTTTGACCGTCCGTCTTATCGATAAAAAGCGGTGGATATAAGGAGCCCGATGTGAAAAATAAGAAATCATTACTGGAATCATTACAAGATAAACGAGTACGGCACGGCGGGTATGCTGCCGTTATTACAGCAGCAGTCCTTGTCGGACTGGTCGTCATCAACCTCTTAGTACAGCAAATACCGACTGAAGTAGACCTTACCGAGTCCAAACTGTTCTCGATTACCGAGCAGACCGAAAAAGTACTGGACAATCTCACAGAGGAGGTCGCAATCTACGCCGTCTACCGGGTCGGCGAAGAGTCCGACGAAGTCGTACAGGTACTCGAAAAATATGCCAATCAGAGTGAGAAGATAACACTCGACTTTGTAGATATCGAGAAAAATCCCGGATTTATCGCTCAGTTCGAAAAAGAGAGAGAAAAAATCCGACACGGCAGCCTTATCGTTAAAAGCGGAGAAAACTATCGGATAATCACGGCAATGGACCTCTACGATATCAGCACAAACCGCAGCGGACAATCGCAGCTTATGGGATTTAATACCGAACAGCGGGTCACCAGTGCGATTCTCTACGTGACCTCAGGATACACTCCTGTCCTCTATCAGCTTACCGGACACGGGGAATACACCTTCGGCGATTACGGGCTGGCTTCTATGCTTTCCAAAGAGAATTATGAGATAAAACAGCTCGATCTTTTGAAAACACCCGAAGTCCCCGAAGATGCATCGGCGATCGTGATCCTGTCTCCGAAAAACGATTTGAACGAAGCAGAGGCCGACACAATACGTGCGTTTTTAAACGAAGGGGGGAGAGGACTGTTTCTCTTCGATTTTGTCTCTTTTGAGTTTTTCCCCGTCTTCTCGGAGCTCCTGCAGAGCTTCGGTATCGGTTTTCATCCCGGTATTGTCATGGAGGGGAACCCGAACTATCTCTATACCACCGACAATCGTTTTCTCTTATCTCCGTCGTTAACGGACCATGAGATACTTGTCCCGTTGAAGGAGAGTAAAATGACCCTGCTGGTACCGAATTCCATGGGAATAAACGTATTGGAGATGAAAAAACGGAATCTGGAGGTGGAACCGATACTTCGAACTTCTAATGCCTCTTGGGTCCGCACCGTTGATAACGGTACAACGGACACACTCCCCTCCGACATTCCCGGTCCTGTTAATCTCGCCGTATCCGTTACTGAAAAATATGAAGAAGAAGAAGGGACCCGTCTCGTTGTGATGGGAAGTTCAGGAATTCTCACGCCGATCCCTCCGTTCGGACAAATCAAGGGGAACATCGAGTATCTGCTCAACAGCATCTCCTGGGTCAATAACCGGGAAGAGACGATTTCCATCCGTTCTAAGAGTCTGTTTAAACTGCCACTGCGCATCTCCGGGCTTCTCTCATTTATCTACTCCGGTGTTGTGGTAATCATTGTCCCCCTCGTGGTCATTATCATCGGACTGGTCATTTGGCTGAAAAGAAGACACCTCTAAAAGGCGGAAACAACAATGAGCAAAACAATCAAACTACTTCTAGCAATTATAATACCGGTTGCCCTGATCGGGGCTTACCTTGTTGTGAGCAACGTTCAAAAGAAAAAGGCGGAAGCCGAAAAAGAAGCGGCCATACCTCAAAAAATAGAGTTGTTCAATTTCGAAGAGGATACTGTCTCGAAAGTTGTACTCATCCGAGATAATCAAACGATAGAAGTGGTGCGGGAAGACGGTTCATGGGCTTACAACAAAGATGTATCCTATGAGCTCAAGCAGAATGCGATCAGTTCGATCGGAAAGAATGCAATCTCTCTTACCGCTACCAGGATGATTAGTGAAAACCCGGAAGATCTTTCCCCATTCGGACTGGACCCGCCGATTTCCCAATTCGAGGTACATCTCAAAGACGGTACTGTTTACAGAGGATTAGTAGGGGACAGAACACCGGCAGGCTCCGGTTTCTACTTTAAAAAAGCGGATGATGAGCCCGTTTATACGATTTCTCTCTACCATGGAAACGGTTTTTTACAAACGGAAGCGGACCTGCGAGAGACAGTAGTAGCACAGGTCGATCTGGAAAAGATAACGTATCTGAAGATAGACTCGGGAGAGACGGTCGTTGAAATGGAAGAAATAACCGATGAAGAAAAGCCGGTCACCTTTCTTTCCCGCTATCTTCTCAAACAGCCGTATAAAAATATCCGCAGTATCGATTCGACCGGTTTTCAGGAATTTTCCCAAAAACTGCCGGCAGCCGTCATGGCATCATCGTTTATCGAAGAAAATCCGGAAGATCTCTCACCCTACGGCCTCGATGAACCGCACACCACGGTGACCATCCGAGACCCGCAGAAAGGGTATACGCTCTATCTCGGAGACACTATGAGCGACCGGCAGGTGTATGCGACTCTTGCCTCGCATCCGAGAGTGTTTACTATATCGGAGTATCATCTCGATTTTCTCCCGGCCGATCCTTTTACTCTGGTAAGTAAGTTTGCACTGATCATCAGCATTGATGTCGTAGATTCGGTAACGATCTCTTCTCCTGCTAACAACCTCTCCTACAAAATGGGGATCGGGCGGGAACCGGCAGCGGGAGAAGATGAAGAAGAGAACGTCACCTACTTTCTCAACGGAGATGTCGTCGAGGAAGACCCGTTTAAAGCACTCTATCAGAAAGTGATCGGATTGATGATGGATGCGGAGAATCCCCGGCCCGATTATTCCGGGCCTCCGGCGGGAGAACCGGTCCTCGTCATCTCGTATGAACTCAACGAGAAACCGTTTTTTTCAGAAATCTCCCTCTATCATTACAACAAAGATTTTTATGCTCTGTATAGAGAGGGAATATCGGAGTTTCTTATTTCTAAAGAACAGGTAGAAGCCCTGTTCCAGGCGGCGGAAGATTTTCCCGACATCAAAGATTGATCTCTTTCCCGGATCATTCTTTCCAAGGGAAGATCATCCCTTTGAGGCTGCGGTGGCCTACCCGCTCTTTTTCGTCGTAGAGAAGGGAATCCCACGGAATATTTTTCCTGTTCGCGTCGGGGTTCTCTTCTAAATAATCGTACTTATACAGTCTCAGTTTTGTACCCACCTGATGGAGAAGCAGAATCGAGGCAAATCCGGGCAGCAGAAGGGCGGTAAAAACAGATAGCGCTAAAACAATAAGTGAGAAAATTGCCATGCCGAGAGAAAACCCGGTATTATCGAAAAGCAGCAAAAAAGATTTTTTCAACACTTTTTTGAGATTACTGTCCAACCGGCTTCGTACCGGGAAATAGTACTGAAAAGCAAGCCACCAGACAACACTGGCCCAAAAGATAATGGAAAGGGCAATAAGGCCCATTGTTCCGCCGAGTGAAATATAAAACGGCATTGCAAAAACAACTAAAAAAAGCTGCAACAGGGAAACAATCGAAAGGACGATCGTAGACTTCCACACCTCTTTGACATATTCGATAAAATCCTTGAACCCGGGATTGTCGTAATCTGCGATTTCCGATGTAAAACGGGCGGCCCCTCCGACGTAGAGATTGAAAAATACAATAACGATTGCTGCGGAAACAATGGAGAGTGCCGTAGAAAACCGCAGCAAAAACGGCACATATACGACAACGCCGAGCAGTGCAATAAACCCGAGATTGAGAAGGACAATTTTTATCATATTGTCCCAGAAATCAAAAAACCATTTTTTTATAAAGAACCCAAACATAGCGCAACTATACCAGTATATTTGAATAAAACGCAAGACGGTACATGCCCGTCGTAAGAAATTTTGCAGGATAAAAAAATTGCCCTGCTTTATACTATAATTACAAGCAGGGCATGATTAGCTTGATTCCTTTCTGCTTTACTTTTCGCAGGCGGCAATCGCGGCGTCGGCAGCGGAAGCTGCATCCGGAGCGTAGACGTCCGCACCAATGCTCTCTTTGTAATTATCAGTTACAGGAGCACCGCCGATCATTACCTTGACCTTATCTCCGATGCCGGCCTCTTTCGAAGCCTTAACAACATTTTCCATCTCGGTCATGGTCGTGGTAAGCAGTGCCGAACACGCAATGATCTGTGCATTGTTATTTTGAGCTTCTTCGATAAACTTCTCGGCAGGTGTGTCGATTCCGAGGTCGACGACTTCGAGCCCTTTCCCTTCCATCATGATGCGGACAAGATTCTTGCCGATGTCGTGAAGGTCTCCCTTTACAGTACCGAGAACGACCTTTCCTTTCGACTCGTTATCTCCCTCCTGGAGCGTCGGTTTGATAACGGCGATACCGGCGTTCATCGCCCGTGCGGCTATCAGTACTTCCGGTACGTACACTTCGTTCTTTTTGAACTTTTCACCGATAATAGCCATGCCGCTCATCAGACCTTCGTTTAAGATCTGTTTTCCGCCAATTCCTTCGTCCATAGCCTTTTTAGCCATCTCTTCGACTTCTTTAGCCTTTCCTTTTTGCAAAGCCTCAGACATTTCAGTTAATAAACTCATGTTTTCCCTCCAAACATTTATTTTACTTCCGGCTGTTATCCGGTTTTTGCATCTTTTATTCGGCCTAATGATTCCCGATATTTACCGGGACTCATTTTCGTTATTTTCTTGAAAACTTTGGTAAAATAGCTCTGGTCTTCGAACCCGGTCATAAAAGCGACGTTGACCAGGGGTATGTTGATATCGAGCAGAAGTTTCTTCGCTACCTCTACGCGAAAATGGTTGAGATAAATATTGAAATTACAGTGCATTTCATCTTTAAAGACTTTGCTGAAATACGAGGGGCTGATACTCGCCGCTTCAGCCACATCCTGCAGTGAAATCTTATTCATATAGTTCTTTTTAATATAATCCAGTGCTTTGAAAATGACGTCGACATGCTTAACGTCTGCGAGGTTAAATACCAGATCGGAGAAGCGGTTCATAATTCTTGCCACCCATGCAGTAAGCTGTTCAATGGTGGTAAAATTATGGATCTGGTTGATGTAGTGATAGTTCATGCCGAAAATTTCCTCTACATCGGCACCGCCTTCCATTGCCGCCCGGGAGAGGAGTACAATCAGCTCTAAAATCCGTGCTTTTACTATATCGAAGTTATTTCCGCTGGAAAAAAACACAAACCCCAGTATTTCATTGAGTGTCTTTCTTGCAGCTTTTTTGTCTCCGTTTGCGATGTAACTTAACAGTTCTCTCTCTTTATCCAAAGGATACGGACCGCTCTTTTCTACTTCTTCCCCGCCCATGGTCTTCAAGTAATAAATGTAATCGGAAACGCGGGGGGAAGCGGACGCTTCTTCGGCGGGACGTTCTTCAAAATACGGAGAGTCCTGCCTAGAAACCGCGGCGGTTACCAGTTCGAGTAAATCCGCGTAACTGTCCAGTTTATCCTGATCAATTCTTTTTATAGATTTCAGCTGTTCCCGCAGCTCGTGGATATACGGTTTGAGTGATTCATTTTTTTGAAGGAGGTCGGCGATAAAATCATCTACGTCTTCCATGAGTACGGGCCCGCCGATGACAGTTCCGCAGAGCATGTCGTTTATAATAATAGGAGAGGCCCAATGGACGAGCCCAACGGGACAGTAAAACGTATATCGGCCTTTGTGCCGTTCGGCTTGATAGCCGCCGTAGAGATGAGCATGGGTACAGTTAATTCTGTTACCGAACAATTCCTGAATTTTCTTACAGAAAGAACAGGGAGACCGTGTTCCTTCGGTATTAAAAAGCGCCCCTCCCTCGCTGTCGATAATCGTACAATACGCATCTACCGCCCTGCTGTACTGCAAGACCTTTGATGCGGCGTACCGAATATTAAAACCGACATCTTGAGAAGGAAGAAGGTCAATCACACGCTTTCCATTTTCTTTCCGGTATATTTCCATATGTAATTCTACCCATGAAAAATATACACTAGAGAGATTTCAACGTATTTTACTATATTTCTCTTTTTTGTAAAATATTGTTGAAACAGCAGTATTAGCGGCGAAGGGATTCGAACCCCTGACCTAACGGATATGAGCCGTTTGCTCTACCAACTGAGCTACACCGCCGATACATGAAAAATCAGTATGTGAAAAAATAGCAATCAAACTCTATTATGTCAATACGGAGATAAAAAACAGATTTTAACAATTGCAATAGTCGAAGCGAATCTCTATAGTACTCCTATGGAGCATACGTTTCAACTTACGGTGCGAAGTTTTGAATGCGACAGCTATGCACATGTCAACAATGCCGTGTATTTACACTATTTGGAAGCGGCCCGTATGGAGTTTTTAAGCGATATCGGGTTTGATTATGACAAAATGAGAAAAATGGGATTTGCTATCTACATTGCACGGATCAATATCGCGTATAAAGCCCCTGCCTTTACGAATGATATATTACACATTAAAACCGTTCCGATTAAAAGGAGAAAAACGAACGGTATATTTCACCAGACTGTTTTAAAAGAAGAGGACGTGGTTGCTGAGGCGGAAGTGACCTGGGTGTTCGTCAATGAAAGCGGTGTCCCCTCGAGAATACCGCCTGAACTTGATTATAGCGAGTTCAATCCGGATTGATAGTGTATGATTCACTATATTAGGTTTCGCGGAAAAGCGTACCGGAAAATTACACTGTATATACATCCTCATGCCCAGTTCAACGATATCCTTCTTGTTCTCAATTCACTCCGGTTTAATCACGACAGCATCAACGAAGAACAGATCATCTTTGCCATACTCGAGTTGATAAACAATTCTCTCCGTGCCCACCGGGAAAATCATAAAAAAGAAAAAATAACAGTTCTTTTTTCCGTTAAAAACAACTATCTTTATATAAAAATACAAGACTGGGGGGGCGGATTCGATCCGTCGGCACTCCCCTACGACATCAGTGAAAATCCTGACCACATCGACACAAACAGTGACGTATTTCATGAATACAGGGAAGCACACAGTTATAAACGTTTCGGTATCGGTCTTTATGTAGTAAAAAAAACGTTTCACAGCTTTAAGCTCCATTTCATCGATGAAAACCACTCACGCGTCGAGTGGGAATCGGGGAAAACGGCCGGGACCTGCATTGAATTACATATTGGGAATGAAGATGAATAACAATAAATCACAGCGGTCCGAACGGGAGGCGTGTTACGCAAAAGCACTTATCCTCGAAACGAATCTCCCCGGATATGTGCGCGACATCAGTCAAACAGGGTGTAGAATTGATCTCATAAACAGGGTGGACTGGAATCCGGGAGATAACATAAAAGTAGCAATTATTCCGGACCCCAGCCTTGCTATCGGTTCGTTTCGCGGGACCTTAGAAATACGATGGGTGAAAAAAAGAGATCTCTATTACGTTGTCGGTGCCCAGATAATCAGTGTAAAAGATGAAGCGTCTCGGGATAATTACAAAAAATTGCTCCAGTATTATGAAAAACTAGCAAAAGACAGTTCGTAAACAAAGCCGTTTAAAACGGCTGTTTTAATCGTTGAAAATATCGATTTCAGGAGGTGCAGCACCGCCTTCCCATGTTGATTCATCCTCGTTCGTTAATTCCCGCCCATAGACATAATCAAAGAGAAATCTGAAATCTTCCGGATTGAGTTCTAAAAAAAGAATTCCGTAATAGCTCATGTTCGATTCACTAAATTTCCTCATGACCCGGGAAGGTATATTCAATTTTCGCGGCCCAATCCGGAGAGTGAGGTCGAAATCGGTATACAGGACGAGTTTTCCTGATAATTCCGATGAAGAATGGGCAAACAGCATACCGGAACCACTGATATCGATAATATTGGCATCGTAGTGAATCGGTTTTGGCGTGTCCTCTTTAAAGTAATTATGCATTTTTAGAGAATACGCGAGCACTTTCGCAAACTGACAGCTGTATTCGAGCACATTTTCACTGATTGAGGATTTTCGCTCATCGGTGTTGGCAAGAGAGATATACCCCACTGCGTATTCATGGTAGAGAACCGGGGTATAAATCTCGGAATTGATCCCCTGTTCCCATTTATCATCGAGTATCATTCTAAGCCGGACATCCATATTGGCATCCTGCGTACCCTCTTCCCGCAAAAATTTTATGAGCATATTGCGGGTTATCGTCGGACAGCCCGGTACCGGCTCATCGATTAAAAAATTTCCACGGCACGAAGGAATGTATAAAGAGCGTCCATACCGGGTTATAAGCCTCTCCTCGAGCGTTTCCGGTTCCCGCTCTCTGAACATCGTAATCGAGTTCGCGGAGACGATATCCGATACTTTGCTCTTAAACGTAGAGACGAGCTCTGCTATGCTTGCCGTATCAAAATCTTCATCCACCTCCGGTTTCGTGGCGGGATTGTATTCTTCCGATTTCGGAAAATCGAGTACAATTTCGGAGCCCTTCATCACAAACGAACAATGAATCCCCTCCGGAGGGGGGACCCGCTCATATTTTCTCTGCAGGTTTTTAACAAGGCTATTCGGAAACTGCACAGTCAAACCTTTTGTCTCGACTTCTATGATGGCAGTCTCAAAGGTCATGACATGGCCGAAATACGAGATATAGATGCGTACGGAACCTTCAGGCCCTATTTCGACCCAATTACTCCCGTCACTCTTTTCTAAAGAGATGGTTCTTTCGTTATAATCAACAATTTTTGCATTGATTTGAGTTTTGTTGCCGTGTACCTTTACTTCGAGTTCTTTATCCATTGCAGATTTGATAATGAACTCACGTTCTATCCGTCCCACTGCGATGCCCATTCGTATACCTCCGCTAGTGACTATCTAACCACCGATAAATTGAAGGTTCAAACTGCTCTTCCCGAGTGTAGGGCCGGTCCAATTTTGAAAAATCGGTCTGAATATCGGTAATGTACCATTCTCCGTTATCCATTTCGAAAAACAATTCACCCGGTGCCCGCCCCTTATCACCTAAAAGCCGCACATTTGCCCGGGCCGTACTGCCGTCTATAATTATCTCACCGATTCTGATCGTATCGGGAAAGGTACTAGTATTTTGATAGTACCATAATGCCCGTTTCATATCGTCACGCCACTCGGGATGCACGGGCCCTTCCGGGACCGCACCGCGGACAAGGGCCCTGCTTAATAATTCCGCTTTTTCTACGATCAACTGTTGGTCCCTCTGTTCAGGTTTTGTACTCTGCAGTTTCCCGATAACAAAGTCTTCAGGCAGCACCTGATCACCATTTCGCAAACTGAGCAGTTTCTCTTTAAAGGTGGGGGGGAGTGTCGCGACGGGAGTTTCTTCCTCCTGCCCTTCAGTTTTTCCATTTTCACCATCTTTTTCCTGTTCGAGCTCAAGGGTCAATGTCCTTTGCGGGGGTTGTGAAGAAGATGCACCCTCCCGCGACACTCCGGCTTCCGGTTTCTCGGGAACAGAGCCACCGCCCTCGGGATCTTCTTCTTTCACACAGGAAAACAACGAGAAAATAATAACGGTAATAGCGGCAAGACCGACGATCTTCACCCTGCTTTCTTTTTTATCAAAACAATTCATGCCTGTCAAACGATGACTTTCCTCTTCAACTATAGACAAATGAAAACGTCTATCGGTATTATATCACGAAAACGTTTTAGAGAGGAGTGATGTATGGGAGATTCTTTAACCGCAAAACTTTTGAAAAGCCACCGAATTGAAGGAACGGCCGCTGTCGGAGAAGAGATCGGCATCCGCATCGACCAAACCCTTACCCAAGATGCAACAGGCACCATGGTCTACCTTCAATTCGAATCGATGCATATTTCCCGAGTCAAAACCGAACTCTCCGTCTCTTACGTCGACCACAACATTATCCAGTCCGATTACAAGAACATGGATGATCATCTCTACCTGCAGGATTGCGCGAAAAAATACGGGGTGTTTTTCTCCCGTCCCGGTAACGGTATTTGTCATCAGGTGCACCTGGAGCGGTTCGGCGTGCCGGGAAAAACGTTACTGGGCTCCGACTCCCACACTCCTACGGCCGGGGGACTGGGAATGATTGCAATCGGGGCCGGCGGATTGGACGTTGCCGCAGCTATGGCAGGCGCCCCCTTTTTTATCACCTATCCTGAAATCGTCGAAGTGCAACTATCAGGTTCACTTCCGCCGATGTGCAGCGCAAAGGACATCATTCTCACCCTTCTGCAAAAAGAAACGGTGAAAGGAGGGGTGGGTAAAATTTACGAATATACGGGAGACGGTGTTAAAGCTCTTAGCGTTCCCCAGCGTTCTACTATAACGAACATGGGTGCTGAACTCGGTGCCACCACCTCGGTTTTCCCCTCAGATTCGGCAACAAAATCTTTTTTGACACGGCAAAACAGAGAAGAGCTGTGGTCCCCACTTTCTGCCGATCCGGATGCTCACTATGACAGAGTTGTTGAAATCGATCTCGATACTCTCGAACCGATGATCGCCCGGCCCCACATGCCGGACAATGTTGTGCCGGTCACAGAGATAGCCGGAACTCCGGTACAGCAGGTTGCAATAGGGTCATGCACAAACTCATCGATCAATGATTTAGGAATAGCCTCGGAAATACTTTCGAGTAAAACGGTTGCTGAAGGGACATCTCTTGCCGTGTCTGCCGGATCGCGACAGGTGTATATCAGCGCCCTTCACGCAGGCATTATCGAGAAATTACTCCGTGCAGGGGCACGCTTTCTCGAGTTTGCCTGCGGTCCCTGTATCGGCATGGGCTTTGCTCCGGCATCCGGATCGGTTTCGGTGAGAACATTCAACCGAAATTTTAAAGGAAGGAGCGGCACTGCGGACGCAAATGTATATTTAGCATCAGCGGAGACCGCTGCAGCCACGGCCCTACACGGAAAGATAACGGACCCGAGAACGATAACCGGCATAACCGGTAAAGACTACACAAAACACATAACGGTAGACGATTCTTTGATCATCCCCCCCACGCCGCCCGAGAAAGCAGGTCCCGTATCGATTCGGCGGGGGCCGAACATCAAACCGTGTCCCCAAAACAGCCCGCTTCCCGATACCTTCGAAGTGACGGTCCTTCTTAAAACCGAAGACAACATTACGACCGACCACATCATGCCTGCCGGCACAAACATACTCCCCCTCCGGTCTAATATTCCGGAAATCTCGAAATATGTATTTGCACCGGTGGATGAGGAGTTTTACAACAGGGCAATCGAAGCACCCGGGGGAGGGTCCATTATCGGCGGGGACAATTATGGTCAGGGGTCCTCTCGTGAGCACGCCGCCCTCGCACCCATGTATTTGGGTGTGAAAGTCGTACTGGTAAAAAGTTTTGCCAGAATCCACAAAGCAAATCTCATCAATTTCGGGATTGTACCGCTCGAGTTCAAAAATCCTGCCGATTACGATTCTGTAGAGACAGGGGATACTCTTCTTTTTCCTGCTGTTAAAAAAGAGCTCGCGTCAGGCGAAGAGGTGACGGTACGGAACACGTCTAAAAACCGTGAGATAAAGGCAATCTGTTCGGTCAGTCCCCGCCTCAAACGGATTGTAGCGACAGGCGGGCTGCTGAACTACACAAAACAGCAACTCGAGGATAACACGTGAGCAAAAAACAGCGTATTCTCGACTATCTCGATTCGGAGTTTACTGAGCCGATACGAGACGCGCTCTGGAGAAATATCAACCTCACTCCCGCCATGATGGAAGTTGTCCGCCACCCCCAGTTCCAGAAGTTAGGCAGGATCAAACAGCTCGGACCTGCTTTTCTCGTTTACCCGGGAGCTACCCATACCCGGTTTATCCACAGTCTTGGAGTGTTTTCCATCGCTAAAAGGATTATTCACTCTCTCCTGCACCATCCGAACTGTCCCGATTTATCTATGGAGGGAGTAAAGGGTTTTCTCGTTGCATCACTTCTCCACGATCTCGGCCATTTTCCTTTTGCCCATTCTCTTAAGGAACTTCCCCTAAAAACACACGAGACATTGACCGCAGAGGTAATCTTGCATACCGATCTCTCACCGGTCCTGCGCGACCGGGTAAACGTTGATCCGCAGTTCGTAGCTGCAGTCATCGATGTCTCCATTGATGCCCGGGATAATCCCGAGGTACTTTTTTTCCGCAAACTGCTTTCGGGTGTGCTCGACCCTGATAAACTCGACTATCTAAACCGGGACGCCTTTTTTTGCGGCGTACCGTACGGAATGCAAGACATCGATTTCATTATCGACCGTATCGAACCGCATCCCGATTCCGGCATGGCAATCAACCTCCAGGGGCTCCCTGCGGTAGAAAACATTCTCTTCTCGAAATATCTTATGTACCGCACCGTTTATTGGCACCGGACCGTACGGATAGCTACGGCAATGATTAAAAAACCGCTTTTTGCGGCAATGAGTGAAGGAACTATTACACCTGAAGACTTGTACCACCTCGATGATGATGATTTTTTCAGCTCATTTTCCGGGGACGATTTCGAATATAACGACATCATCAGTGATGTTTTTAATCGCAGATTGTTCAAAACTGTGTATGAATGCGATTTTGATCCGCAGAACAGTATTCATCAGCAAATCTCCGACCTTTCTTTCCGGCTTACAGCGGAACAGGAATTACTCCGGCTTTTAGCTCCGCACCATCCGGAAGTGGGCTTGAATCCGGTCATTATCGATATCCCCGAACCGATTTCATTTGAAATTGAGTTGCCGATCGAGATACAAGATCAGTACATTCCCTTTATGGAATCAAAATCGGTATTTTCTATACCGGTGGTAAACGGCTTTACCAAGTCACTTCGTATGATCCGGGTCATGGTTCCGCCCAAACTGATACGGCCGGGGGTATCGGAAAAAATCGAGGAGTTCTTCGGTTAAACTAATGCATGCTTCTAGCACATGCTTGCATGGAAGAAAAAACTCTTATACAGTAGAGAAAACGGAAGGGGAACATGAAGTACTCAAAACTTATGAAAGAGAGAATTCGCCGTGTCCGTGTACTTTTTAAAGAGCTCGGTTATGATATTTTCGAAGGCGAAAAATATGAAGACAGTTATACTGCAGGGATTGATGATAGTCACGGATTTCAATGCGGATTTTTCATCGACATCGACAGTAAGTTTTTAGAAATCGCCTTTACATTTTCTTTTTCTCCTAAATTAAGTACATTTATCAGCGAAAAAATAGAAGAAATGCTGAAAATATGTTATGAATTCGGTTGTTATATGAATATTCAAAAAAACGCCGATGAAATCTCCTTCTCCGTGTTTTCAAAACTATACTTTGCCGGACTCAATTATTATTCACTTCGAGAATGTCTTACAGATTTTAAGGCGTGTATAGAAACACTGAAAGATATTCTGGATCTTCACATGATCAATTAGGGGGCGTGTATGAAACTCCATAACCTCATGGAAGACATAGTTCTCGAAAAAGTCGATGAAATAGCTG
>CAZQKT010000092.1:0-15196 GCA_964594055.1 uncultured Spirochaetales bacterium
ATCCGGCTCCCGCTGATCCCCTATAAGCTCGTCGGCGAGGTTTTCATACCGTGCCTCGATGGTCCGCAGCAGGCGGAACGGACGGGAGCTGTCGCCGAAGTTTCTGATGTCCGCATCGTAGAAATGAAAAGGATATTCGGTAAGCGAGGGAATAATCAATTCTCCTCCGAGTTTATCTATTAAATCCTGAAGGTTTTGATTGATCACTTCGTTGTATTTAACGTAGAGATCCCCGATAATACCGATTCGCGGTTTTCTCCCCCTGCTTTCGTCCCGTTCCACTGCCGCAAATCCGGCGACGATTGTCTCCACCGTTTTTCGAAGATCGCCCCCGGACTGCAGTGCCTGTATGACCATCTCTTGTGCTTCCGTTAAGACTTCATCAGCGGCCCCTTTCCTGCACTCGTACGGTTTTACACGGAAATAGAGTTTGTAGATAATTCCCCCGATGATATTGGATTCCAGTATTTTCATGGATAGTCCGGCCCCGAGAATGAGCCCGGGAGCCATGCTGTTGATAAGCCCTATTTTGAGCCCTTTCAGACCGGCATTAGAGAATGCGAGGTCGGAGAGTATGGGAAACTGCGGAAAGTTGCATGCGAGACACACCGTAGGGATAAAGAAAAATGTGTTGGACGGGTCGAGGTGATGGTCCCGTACCGTATCGATGACACTTCCTATAAGAGAAACCAACGGCATGCATTCTCCGCCGTTCGCGTATTGGTAACCGGTATTAAGCGAGCGTTCATCTGCGGCAAGCTGGATGGTGTGATATCCCGCTTTGCGGAAGCATTCCGCCCAAAAGGAGCTCATGAGGCTTGCAAGATACGGGACGAGGACCGTATCTCCTTTCTCGAGTGTGTCATCCCGCGCCGCGGTGACTGCGGTATGAGGCACCGTTTTCTTTTCTCTTTTCAAGAAGTTGCGGAAGGAGTGGAGCCCCGCCTCGATGCGGGTATCATAGCCCACATCCGAGCTGTGCTCATCGAGCTGGAGTACTAAAAACGGTTTATCGTAATGGGTCATGATATCTTTTACGTAACTGAGGAGAAATGCATCGGGGGAACAGCGGAATGAGGTCAGATACACAATAAAGAGTTCATCCGTTGTAGCTGCACGTTCTGCGATTTTTATAATCTGCCTTCCGTAATGCCAATGCATGTTGTCAAGATACTTTTTACCGTAAACAGGGGTGTAGTCTTCGAGATCGAACTCTTCCATCCAGAAGAGATCTACACCGTAGTCTTCGATTTTCCGCGGAATCTCCAAGTTGAGCATAGAATCGAACATGATGTACGGCCTGCCTGCCAATACGATCCGGGGTCCTCTGTCGGCTGTTTGCCGGTGAGTTTTGTAGACCGAGGCAAGCTCCCGGTTCTTCTTCTCGAACAGGCCGGACGCTTCCTGATATGCTCGGGCGGTCTCCTCGAGTGTAAGGTCCGGGTCCGCCTTTTTAAGCTCCTCATATATGGTTTCTATGATCTCCTCCTGCGTGCTCGAATTAAACCGGAGGAGTGGAGAAATCAGTTTTTCTTCCAGATTGGTCGTAGTAAGTTTACTCACAACGGCAGGAAGATATTGTGAATAATAGCAGTAGTACCGGTCCTTTGTTTTCTGTTTGAAAAGCCGGCTCTCCTGATGGGGATCATATTCGTTTATAATCGCGGGGGAGAAAATAAAATCCGCGCCGCGGTCATCAAGGTCTTTCATATATCCGTGGGAAAGGATCATCGGAGCACAGAAATCCGAGTTGACGATCTGCTTTCCCTTGCTAAATGATGTACGGTCCGGAGTGGACTGGACCACCGGGAAGCCGAGGTTTGCTAAAAACCTGCTCCAAAGCGGGGCGTACTGTACGTTGTACAATGCTGCAGGGATACCGATCGTACTACTGCCGCGGGGGGTCCCCTTTGCACTGGTCTGCACCGCCGGAGAAAGAGCCTCCAGTTCCGCCATCGCCGCGCGGAACCGCTTTTCCGGAGTGCTCGGTAATGATTTCTGCGGCTTGCGCTCGTCGTATTCCTTACCGCATTTCATTCCCCAGCCGACTTTTTTCACACTTTCGGCGCTCTCCTCTGCACTCGGTATTTCTATGACGGTAAGCGCGCAGCGGTTTGCACAGCGGTCGCATATTTCCTCTGCACTCTTAAACGGCTCGATTACCCACCGGAACGCGGACTTCCGTTCTTCCTGTTCCAGACCGAGAAGGGCGGCACCTAACGCACCGGTCAAATGGCAGAGGGGGGAGACATGGATCGGTTTTCCGATAAGATTTTCGAATGCGGCAACGAGGGCGCGGTTTCGAGCGGTAGCACCCTGAAACACGATATAATCACCTAACGGGCTCCTGTTGACCACTTTCGCCATGTAGTTGTCCCTGACCGAATTAAGGACTGCTGCGGCAAGTGCCTCTTGCGGCCATCCTTCACTTACGAGTCTGCTCAAATCCCGTTCCATATACACGGTACAGCGGTCACTGGTAAAAGGGGCTTCAGCTGTAAAGGCCGCATCGGAGAAAGTATCGAGGGTGAGATCGAGCCTTTTTGCCTGCTCTTCGATGAAGCTGCCGGTACCTGCTGCGCACACGTAGTTCATGGTGGAAAAATACACATCGCCGTCCCGGACCCTGGTGAACTTGGAATCCTGACCGCCGATCTCGAGGATGGTATCTACTTTCGGATGGAGATGGACCGCTGCTTTGGCGTGTGCGGTTATTTCGTTTATGTGGAAGTCCGCTTCAAAGAGCTCTCGGACCATTTTTCTCCCTGAACCGGTGGTCCCTACCGACCGAAGAGAAAAGGTATCAGGATCGATATAATCACCGATCGTTTTGAGGATGTTTTGCACGGCGGCTATCGGTGCGCCGCCTGTTTTAGTGTAGAACCCGCCTAAAAACTCTTTGTCTTCAGTGATAATGACCGCTTTGGTGCTGGTCGAACCGATATCGATACCCATAACAGCAGGGACGGCCCGGGCGGTCGAAGCCGGATGAGGCCCGCGCTTAGGCAGAAGAGCTTCCACCCCTGCCTCGGCACCTTCGTTACCGCCGGTATGCGAAACAGTCACGTATTCATCCAAATCAGGATACTCTGTCAAAGAGAAGGAAAGTTTTTCCCGCGTCTCCCGTTCCGTACCCGCACCGGCAAAAAGACGCTCGGGGTCGATATCGCGGTATTCCCCGAGCAGTGCGGCACCAACCGCTCCGGTAAGATTGGAATGTGCCGCAACGGTCACCTCCTTGTCGAGTATAGACTCCATTGTGCGGATGAGTTTGCCGTTTAGAGACACACCGCCGACTACAGCCACCGGGCTTTCGAGTTCCCTTCCTTTGACCAGAACATCGATAATACTGCGGGCAATTCCCTCGCTCAGGCCGGCACAGATCGCATCGAGAGAATACCCCTCCTGCATGGCGTGGATAATGTCCGTTTTTGCAAAGACGGCACAGCGGGTAGCAATCGAGGGTGTCCGGCCCTGGAACGCTTCGGCCTTTCGGGCAAGCTCAGCCGGAGTGATAGAGAGCCGCTGTGACTGCTGTTCGAGGAACGAACCGGTGCCTGAAGCGCAGGGCGGATTTACAGAATGCTCGATGTATTCACCCTCCTCATCGAAGAGGATGAGAGAAAAGGTCTCACCGCCTATGGAAAACACGTTAACCGTCTGCGGGACGAGAAACCGTATGCCTTCGATGAGTGCAAGGGTGCTGTCGAATATCGATATCTGAGGAGCATGAAGGTTGCCGGTAATACCGGCACGGTCGAAAGAAGAGAAGCGGGAGTCTGTGAGAATAGAGGTGACCCGGGTTTTTATCTCTCCCCGATGTTCTTCATACAGCGTGTGGACAACCGGGTCTTTCTCCGAATCATCATCGAGAAGGACCGCTTTTAGATAGAGAGAACCGATGTCGATGCCTAGCCGTTTCATTGCTGCCCCTTCTTCTTTATCTTGGCCCAGGTGTCTTTAAGCGATACAGTCCGGTTGAAAACCGGCTTGCCCGGTTTGGTGTGTTTCGAATCGAGGCAGAAGTATCCCTGGCGGAGAAATTGGAACCTCTCACCCGGTGTTGCTTCTGCCGGACCAGGTTCGAGTTTACACCCGGTCAGTACTTCCAGTGACCGGGGATTAATCTCTTCGGAAAAATCTCTCTCTTTGTCTTCTCCGGGATTTTCAGTCAAAAAGAGATGGTCGTAGAGCCGGACTTCGGCTTCTATGGCGTGAGGAGCAGAAACCCAATGCGAGGTCCCTTTTACTTTTCTTCCGTCTTCGGACCACCCGCCTTTGGTTTTGGGATCGTAGGTGCAGTGGACCTCTTCGATTTCACCTGTCTCACTGTTTTTCTTGTAATCCACACAGGTGATGTAGTAGGCGTGTTTGAGCCGGATCTCTTTTCCCGGAGAGAGACGGAAATATTTCTTTGGGGGGTCCTCTTTAAAATCATCCTGTTCGATATAGAGGACTTTGGAGAAGGGGACCTTCCGTGAGCCCATGCCGGGGTCTTCAGGATTGTTCTCCGCTTCGAGCCATTCTACTGTATCATCCGGATAGTTATCGATTATCAATTTCAGTGGCTTCAGTACCGCCATCACGCGCCGGGCCCGTGCATTGAGGTCCTCCCGCAGACAGTGCTCTAAAAGGGCGATATCGACGACACTGGCCGACTTGGCAATGCCGATCCGGTCCGCAAACGTTCGTATGGATTCCGGTGTATATCCCCGCCTGCGCAGTCCGCTGATCGTCGGCATACGGGGGTCGTTCCACCCGTCGACATGCCCCTCCTGGACCAGCCGCAGCAGGCGCCGTTTGCTCATGACTGTATAGTTGAGGTTCAGCCGGGCGAACTCGATCTGCTGGGGCGGGTCTTTGATATCGACATGTTCTACAAACCAGTCGTAAAGGGGACGGTGTGCTTCGAACTCCAGCGTACAGAGAGAATGGGTTATCTCTTCGATAGCATCGGAGAGAGAGTGGGCAAAATCGTACATCGGATAAATACACCATGCATCCCCCGTTCTCGGGTGCGTGGCGTGCCGGATACGGTAAATCGTCGGATCACGCATGTTGAGATTAGGATGGGCCATATCTATTTTCGCCCGCAGGACATGTTCTCCGTCGCTGTATTTCCCCGCACGCATTTCCCGAAACATAGTGAGGTTTTCTTCCATCGGTCGGTCCCGATAGGGGCTTTCTTTTCCCGGTTCAGTGAGGGTCCCCCGGAACTCACGAATTTGTTCGACGGAAAGGCTGTCCACATAGGCCAGTCCTTTCCGGACAAGCTGTTCCGCAAACTCATACAGTTTTTCAAAGTAGTCGGAGGCAAAGTAGAGATGGTCCCCCCAGTCGAATCCGAGCCACTGCACATCTTCTTTGATCGATTCGATGTATTCCATCTCCTCTTTCAAAGGATTGGTATCGTCGAAACGGAGATGACATCGGGCCCCTTCATACTCTTCTGCAATTCCGAAGTTGAGGCAGATAGATTTTGCATGACCGATATGAAGATATCCGTTCGGCTCCGGGGGAAATCTGGTAACCACCCGGCCTCCGTGTTTATTCCGTGTTACATCAGTATTGATGATTTCCCTGATAAAATCTGTTGAACTTTTGTCGGTACCAGACATGCGCATGCTCCCTCGTGATAATGTATCCGCGTTCCTGACAACGTATTATGATATGTGATCGTTAGTCAATGTTACATTAGATTAAGCGAAGACCGACGGTTCTCTTTCGAGCTCCCCCTGCAGCCAATCGGAGAAAGGCAGAATTGGGGATCGAGTGGCGCCGTAGGACTTAAGCAATTTGCAGGCGAAGGAGAGCTTCTCCCGGGCTATATGGGCTGAGGAGCGCCTCCCTGTCTCCTGATATTTTGTAAACCACCCTAAGCCCTCGACGAACAGACGCTTTCCTTTCAGTTCGTGCTTCAGATTCTCATTTATAATGACCTGTTCGAACTTGTTTTTGTTATAATCGACAAACAGCGGAACAAACCGCTTGTCGTAGCGGTTGCCCCAATAGAGGACCGTCCTGATAACGGTCCGGTTTCTCTCTTTGAGCAGAGCGTTAGAGCGCAGTTTATATGAATGTAATCCAAGGGAAACATACCGGTGAAGCGAAATATACAACGCGGCCCTGTCCGCCGTAAACGGTGTGCCAAGGTTGTGCGGAACGGAAAACCCGCTTTCACGTATCACCTTATACGGGTCGAACCGTACGGTCAAGTTTTTCATCTGTTCGTACAGTTCCTGCACCCGGATAAAATCCTTCCCGTCCTTGCCGGTAAGATCAGGATGAGTGTTTTTACAGAGTATACGGTATAACTTAAAGAAATCTTCTCTCGAAAAGGAGTTTTTTGTTAACATCTTCTCCACAAGATCGTGCATTACTGTTATTTTCGGTCGAAAAAGGGGTTTTTCCCCGTAGAACTGAGCGGAATTCCGTAGATAATTTTTACATCCTCTTCAAACAAACCTACCCGGAGGGCCGCGATTCCGACGGTATACATGATCCGGTTGTCCGCCCGATTATCGGTTGCGATACTGACCGCCGAGCCGATGGCGATGCCGAGATCACCCGTATTAAATGCACAGGGATGGTCCGGATGGTTTTCCTTCTCATCACAGTTATCGAACCCGCACAACCCGCAGGGGTCGAGCCGCATCGGGTTTATTTTTGTTCCGAGTAAAAGCATGACGGGAGCGGATAGAATGTTGTCCGCGTCCCGAAGAAAAAATGCCGGAAGTCCCTGCTCTTCGTTGATCTGCTTGATTTTATCGGAAATCTTTTTTATGGTCTCTTTGCCGGCTACTGCTGCTACGAGGTTGTCCTTCCCTTTTCCTTTTGGTGCAGTCCGGGCTGCAAGGGCCATCCGGTTTGCAATCGTGTAGAGGGTCTCTTCGCGAAGCTGCTCTTCAAATTTCATGTCCATTGTAACTCCTTACGTAGGAGTATATCATAACGGTATCTTCGATCGCAACTGAGTAGAGTTTTCAAGGAGAATGTAGCCGGACATGTGTGCCGAGAACTTGGAATCGAAAAGACAGTACTGTTTTAAGCGGCAGTATACTGAAAAGAGAGGAAGATATGTATGAACAGCAGCGAAAACGGATGGTAGACCACCAGATCGCCGAGAGGGGAGTGACGAGCAGTCGGGTACTCGAAGCGATGCGGAAAGTGCCGAGACATCTTTTTGTGCCGGAAGGGGCCCGCTCTTCCGCCTATGCCGATAAACCGCTTCCGATCGGACATGGACAGACGATCTCTCAGCCGTATATCGTCGCTCTTATGAGCTCACTGTGCAACCTGCGGGGTACGGAAAGAGTACTGGAGATCGGAACGGGGTGCGGTTACCAGACGGCAGTGCTGCGTGAACTGAGCAGCGAAGTCTACACTATTGAAATATACAAAGAGTTGTCCGGCAAAGCACAGCAGGTACTTTACAGTCTCGGGTATGAAGATATTCACTTTATCGTCGGCAACGGATATACGGGGCACCCGGATGCAGCCCCGTATGACGCTATCCTTCTCACAGCTTCTCCGGAACAGATACCACACACCCTTTTAGACCAGCTTGCAGACGGCGGCGTATTAGTAGGCCCGGAAGGCCGGTTTTCCCAGGATTTAATGAAAATCGAAAAAGAGTTCGGAAAACTCAACAAGGAGCGGATCTGTGCCGTCGCTTTTGTTCCGATGGTCGATAAAAAAATGGGAGGTTAGAAGGGACGTTTTACCGTATCGATCTGGTAACCGCCCGGCATGTAGCTTTCGCACATATCGACAAGATTTTGATACACATGCCGGTTGCTCGGCGATTCGTTGAGGATTTAGAGCGTAAATCTCCATGTAGCAGCTCTTCACGTTTTTTCGGTGTTCAGTATTTCAAAATAGTGACTGCTGCTCTTCTTCTGAGGAGCAGGCATCGGAAGGAAGATAGCCTGAAACCGCTTTGTATAACAGTTCCCGGTCAACATTCGCATATTGCGCCCCGAATCGACTTTCATGGATCCAGATAATTTGGGCGTGAATATCGAATATGTGCCGTTTTTCACGTTCGAGAGCGAACTGCAGAGTAATCAGTTCTCCCGGTTTTAGGGGCACACCCGCTTCTCCCGCTACACCTGAAAAAGAAATGTTGATAAGGCGGCCATGCTCCTTTTTCCCAAAATCGGAAATGATGGTGATCGGGTCTTCGGATGAGTACCGTTTTGTCTCCCGCTTCTCCTGACCTAATACACTGACACATTTTTTACCCCGGGATTTCGAAGCATAGAGGCTCTTGTCGGCTATCTCAATAAGATCTTTCTTTGAATCTCCATGTATCGGATACGTTGCAACACCGGCTGAAAAGGAGAGGGAAATGTTTTCCGGAAACGTATGAGCAACTGTCTCTTCGAGGAGCCGCTCTGCAAAGATTTTAGACCCGGCAACGTCGGTCTGTGGGAGCATGACGACAAACTCTTCTCCGCCGTACCGTGCAGCGATATCTTCTTCTCTCAACAGGTTTTTCAAGAGAAAAGTAAACTCCTTCAAGACACTGTCTCCGACCGGGTGTCCATACGTGTCGTTGACCAGTTTGAAATCGTCGAGGTCAAGCATGACCACGGAGAACGGCTGATTGTACCGCCCGGCCCGGTGTAATTCTTTGTTGAAAGTGTTGTCAAAATAGTTTCTATTGAATACACCGGTGAGATTGTCTATAAAGCTCAGAGAAACGATATTCTGATAATCGGAAAACTCGATAAACTTCGGACATTTCATTTTGGGATTGATATTCAATAAATAGTCGAGCATTGCAACCCTGAATCCGACTTTGCGATTAATTGTCGTTTCGAGATAACGGGAATGTTCCACTATACGGGCATAGTGATAACTCGCCTCTTCCTCATGCATTTCGATATCGGTGAGCAGTTTTATGAATGAGGAGAAGACTTTCTGATTGTCCACATAATCGAGCGGCGGAAAGTGCTGTGGTCTGTTTTCCGCGGATGTTTCGCAGTACAGTTTCTGCAGCAATTCTAGTTTTATAGTGGGATCTTTTTCTGCGTTTTCTTCCATAAAAGCGCTTCCTTATGGTGATGTTTCCGGTAGGTAAGGCTGCGCACTCGTAGCGTCAGTATAACCTGCATAACGTGAAATGTATAGTAGCATAGATCTTACAAATGTTCAAATTGATTTTTGCATCAATTCCCATATTTCCTGGTCTTTGGAGCTGCGGATAAGCGGTCCGAACCCGAATTGGAGATAGAGTTTTATTGCCGTGGAGCTTGTTGTTTGCGTTGTCAGGTACACTTGCCGGTGGAATTTGCGCATGATATCCAAGGCCCCTCGAACGAGAGGTTTGCCTAACTTTTTTCCCTGGTATGCCGGAGTGATACTTACCCAGTGCAGTCTGCCCCATCGTGAGCCCATAAAATCATCACTGTACCAGGCGGTAGCGGTGCCGATATACTCATCGATCGGGGAACGGAGAAATATCGAACGTTTGGAGAACTCCGGTTTATTTTCTTCGAACTCGAGTTCGAATTGGTCCAGCGCAGCCTCGACCGTTGCAAACTCACCTGCATCGGTTGCGATTCCCGCCCACTGCTTTTCCAATCCGGGTTCGAAAAATGTAAAGTAGTAACCAAAGGGGAGGGGAAAATCGGGCAGCTGGTCTAAGTCGTCCAATGTCATAATAACCGGATATGGTTTCATACGTCAGGAATGAAGAGTCTGTTTTAGTTTTTGGATCTCCTCTTCGAGCTCTTCGATTTCAGTTTCTCTGCGTACGTCTATATCGGATGAAACCTGGGTTGAACAGGTAGCTTTACGTCTCGATTTGATCAATTCGTCGAGTTTGGCCATTTTTCTGTTCAATTCCTTCTGCAGTTCGCCTTTTTCCGCCATTGTCGTATCCTCCTGTAATTTTCAACTGTATCATATATGATAAAAATAGTAATAGAAATCAATTTTATTCCACGGCAAACAACTTGGTCAAGGTGTCGTCCCAATAGATGTTGTCCAATACCCACTGCTGCCGCGGTTTGTAGAAGAGAAACTCCCATCGCAGGGCGTGATGCTCGAACATCAGTAGATAGGTCACCTTGAGCAAAACATCCGCGAAGTTCTCGGTCTTTAGGGCGCGAAAGCCGACGATTTGGCCGAAACTGGGCTGGATTTGGTTTATCTGGTCCTCGGTGTTAAACCGTAAGTCGCGGACCCCCTCTTTCATCGACGGTACGGAGATATCGTAGAGAAGATCGAACCCGGCATCGTATTCCTTTTTTTGAAGATGCTGCATTACTTCTTCGCAGAACCGGATAGCGTCGTTTTCACTTCTCAATGCTACTTCCTGCTGTGCAAAGAGAACCGGCGGAGCTGCTAGCAACAGAACTGCTGCTGCGAATACTAACATGTGTTTCATGGTGATCCCCCTTTTCATTAATGCAATAAGTATAATCTATGGAAAGCGGAAAAAAAAGTATTTTATAATCAATCTGAAAACTCTTTTCGGGTCACCGCATCTCCCTCTTTCAGGTTTCCCGTCAGGGTGGGGAAGAGGGGGTCGTGATTGAGCCGGTTTTCCGACGCGGTTTTATGGTTTGTATTGGCATAGCAGTAGAGGCAGCCGTGGGTGCAGGTATTATACGCCCCGATGTCGATACTCCGGGTGCACCGGCACTCTTTCCGCTGGGAGGGATCTTTTTTATACGGTATCGGTTTATCGGTTATTTTGGATACGAGTTTGCTGTCGATGCATTCGGAAGGCTCGATGCCGAGCTCGGCGTAATCTTCTGCCGCGGCACAGCTTTTCATTTCAATAGAGTATGTATCTGCGGTCTCTTTCAGTTTTATGAGCATGTTCCTCATGCGGTGAACGTCAGGGAGTTGTATATCGAGGTCCCGGCAGTTTTTAAGTACCTTTTTGTAGGGAGCTAAGAAACTGACGATACACCGGTCGGTAAAACCTGCTAATTTCCCGCACATCGCGGCAAATCGATCTGCATGATACTTCTCATCCATATCAGGTGTAAAAATAATGGGGTCGTACCGCCAAATGACCCGCTCTCTGCCGATCGTCTCTGAAAGATCCTGAAACAGAGTGATGATCTCGGGTACATCATGAAGATTTGGTTCGATATTCCTGCCGTAGGGTGTTACCGTAAAGAGAAAATAGTACGGGATGCCAAACGAATCGAGCAGCTCTCTGCGGGAGAGAAGCGGGCCGGGGTTTTTCGTCCAGAACACGATGCAGTCGATGTTTTCAGGTGGTATGATAAGGTGGGTCACCTGTCTCGGGTTGAACGGATTGCGGATGTACACTTCTCCTGCATTGAGGCGGTTTATAAACCATCCTGCATAAAATGCCGGAATGTCCGTTCTTCTGCTTACACTGAGAATCATCTCGAGGTTTCTCGGGTGTAGAGCTCCTCGAACTTGGCTTTTAAATCCCGCATCAGTGTCCTGTCCATAAACTGGTAGATATCGGGAATGTCGAGCACCAGTATCTTTTTTTCTTTAGCGATACGCGGAAATTCACGCTTGATCGTCTTTTTATGGTGCTGTTCCATGACGACGATTACATCCGTCCAGGAGAGGTTCCGTTCGTCTATTCTCGTTTCTGCAAACCACGCCGTACCGGCGGAAGCAACTTCGAACCGGGGATCGTTTTTGTAAATCTCTTCACCGGTGCGGCTTCTCATTTGATTTGCAGTGCAGATAAACAGTAGCTTCGTACGTTGTTTCATGAATATGACTCCGCGATTTCATTGCCCTCGCACCAGGGACATCTGCATGACATACCGTTTTCCTAGTTAGAATTTTGAGTAAAAAACCAATCGATTATTTTCGGAAAAAATCGAGACAATTTCTGATTGTCCTTTTTCTGCCGGTAAAGATCGGTAAAGAAACTGTTGAACTCCTTGAACCGAACGAACCCTCTATTCTCCATGGACACGATACCATCCTGTTCTATCTTCTCGTAAATTTCGGGCGGATACACATCATACGCATAGAGGTTGAACAATCCCCAGGCCACGTATTCGTTGAAAGTCAACTGAGCAGACCGGTATTCGTTTTGCCGGTTCCAATAATCAAGGGGTATGAGAGCTCGTTCTATTGAGTTTTGATACCTGCCAGATATACGGTTTACATAATTGCGGTCCATTTCCGTAAAGACGAGCCGGGAGAGAAGTGCCTCCTCCATTTTTTGCGAAGCTCGGCCTTCGGAAACTACATTACTGTAGTAATCCGGACCGGATACGAACATAAGGCATTCCCGGAAACCCTTGTTTTCGTAGTGGACCGTATTGTGGCTTGCTCCGATAAGAGGGGAGAAGACGATACCATAATGATGATAGGTGAGGGGGAACTCATCCTCGAGCCAGGACCACATCTGCGTAACGGGAAGTTTTTCCCGATAGCGGTTTTTCTGCTCTTCGTAATACTCCCGGTGGCTTGCAAAAAAATGGCGAAAACCGGAGACGGACGCAAAGTTTTCGATCAGGTCTCTGTTTTTACGAAAAATATCGTCTCCCGGTATTGACCGGCGCATCGTACACTTCGTCAATTCTCCGTTTTGAAATGAGTAGAGATAGGATTGATTTCTGAAACTGTAGTAGTCCCTTATATTCTTGTCCGAAAAATCAAGTTTTTCGATAAGGGGATGATCGCTGAACTCGGAGAAATGGTCCATAACTTCCCCATAATAGGTGCTGTCTTTATTGACCCTGAACGCATGCTCTTTTCCGTAATCCGTAACGGCAATAATGATATTTGCCAGCTCGAACACCTCGGGTAATTCGAATGAGACCACACCTTTATTGTCCCGGATGTAATCGACGGGAAATGATGCTTGTCCCGTAGCGCAGGAGCTTATAAGGAGCGAAACGGACATCAAGAGTGCAGCAATCCGGTATACTGATTTTTTCATTGTAATTCCGGGACGAGCAGCTCGAAGCCTGTTTGCTCATCGAGCAGTCTCTGTGCCTTGTTCTCAGTAAGCTCGAAAAGGATAATTTCCATTACGTGCCACACTTTCACTCCTTCCCGTACACAACCGACACTGACGTCCTTATACCTTCCGCAGGCTATATGCATATGGAGCTTTGCCTTACCGTGCCGGTCGGGAAAAATTGTCCCCGTTCCGGTTATCTCATGTGCTTCCTCGAGCTCCCCTACTACGGGAACAATCGGATCCGCCCTTCCTTTTGCAGGTCCGGTTACCAGAGCACTCCCTTTGTCTGCCCCTCCTAAAACGATGCAGGCGGCTGCTGTTATTCCTTGTTCTTCTGCAAACCGTTCTATCGACTCATGAAGAATTTCACCGTCTTCTAGCCGGATAATAAATGTTCTGCCCCGTTGTGCTTGTGAATATTTCATACTACGGTCCGAATACTATACTAACAGAGACGCTTACATATTTCCAGTAATAAATGACGGTTTTGCTCAACCATTTGTTCCGCGCGACGTTCGAGGTATTCGATATTTGCAGGTGTTATATCGTCCATATTGGTGTGGGTAGAATCGAGAGAAAAGTCGAACCGGTAGTACTCTACACCGGGAAGATGGCCGAGTATGTGATCGACCGTATCTCTCTGGCCGTCCATGATCATATCAAAGAGGGGCAGCCCCTTTGCCGCGGACATCCAGTCCATGTAGCCCCAATCTTTTACTTCCTCGTACGGATACGGTTTGTCGACGATTCCAGTTCCCAAAGAGATGATTACAAACCGGCGGGTTCGGGGATAGAGCTTGAGGGCTTCGATATAGGCTGTCATAGCTGGATTGTTCGAGACAACGGCACCGTCGATTAAAGAGTATGTCTTACCCGTATCCGGTACTTCTCTGATCAAGGCGGGTGAGAAGAAGGTCGGGGCAGCTGTGGTGGCCCTCGCGACATCGCGTACAAAGAAATTTGGATTACCGTCTTTTTTCCCGTCGCATCTATGCTTGAAAAACCGCGGTTCACGATTGAGCGTGTCGTAACTGGTTATCAGCACATTGGTCATAAGCTCCGATAAAGTATAATCACCGAAAACGGTCTCGAGCATATGTGTCAAATACCTGCCGTCGTATTTTGTTTTAAACGCGTGTTTTAATTTTGTAGCAAGTTCGTAGCGTCCGGGCGGGAAAATGAGAGGCCCTTTGGTCCGGTACACTTCTAAAAGTTCTGCTGCAGTGGCTGTCGGTCTGCAGTCCGGTTTTTTCTCGGCCGGCCGCCGTGGCTGCTTATTTTTTTCGGATTTCGCAAAATCCTCGTTATCGCAGAACGGGGTAGTAAGTCCTAACGCGATAAGCCCGCCGGTCGAGGTACCTGCAATGAAATGAAACAGTTCATACAGGTAGGTATTCGGCTGTTTTGTATTCAGAACTCGTTCCATCTCCGTGAGAAAAAAAGCGGGAACGAGACCCCGTATTCCTCCGCCGTCGATTGAAAGGACAAAGATTTCACGGTCATTCCATAAATTGAACACAGATATCGTCCGCTGCCTCAGGATCTGATTTTCCGGATCATTCCTACGAAAAAATTAAACCTCGGGACCCGTTTTGCATATTCTTCATAAGAGGGCCCCAGTTTTTCACGGTTGCTCTTATCTTCCGCGCCGATACTGTAGAAAAAATACCGACTGATATTCCGCCTAACAGAATTGATAACAGAGACTGGGCGATGAGTGCAAGCCCGATACAGATCAATATGCCGGCTAGGTACTGGGGATGGCGGACGATACCGTAGATCCCTCTGTCCACCAGCTGGGTCGTGTGGATATAACTTTTTCCCTCTTCGGTCCTTCCGTGTTTTTTGAGGGTGAAAATGGGGAGCCAGCCGAATACTGCGGAGAGGAGCAGGATGATGAATCCTGCCCAGTGAAGAGCGGCGATGCCGGGGGTACGGGAGAGAAAAATGGTAGCCAGAATCTTGCCGAGCATGGTAATAGAGAGGATGATTTCGATACCGACATCTACCTTTTTTCTTTTCATTTTTTGCCTCCTTTTACCGCTGACCCATCGCTTCGGATATGCTTCGTGTGCAGGAGAAAAGATGCATCAACATATCTTTCTTTTTCTTTTCATTGCTTCTAGTAGCGAGGTAGGGAATACTGACGGCTGCAATTACTTCGTCTGTATGGTCGAACACCGGACATGCAATTGCCTTTATACCTTCGAACCTCTCTTCGTTATCTTCTGCGAAACCCTTTTGTCTGACTGAGTGTAGTTCCTGGCG
>CAZQKT010000093.1:0-15063 GCA_964594055.1 uncultured Spirochaetales bacterium
CTGAGTGCAACAGTCGATATCGGCGGGGCGGATCCTCTCACGGGTGGAACCGGCTTAGACGGAGTGTTCCTCTTAGGCGATGCGCGAAGAGGGCCGTCTACGGTCGTGGAGTGTATTGCGGACGCACGGGCGGTCACCCGGGTCATCCTTCAAAAAGAAGACGGTTTTGACCAATCAGCGGAGACAATGCGTGCTGATAAAATCCACTCGTCCTTCGAAGAGATAAACAGACGAAAGGCCGCCTACATGCTGCCGGGAGACGATGAAGGAGACCGGTGTCTCGAATGCAGTTACCTCTGCAACAAATGTGTGGAAGTGTGTCCAAACCGGGCCAATGTCGCCCTCACCCTTCCCGATGAACTCGTAGGGGCCGGTTTCAAAGACAGGTATCAAATCATCCATATCGATGCTTTCTGCAACGAATGCGGAAACTGTGCAACATTCTGTCCCTATGAAGGAAAGCCGTATCTCGATAAATTGACCCTGTTCAACCGAGAGGAGGATTTCGAACAAAGTAAGAACAGCGGGTTTGTTGTTACCGAACGGTTCGAGACAGTAGTGCTTCGGCTCGGTGAGACGGTAGACCGGATTCCGGCACCAACTGCTCTTTCCGGGATTACCGCAGCGAGTGCGGCAACGGAGAAAGCGAAGGCGGTCATCGGCATACTGTTAAAAAATTATCCGTACCTGTTCGGCCCGGTCGAGGAGTAATGATGATCACATTGAGTAACGCTACTGTTATCGAGTTCTCACCGCCTTCGGTGCGTGAGCACCTCGATATACTGATTGAAGGGCCCTTTATTACCGAAGTAAGAGAAAACAGGGATGAGCAAACAGACATCACGATCGACTGTACCGGTAAGATCGTGTGGCCCGGGTTAGTCTGCAGTCATAACCATTTCTATTCCGGATTGGCCAGAGGGATTACCGCTGCACTAGGCCCGATGCCGGACTTCATCTCTACTCTCAAACACCTCTGGTGGAAGATGGACAGGGCCCTCGATGCAGAGCTCCTCTATTCATGCAGTCTCATAAGTGCTCTCGAAGCTGTAAAAGCCGGCACCACCGCGGTAATCGACCATCACGCTTCTCAATCGTTTATTCGCGGCTCCCTCGATACGGTCCGCAAAGGATATGAGAAGGCAGGACTGCGGGGCATTACCTGTTTCGAGGTTAGTGACCGTGCCGGGGCGGATGCGCTGCGGGAAGGAGTGGAGGAGAGTATCACTTTTGCGCAAAAGGTCAATACAGCCGGGGCGGGACTGGTCCGGGGGATGATCGGCGGGCACGCTCCGTTTACACTTCCCGACAGCGCTCTGACTCTCCTAGCCGATGCGGTCGAAAAAACTGATACGGGGCTGCACCTGCACGCAGGCGAAGACCGGTATGACCTCTCCCACTCCCATCACCGTTATGGAAAAGACCTTTTAGAGCGGCTCAACGATTTCGGGCTTTTGAATGAGAAAGCGATAATCATCCACGGCCTGTTTCTCTCCCCTCGGGACATCACCCTTCTAAACGGTCATGACAGCTTTCTCGTCCACAATGTCCGCTCCAATATGAATAACGGCGTAGGCTACAATCGTCTTCTTTCAGACGTGCAAAACGTTGCGCTGGGCACCGACGGGATCGGTTCGAACATGTACGAAGAGTTCAAGTTCGCTTTTTTCAAGCACCGGGATGCAGGAGGACCGCTCGGTCCGGATGATTTCCTTGCTTTTCTCTACAACGGAAACACGATACTCGAACGAAACTTTCAGGCCCCCTTCGGAAAGGTAGCACCGAACTATGCAGCGGATGTAGTCGTCTCCGATTATGACTCGCCTACCCCCCTTACCGATCAAAACATTGCCGGACACCTCGCATACGGGATGGCATCGAGAGATGTAGAGACGGTGATTATAAACGGAAACCTCGTCTACGAAAACAAGGCCTTCCCCTTCGACACCACACCGGTTTACCGGGAGGCACGGGAAGCGGCCCAACGATTATGGAAAAAAATGGACGGCATGGAGTACTAGATGAACCAGATTGACCCGCAAAAAATACTCGAAAAAGCGGCACAGTACCGGAAAGAGACGGCAGCGATTCTCTCGGAGCTGGTACAAATACCCTCCCCGAGCGGTAGCGAAGAGGCGGTATCCAAAAAGATCGTTTCTCTCTGTGAACAAGCAGGATTCGATGAAGTGCGTATCGACGGCTTAGGGAGTGTGGTGGCCCGGATCGGAGACGGGCCGAAGATCCTCGCCTTCGATGCACATATCGACACGGTGGAAGTCGGAGACCCGGACGGATGGGAACTGGACCCGTTTTCCGGATTGATCAAAGACGGCCATGTGCACGGGAGAGGCTCGGCAGACCAGAAGGGGGGGGCGGCGGCGATGATCACCGCGGGCAGAATTCTCAAAGAGCTCGGCTATGGTGCGGACCCGGTCGCGTATACACTCTATTTTACTTTCACGGTCATGGAAGAGGACTGTGACGGAATGTGTTGGAAATACCTCATCGAAGAAGAGAATCTCGTACCCGACCTGTTTGTAAGCACCGAACCGACGAGCTGCAGGATAACCCGCGGTCAGCGGGGCCGGATGGAGATGATCTGCCGAATAAAAGGGGTCTCTTCTCACGGTTCGGCACCACAGCGGGGCGAGAGTGCCGCGTACAAAGCGGCACGGGCCGCATTGGCCATGGAACGGCTTAACGAAGAGCTAAAGCCTGACAAAGAAAATTTTCTGGGTAAGGGCACAATCGTCGTCTCTCAGATCGATGTTCACGGCCCGTCCCAATGCGCCGTTCCCGACGAAGGAATGCTCTACTTAGACCGCAGGCTTACCTGGGGTGAAGACCGGGACCTGGCAATCGAGCAGGTAAAGCGATCCATGGGTGATGATGTGTACTCGGTAGAGATGCCCGAGTATAGAGAAAAAGGCTATCGGGGCACCGACTACAGTCAGGAACTCTACTTTCCCACCTGGAAGATCCCGGAAGACCATCCGCTTGTCCAAAACGGAGTCGAAGCGTACCGGAGGCTTTACGGAAAGAGACCGGAAGTAGGCAAATGGACATTCTCTACCAACGGGGTTTCGGTCTGCGGCAGACATAAAATCCCTACCATCGGCTTCGGCCCGGGAGATGAAAACCAGGCCCACGCACCGAACGAAAAGAACCGTATAGAAGACCTCGAAATCTGCTCCGCGTTCTACGCGATGCTTCCCTATTCATGTGCTACAGGCGAGTAAAATGGCCAACAATAACAGTCTTTAAAAATTGCCGCGTAAGCTCTATTGCTGATTTTTTCATTACAATATTGACAATCATTGTTCGAATCCATAGAATATTTAGTGAATAAAAAAATTTACTTAAGGAGTTTAATTATGAAAAGAGGAATTATGCTTGTTCTTACTGTAGTATTCATTGCTGCAGTTCTTGGCTCCTGTGCCAGTGTCAGACCTTTTGATGCCGGTGCGAGCGGAGAAGTAGGATCAAAAGTCGGCCGATCAGAAATGACCAGTATTCTCTTTTTCCCGCCGACCGGCGATGCCGGTATCCGAAAAGCGGCCCAAAACGGAGGTATTTCCAAGATTGGCACAGTTGATATGGAATACAACTGGTTTTTTGTCGGCTATAAGTGGACTACCATAGTAACAGGCGAGTAACACGTATTTAGAAAGAAAAAAAGGCCATTTTTTAATGGCCTTTTTTTCTTATCACTGTGCAGATCTCGGAACAACACTTTCAATTACCACATTCGCGCGAGAAGAATATATGAAAAATAAAAGGAATGCCTATCTGCTCTTTTGCTTGTTGTTCGTAGCGGTATTGATGCAGGCCTGTCGGAGTTTTCCCGAAATCGATATTTGGGCAATGGATGAAGGAGTCTACCAGTACTATATACACCCGACCAGGTTAAAAGGCGTACAGACTGAAAAACTAGTAGAGATGGATTTTACTGTTCATCAGTATAGAAAAAATCCGGAAAATAATAAAATATTTTGCAAATTTTCTATTTTAAAGAAAAATGATCTTGGTTCGGATCTCTCAGACGCTTATTTTATTATAAACAATGATCCTGAAGAGAGAATACATTTAAAAGATATTGAATTGATGTTTATCAAAAGCAAAGATAATAAAGTCAGATTCACCTCTCTCATCGAAGACAAAAACTTTGAAAGGCTCGTTTCCGGCAGGGAATACATTTTCGTCATTGAGTATAATACACCTAAAGAGACATTTACATTTGTTCCAACCGAACCGTTCTTAAAACAGATGAACGCCGCCATGACGGATATGTACGGATAGGAATTTAAAAAAAATGAAAACTATTGTAATACTTTTCCTTGTGGTGACCACCATTTCATGTGAAAAAACAGATCAGCCCCGAGAAATCCGGTTCCGAGACATCGGATTCTCACTACAGCTCCCCTCTCAATGGCAACAATTAGATGAAGAAAAAATTGACCAGGCACAAAAGCAAGTCGAAGATTTAGAGCAGATAAGCATCTATGGAGCAACTATTGTTTCCTCTTACGCCGGAAAAAAACAAAGCTCCCTGATTATTTCTTCTTTATCTTCCGCAACTTCCGAAAGCAACGACGGAACGGACCTCCCGTCCCGAATCGAGACGTATGTTGCGGACATCGAACGGTATTTTCAACCAGATTTTTCCGTTACTATAGAAAAGAGTTCGGTAGATGGTTTTGATGCAGTTTTCCTGCAGATGTATAACGACGATGTTTTTGCTGTAAAAACGGTGTATTACGGCAGTAACGATACTGTTTTTCAAATCGATTTTCTAATACCCCGCGGCAATCTCACTGAGGAACTCCTTAAAGAAGTTGAGACGGCCCTTCTGTCTGTAAAGAAACTATAAAACTCCTATGGCACGTGAAGATTTCCAATCACTACTAAAAACCGCCTCTGAAGCCGCACGGGCCGCAGGGCCCATACTCGAGACCGGGTACGAGAACCTCTCCGGAGTGCAGGCGAAGGGCGAGCATGATGTGGTAACCGATACCGATTACCAATCTGAACGTGTTATACTCGAGATAATCCGAAAGGAGTTTCCCGGCCATTCGGTCCGTTCCGAGGAAGAGGGAGAGCAACTGACCGGTTCGGACTATATCTGGTATGTGGACCCATTAGATGGGACTGCAAACTTTCTTGCAGGGGTCCCCTACTTTTCCGTCTCTATTGCTGCAGCGCATCAAGGGACAGTCGTAGCAGGCGTGGTGTTTAATCCTGTAACCGGGGAGTTCTACCACGCATCTAAAGGGGGAGGGGCTTACCTCGGCGGCCGGCGGATACACGTAAGCACAACGGATGGACTGTCCTCATCCATTATCGCTACGGCATTTGCGCCGGAAGAAAAAGAAATCAAGGAAGGGACCCGTCTTATCGAGACCATTGCGCTATCGGTACGGAGAACAGTAATCAATTTCGCACCTGCTTTGGATCTGTGTAACATCGCCCGAGGAAGGATGGACGGATTAGTCGATAATGGCAGCACACCGGAGGACCATGCAGGGGCCAGTATCATCCTCCAGGAGGCGGGAGGGAAGCTGCAAAACCTCGGCAGTAATACCTGGGATGTCAACCGTACCGGAACAGTCGCTTCCAACGGCCGTATCCACGAAGCACTGCTCGATCTTACGGACACTCTATAAATCTATAAAAGCGAGTTCACAGGATACGAGGGCTGTTTTCCCGTCAATACCTCGACGATATTACGTGCCGCCTTCGTTTTGAGTTCTCTAATCGATTCTTCGCTGTAATAGGAGGTATGATCGGAGAAAATTACCGTATCGAAGGCCCGCAGTTCGCTTGATAAGAGAAGCGGTTCGTTTTCAAATACATCGAGCCCGGCCCCTGCTACTTTGCCCTCCCGCAGCGCTTCGGCTAAATCATTCTCGTTTATAATCCCGCCGCGGGCGGTATTTACGATCAGCACCCCATCCTTCATTTTCTTAAAAGCGTTTTTATCGATGAGCCCTTCCGTCTCATTTGTGAAGGCGGCATGGACCGATATGTAATCCGATTCACGTACGAGTTGGGTAAAATCGACTTTACAGGCCCCGCTTGCCTCCATCTCTTCTTTTTCGACGTAGGGGTCGTAGGCGAGTATGTCCTTGAACCCGAATCCAGTGACCTTCCGATGCAGTCTCCGGCCGATACGACCATATCCGATAATACCGAATGTACGTCCTTTCATTCGAAAACAAGGCTGGTCTTCGATCAGGTTCCAGCGTCCTTTTCTCACTTCCCGGTCCTTGTAGACCGTTTTTCGGGCAATGCCGAATAGAAGGGAGAGGGTCTGGTCCGTTACTTCTTCCACACAGTAGTCGGGGACCCGGGTCACCTGGATTCCCGCAGCAGTCGCCGCTTCGAGATCGACGTTATCATAACCGACACCGTATCTTGAAATGACCTTGCATCTGTTCATCTCCTGAATAAGCGGGCCGGTAAGCGGAAAGAGATTCAAGAGCACCCCGTCCGCCTCCCTTAGAACAGGGAAGGCCTCTTCTGCAGATTGGAAATTGTATACTGTAAGGGTTGCATCAATTTCCCGCAACACTTCTTCTTCGTATGCATACTGTCCATGCCGGTCATCAGTTACAATAATAGTGTACATGTGGTAGATGGTACCACATAGCCCCGATCTGTCAATGTATCAAAACTGTGTGACCGGGGGGAGCCACGATCTGCCGTCCCGTTCAAGGAGCATTTCCGCCGTCCGGGGGCCGTACGTCCCGGCTGTATAATTGGGAAACTCGGCCCTCTCCCTGTTTCCGAAATCAATGATACGGTCAATAAGCTTCCAGCTCTCTTCTATCTCGCGTCGGCTGATAAAAAGAGTATGGTCTCCGGCTATCGCCTGCCGGAGAAGCATATCGTACGCCTCGGGGGTATTCCCGCCGAACTCACACCGATGACAAAACGAAAATGAAACAGGGCGCAGCGTTATCCCGGTCCCGGGCTCTTTTACATTGAGGGTCAACACCAACCCCTCATCGGGCTTGATACGAACGGTAATGCGGTTGATACTTCGTCCTTCGTTTTCGTTCCCGAACAGTTTACAGCTCTGATTCTTGAGGTACAGATTCACTTCCGAATAATTGTGTGCCATCCGTTTCCCGGTCCGAATATAAAACGGTACTCCATTCCAACGCTCGGTATTGATGCCGAGTTTTAGGGCGGCAAAGGTTTCAGTCACTGAATCTTCGGGGATTCCTTTTTCCTCCCGGTATCCCGGGACCTGCTGCTCATTTTTTGTATCTTTGCCGATTGTCCCCCGTCCGTACTGTCCTAACACTACTTCATCCGGCGAGGGGACAGCGATACACTCCAGCACCCGCTGTTTTTCCTTGATTATTTCCGCCGCCGCTAATGATGAAGGCTCTTCCATAGCAACAAGAGAAACCACCTGCAGCAAGTGGTTTTGGACCATATCTTTCAAGGCCCCGGATTCATCATAATAGCCGCTCCGCTGTTCTACCCCGACGGTTTCCGCAACAGTAACTTGCACATGATCGATAAACTCAGTGTTCCAGATTTCATTCAGCATGGGATTCCCGAACCGGAATACCAAAATATTTTGCACCAATTCTTTGCCGAGATAATGATCAATTCTAAATATCTGCTCTTCTCGAAAGAGGCGTGATACAGCATCGTGGAGGGTTTTCGCTGACAGCAGATCATGGCCGAACGGTTTTTCAAAAACAACCCGTCTCCAGCCCGGGCCTTCGAGAAGACCCGATAATTCGACCACTCGGATTGTCTTCTTAAAAAGAGAAGAAGGCATGGCCAGATAAAACAACCGATTTCCTGCTGCGTTATGCCTTTTTTCTATGGACAGTACTGTTTCATATAATTCTGTAAACACCTCGCCGTTAAAATCGATACTGCAGTAGTACACCTGAGAGAGAAACGACTGTAAAGTAGCTTCATCATAATCTTCTAAAAACGTAACTGGTTCCAGCTGTGCTATAAACTGTTCCTTTGACAGTTCTCTTCTTCCGATTCCAATAATTGGGGTGGTAGGCTCGAGTTCCCCTCGCTCAAATTGACTATACAGAGCAGGTATCAGTTTTCTCTTGGTCAGATCTCCGGTGGCCCCGAACAGGAGAAGGGTTGCTGATAAACTCATTTTCTATCCGGCACCCGAATATTCACCTTATACTTTTTAAGATCTCTGTATACGGCTTTCGGCATGATCATGCCGATTTTAGAAAAAATCTCTTTTGTTTCCGGGTCGTCCTTTTTATTCGTCGCCAAATAAACCAAACTTTTCATAATATCGACCATCTCAAATCCGCTCACACCCTCGAGGGAGCGAAGCTCTTCATTGAGTTCGCCGGATATATCGCTTAAGTCTTCCAGCAGTTCGTAAAATCTCATAGTATCTCCTCACAGTATTTCCAGTGTTGCATATTTAAAGGTCACCATTCTCATATATGTCAAAAAACGCGTAGAGACCAAGCAGTTTTAATACAGATTTTGTCTTCTCTCCAACGTTCATGAGATAGAATTTTTTCTCGAACTTCTGCATCTCGAGCATGATGTTGTTAAATGCTCCCACTCCGGTAGAAGAGAGGTAGGTCAGTTTATCGAGATCGAGTGCCACAGTTGAAAACTCTTTCTCACGCTCCTGCAGCACCTCCAGAACCGCGTTCATAAACGTTTTCGAGTTTTCATTATCAAGAAATCCATTTATTTCAATAACAAAAACGGGTTCTTCTTCATTCGTTATGTGGCCGAAAGCGGTTATACCGTTGTGCAAACCGTTTAGATTTTCAAAATATACAGGAGTTTGACTCTTTTGCATTCGCTTTTATTCCTCCCCGATCAATGAGCAAAGGGTATCAAGCATGTTAGGGACATGTGAACCCCTCCAGTACAGTTTACCACAATTACTGCATTGAAAAAAGTGACTGAAACTTTGTGCGGAGGCGGGCGGCAGCTGCTCCTCGACAGCTTCCTTTTCCACCGGCTCGATTATGCCGTTGCAATCCAAACACCGTTTAAACGGGTTGACCAGTTTCTTCAAATCAAAACGGTGTATCACCTCCCGGGCCTGCTGTTTCGGCTGCTGAGAACGGACCCAATAACCTCTGTCTACCGAACTGCGCTTGAGAAGCCCTACATCCCGTGTGAGGATGGTCCTCCCTTCCTGCCGAGCACGCTCCGCTATTTCCTCATCTTCGAGATCATTCCGGTACATAGTATCGAAACCGAGCATACGCAGCAGTTTTGCTAGTTTTCCGAGATGTACATCGAGGATGAACTTCGGATTCCGAAGCGGTCCCGGCCGGAGGTGCGTAACGGCACGTATATCAAAACTTTCGAAGACCGGATATACGGATACTCGGTCTCCATGGTTAAGATGGTAGGAGAAATCAACCGATCCACCGTTTACCAGGATTAAATCCACCTCCGTGTGGGGAACTCCAATTGCTTCTACAGCGTCTTTTATTGCCGGATTTCCGGAAAATGCATATCGAAATTGTACCTTGCGTTTGTCCGCGGGAAGAAAATCGTTTAATTCCTCGTAAAAACGGAAGAAAGCGGTTTTACCGAAGGTCACGGGCCCATTCCTTACCGGCCGCCGGAATAAGAGATTCAGCCGGGTTTCCTTTTAATGTACGGTGTACAATGCAGAATGTACAGAAATAATAGTGGTATTTGACTCTCCCCTCCTTTTTGCGGTACGTTTTCTCCTATGAGTCTAACCTATAAATGTCTGATAATCGACCACGACGATACCGCGGTCAACAGCTCGAAAACAATCCATTATCCTGCCCATCTCGAGGTGATGCGTCAACTCCGTCCCGGTGAGCCGCCCGTTTCATTTGAAAAATGGATGGAAAAAAATTTCCATCCCGGTGTTATGCGATACTACCGGGATGAACTCGGTATGACCGACTCCGAAATACGGGAAGAGTTTTTAATCTGGCAGCAATTTACGAAGAAAACAGTCCCCGCTTTTTTCCCCGGTTTTTTAGAAATGCTTAACCGGTTCCGTCGAGAGGGAGGGATCATTACCGTCGTTTCCCATTCGGAAGTACAGCACATTCGGCGCGACTATGTGGAGAACCGGAGAAATGGTCAATTCCGAGAACCGCTGCTGCCGGAACTTATCTTCGGATGGGAGTTCGATGATTGGAAACGGAAACCGAGTCCCTGGCCGGTCGAGCAAATAATACAAAAATTCTGCCTGGATCCGGAAGACGCATTGATAGTAGACGATCTAAAACCGGGAGTAGAGATGGGGAAAGCTTCACGTGTGCCTGTTGTCGGGGCAGGATGGGGCCATAACATTCCGAGCATCCGGTCGTATATGCAGGAAAACTGTATTGAATACTTTACAACAGTAACCGACTTTACAGATTTCCTCTTTTCACAGTGAAACTTCACAGTGAAACAAGTAAACAATCCACTTTGATTGACACATGAACTGTTTATAGCTACGTTTAATTAACACGAATTAAACATCAAGGAGAGTACTATGAGATTGAGACATCTTTTCGTGTTGGTAATGCTTGCAGCAGCACTGATATTACTTCATACGGGATGCAGTGAAGATACAGGTGAAACGGACCCCTATGGAATTCAGGGATTAACAAAGGCAATGGAACAGTACAACGAAGACCTATCCGATGTAGAAACCGTCGAGGATTATACCAGAGCTATGGAGACATATACGGAGAAAATTAACGAACTGAAACCGAAACTGGAAAAACTATTAGAAGAAGCTCCGCAGGTTTTTCAGAACCCGGAGATGAGAAAACTTCCCAAAGGTATGGATGAAGAGGACCTCGAAAAACTGGTCCAAGCGATGGAGAGAAATATGGCGCTCAGTCTCGACAAGTACAAAGGGGAGTATATGGACAACGAAGAGTTCGCCGAAGCGATGGCAGAGATGCAGGAAGCAAACAGCATTCTATTTTAAGCGGTTTCGTATAAGAAAGAAACTGCAGAGAATGCGGAGAATGCGGAGAGTGCGTCGAACGCTGTCCGTACGATCTCGATATACCCGAGCTGATTAAAAAGAACCTTACCCGCTGGGACCGCTATGTTCGGACCAGGGTGTGGGAAGAAGTGACGTAGGTTCACCGATTAGTTCTTGTTCGAGCTGCTTTTGTACAGCTTTTTTTTCACCTCTAGAAATACGACGGATAAGTTTTTTAAACTCTTCTTTTTCCTCGACTTTTTTTAACTGTGGGTACGCGGCTGCAAGTGATGCGAACCCTTTCCTCATCCCCACTTTTAAGCTTGGAAATAGAGAATCTCCCTTTGTCCCGCTTTCCATACCCTTTAAATAGGTATACTGTCTGTCGAGTTCGGGGCACACTCCTTTTCCGGCCAGTTCTCGGGTAATCTCGTATTTTACGAGTTCCTGCATTCTGTCCAGGTTCGTCTTGGAGTTAAATGTGACCGGAAGAGCAACTGAAATAAGCGGTTCACCGTCCGGCGTATATCCGGTTATTCCCTCGGTATAATAATCCTTAGGCATAACAATAGGCTGGGACCGGGGAGTGACTGTCATTTTTTTATACCCGTCGATCTTTCTCTTTACTTCCGAGATCCGCTGCTGGAGAATACCGTCCCCCGGGGATTCCTCGAGCATTTCTTCGAGCATGGGTAAGATTTCTTCCTCGTAGTAGAGGACCGCCTGGGAGAGGGGCATATTGATTTTTTCCGACTGATAGAACGTCTCCTCTCCCTCGGCAATCCCATAGGGAGGATCTTTTTGATACTCCGGGGCAAGAACATAAAAAAGAGTTTTTACAATACGCTTCCAAAACGGCTTGAGCCGTTCGGTCTTGAACAACTGACGGTACCGATCATCCGGCCGGCTAAATTTTTTCACCGCATCGGCCACCGTCTTTGCAATGAGGCGCGCCTTTTTTTCATCCCCGCGGGGTTCATCAAAAAAACCGGAACCGCCGTAGAGAAGCAGCTGCTGAAAGAGCCGTTTCGACTCTTGATACTCCTTCGCTTCGGTAATAAGGTGTTTCTGGTCTTCAGAGAGGTTCTCTGAATAGATATCTTCGAGGAGAAAGAAAGCATCTTTTGCCCTTTTCTGGGCCTCTTGTTTAAGCATCTCTCCCCGTTTCGGATCTCTTTCCTGCTGAATTATTTCTAAATAGAGGAGGGACAGCTGCAGTTTTGTTTTGATAAGGGAGAGAAATTGATCGATTTCCTTAAGCCCGCTAAACTGCGAGTCGGCAATTTCCACCCGGTAGGAGAGACGCCGCTCCCTCTCTTCGAGCTCTCTAATCTGTACACGGTATTGCTGTTCTACTTCATGTTTCATTTCAATTTATCTATACCTGATTAGGTACTCCCCTGAAACAGTTTGGTAAGTTCATCTACTTCGAACCGGGGGAAAGAGACTTCTCTTCCCTCTCGATATGCTGTAATACCGTCACCTTTGGATAAGACCTCTCCGATGACAGTTGCGCGGATATCCTGTTCTTCGAGAGCAGTGACAACCTGTTTCCAATCCTGCTTCGAAGCGGTAATGAGAAGACTTCCCGACCCGATAAGGCCTAAAGGGTCGATTCCGAAGGGGCGGCACACCTGTTTTGTTTCTTCGAATATAGGAATTGTATCCATCTCTATGTTGAGACTGCACCCTCCCGCTTTTGCCAATTCCGCTAATGCTGTAGCTAATCCCCCTTCGGTAACATCATGCAAAGCGGTAATTTCTCCTGCATCTCGTGCAGTATGGGCATCTTTAACAACGCCGATGTTCTCGATAAATCCCTTCGCAGTTTCGATGACGGCAGGACTTACCCCTTCTGCTTTGAGTCTCGCTTCAAACTCTCTCGCAATTATCGACGTCCCTTCCACAGCAACCCCTTTGGTAAGGATGATTCTGTCCCCCTCCTTCATAGACCGTTTATCGATCAATGCATCTTTTTTCGCCGTACCGATAAGCATTCCCGATACTACCGGACGAGTTACTGCATCCGTTATTTCGGTATGGCCCCCGCAGAGAAGTATGGAGTTTTTCCTGCACACCTTCTCCAGCTCCTCGAGCAGTGAGAGGGCGTATTTTTCACTCGTTTTCGGGGGAAGCAGCACTGTGGTAAGGAACCAGCGGGGAACGCCGCCCGATGTGGCGATATCGTTCGCGTTCACCACTACCGAATATTCGGCAATGCTGTCGGTTGCAAAGGTTATCGGGTCACTTTTAAGAATCACGACCTCTTCGTCTTCCACATCGATAGCAGCAATATCTTCTCCCACTTTCGGAGGAATCAGAAGCTCGGGATTCGTACTATCAACGGTAGAGAGAAACCGCTCGAGAAGAGATTGGGGAATTTTACCGGATTTAAGGACATTACTCATAAAACACGTACTGCACGAAGAAAACAGGATCGTCTCATCTTTCGATATTTTCACCCCATACCATGTTCCTGTCAAGGCAGGGCTGATTTCAATTGTAAAAACTCATGTTTACCTCTATAATGGCCCGCTGAGGAGGCATTCATGACTATACTCGAAAAAATGGGCGAATGGAAAATTGTCCCTGTTGTGAAACTGGAGCGTTCACAAGACGCTGTAGACCTGGGAAAATCCCTTATCGCAGGCGGACTTCCGGTAGCTGAGATAACCTTCCGCACCGATGCGGCTGAAGAGTCGATTAAACTGCTTACTGCACATCTCCCCGAATTAACTGTCGGAGCAGGGACGGTTTTGACCGTAGATAATGTGAAGAAGGCAGTCGATGCGGGGGCACAGTTTATCGTCACCCCCGGCTTCAACCCGAAAGTAGTGGATTACTGTATACAAAACGATATTCCCATTACACCCGGAGTTAACTCTCCCACCCAGGTTGAAATGGGGATAGACCACGGTTTGACTGTACTCAAATTCTTTCCGGCCGAGGCTTCAGGCGGTATCGCCATGCTCAAAGCGTTTGCAGGCCCTTACGGCAACGTTAAATTCGTTCCTACCGGAGGAATAAATGCCGGGAATTTGCCGGATTATCTTGCCTTGAAAAACGTACTCGCCATCGGCGGAAGCTGGATTGTTAAATCGGACCTCATAACCGGCGGAAGTTTCGAGAAAATCCGGCGCTTGGTCGAAGGAGCAGTGGATATCGCCGGTACAGTCTGACTCTGAAATGAAAATCTGAAATGAAAAAAAGTCCCTTTTTTGAAAGACTCGCCTACACAATCGTACTCGGCCTTACTGCTAAACTGCTTATCGATACAACAGTACAGCTGTTCAATCCGTTTCTCCCCATTTTTGCCGGGGGGCTCGGAGTCAGTATTATTGCACTCGGGCGGCTGGTCGGGCTGCGTCAGAGCATGGGGCTGCTCGCTCCGGTCTTTGGAACACTTGCGGACAGAATCGGCCACCGGTATGTACTTCAGATCGGGTTGACACTGGCCGGTATCGGCAATCTCTTGATCGGGTTCGATCTGGGCCTCCCGGGGCTGATAACGGGAATGGTGGTAAGCGGTATCGGGGTCTCTATCTATGCTCCTAACCTGCACGCTTATCTCGGCGGCAAACTGGCGTACCACCGCCGGTCGAGGGTGATGGGTATTATCGAATATTCTTGGGCGCTTGCCGGAATCGTAGGACTCTCTATCTCCGGACTGCTCATAGAAACCGTCGGATGGAATACTCCCTTTTTCATTATAGGGGCCGGGCTGCTCCTCTACGCCGTATTCTTTTTTACCATACCGGTGCAGAAAACAGCTGAAAAGACAGGACCGGAAAACATGGCGAAAACACCCCGCAGTTCCGGGTTCCTCAGGAATATTGCTTTGTTCTTCGACCTCGGGGAGAACGCCCGCTCCGCGTGGGGTGCTGTCGCGGTAAGCGGGTTCAACTTTTTCGCTGTTACCCACATTCTGCTCGCACACGGCCAATGGCTCTCGGCCGAATACGGGGTAACAGCCTCTAAACTCGGCCTGATCGCTTTAGTACTCGGCTCTTTTGACTGGGTAGCGAGTATTTCAGTCAGCATTGCGGGGGACAGGATCGGGAAAAAGCGCAGTGTTGCAATCGGTGTGGCCGGCACGATCCTCGGCTATATTCTGCTTC
>CAZQKT010000094.1:0-14921 GCA_964594055.1 uncultured Spirochaetales bacterium
TGTTGCGGGAGCATGATTACAAGGTTACTGCAGTATACAATCAGCAGGAACTGCTTACCATAGAAGGCGGAGATACGACGGCAGCCAATTACGGGATTGCCGTTGATATTGGGACCACCACAGTTGTTGCGTATCTGATTGATCTAGACCGGGGGAAGAAGATCGATGCAACGTCCGGTCTCAACAAACAGAAACAATTCGGGCAGGACGTAATCTCACGGATAAACCATACGATGGTCGAAACGGACGGTCTGAACACCCTGCAGAAACGCATCATTGATCAGTTAAACGACCTGATAGAAACCCTCATATCGAGAAACAGCGTCAGAAGAGACACTGTCTACAGTATGTCTTTGGTGGGGAACACGACGATGATTCATCTTGCTTTAGGACTGCCCCCTCGTTATATCTCGACGGTCCCATTTATTCCGGTGTCCACCCGGCGGATGATTGTTCCCTCCGGTGAACTCGGCCTCAACATCGCACCTGCGGGTAGAGTGTATAGTATTCCCTCCCTCTCCGGATATATCGGGGCGGACATCGTCTCCGCTGTGCTGGCCAGTGAGATGTATACGTCGGACGCATTGTGTCTTTTAATAGATATCGGGACGAACGGAGAAATCGTGCTCGGAAACAAAGACCATATGACGGCCTGTTCAACTGCTGCCGGTCCTGCCTTCGAAGGTGCGACCATTAGGCACGGAGTGGGAGGAATCAACGGGGCCATAAACAGCGTTACGTTGAGTGAGAACGATCTCGCCTTTACAACAATAGGCAACAAAACGCCGGTGGGAATCTGCGGATCGGGAATAGTCGATACGGTCTCTACCCTGCTCTACTTCGGTATTATCGATACGAGCGGAAGGATGGTAGAGGCGGCGGAGATTCCTACCGACACCGGAAAACTGCTCGCGAAACGTTTGACTACCCTTGACGATAAGCCTGCGTTTATCGTCTCACACGAAAGCGAGTCGGGAGGACCGGTCCTGCTCACCCAGAGGGATGTGCGGGAGATCCAAAACGGGAAGGCGGCAATTGCAGCAGGAATTACCACCCTTATCAAATATTTGGACAAAACGGTGGACGATATCGATGTGGTATACTTAGCCGGAGGGTTCGGCAACTATATCGATAGAAACCATGCCGTAAACATCGGACTGATTCCGGAAGAATTAGAAAACAAGATACAAGTAATCGGGAATGCGGCAGGGTCGGGGGCCATCACTACACTGCTTTCAAAACACAAACTGTTCGAATGCGACAGTATCGTAGATGAGACGACATATATCGAACTCTCATCATCTCCCGAGTTCCAAGAGGATTATGTAAACAGCATGTTTTTTGGGGAAACTATGTAGGCACCGAAACTGCATTAAAAGATGGTATCGAGGCAGTTGCCTTTCAACTGATTGAGATTGTCCTCGATGGTTATAAAATCTTCCCAGCTGATGTTTTTCCAGCTGTTGCCCATGCATTTCCACACCACATAGACCAACTTGATGGAGTTAAGATAATCCCGAAACGGTTTGGCATGGTCGACGATCCACTTTGAAATCTCTTCTCTTTTCTTTTCATCAATACCGGCTGAATTAATTCCGTTGAGACGCAGATGATCTTCTATTTCCTTGGCCTGGATTTTATTGTCGAGAATAAGACAGGTTTGGTTCTCCGTTTCGAGAAACTCTACATATTTCTTGAAATACTCGAACGTCTTCCTATCCCGCTCTAAGATACAGAAAGGCATATACCATTCCTCTTTCCATCAATTTCAGAAAACTATACTACATCCGGCCGGGAATGAAAAGTATATTCTTGATTTTTTAGATAAAAATTAAACGTTTTTTTATATGAATTACATATAAATTTTAGTTAAAATTCCCGGAATTCCGACCGTTATTCCATAAGAAACTGATCAAATTGAAACGAAAACTGTTTCGGCACCATAATCTCATACACTGAATCGATTGCATACTCATCGGTCATTCCGGCAAGGTAATCGATTACAGGGTTCTCTTCGAGCTCTTCTTTCCTGCTGTAAAACTCCTCCATCTTTGAAACATAATCTCCGAACCGAACGGCAAGCAGATTCTCCTCCCGTTTATATTCGGGGCCGTTAAACCGGTACTTTCTGAAGAGGGAAAACAGATAATCGAAGAGACTTTTGAGAATTCTCGCAAACGAGGAGTGATAATTTGATAGAAGCGGAGAGTTGTAGATTCGGCTGTAATTGAACTCTTTCAATACAAGGACCGTATCGAAAACAGATTCTGAAAACCCCACGACCCCATGAGCGCGGGTATGGGAGACCACATCGTGGACGAGGGTATCGATTATTTCACTGTTGGAAGCTCCAAACTGCTCGCCAATTTGGCGGGGGATCTCATGCCGTTTTATTACCCCGAGCTGCAGAGCATCTTCTAAGTCTCGTCCCAGGTAGGCTATCTTATCGGCGGTCCGTACTACGGCCCCCTCCCAGGTGGCGGGAACAATCGTCCTGTCGGCAACCTCCTCCAATTTTTTTACCGTAAAATCCGGTCCTATCTCCCGCTCAAACTGCTCACCGCAGTGGCCGGCTATGCCGTCCCGTACCGCATAAGTGAGATTTAAACCTCTGCCGTAATTGATCAGATGATCGACAACCCGCAGGGAGTAGAGTTCATGCACAAATCCTTTTTCCCCTTCTACCAGCCCCGTGATAATTTTTTCTCCGACATGGCCGAACGGAGTATGGCCGAGATCATGTCCGAGGCTTATCGCCCATGCTAAATCCACATTCAATTCGAGGGCACGGCAGATCGTAGCCGAAATGGTAGCAACATGCATAACATGTTCTATTCTGGTACAAATATGATCGTTTTTCGGAGCAAAAAACACTTGGGTTTTATGCTTCAGTCTGCGGAACGGGTATGAATGGATGATGGCCGTGGTGTCCCGAAAGTAGTGTCCCCGCAAATCTTCTTTCCGCGGATACACTCGGGAAGTCAGGTTTTGTACGTCAATGGAATTCGTTAAAGCCATACCGATACGATACCAGACAATTTAGGTTAATACAACAACTCAGATATTTGACTTTTTAGATGCAACTCTATACACTTAAGGACAAACAGCATAAGGACAGTACACAGATATATGGCCGGCGAAAAAATACTGATCGTTGAAGATGAAAAAATAATATCACTCGACCTACAGAGAAGACTGGAGAAGTTCGGTTACACCATCTCTGCGCTGGCTGCAACCGGTAATGACGCAATTGCAAAGGCAGAAGAGCTCCTCCCCGACATTATTCTCATGGATATCATGCTCGTAGGGGAGATCGACGGAATCGAGGCTGCAAAGATCATCGGACAAAAGCTGCAAATTCCGGTCATCTTTCTGACCGCGTACGCGGATGAAAAAACATTAGAACGGGCTAAAGAAGCGGAACCGTTCGGCTATATCCTTAAACCGTTTAAAGAGAAAGAGCTTTACACAACAATTGATATCGCCCTCTATAAACATAGAATCGACAAACAGCTTAAAAAACAGGAGAGAAGACTCTCCGCCATTCTTCACAGCATCGAAGACGGCATCATTGCCACAGACCGAAATAACCGGATCCAGTTTCTCAATCCGGTTGCCGAAGAAATTACCGGCTGGAAAGAAGAAGATGCACGAGACCACAATTTAGAAGAAATTTTTACAATTTACAACGAAAACACCGAAGAGTCATTTGAGTTTCCCACCTTTACGGACAACTCCAACGGTGATCCACTTTTTTTCAAGAATGCGATCCTAAAAAACAGACAGGGAGAGATCATTCCGGTTGAGGGCACCATTGCCAGAATTCGTGATATCGGCAACATAACCGAAGGCCAGGTCATTGCAGTACGAGACCTGACGGAAATGCGGGAGATGTCCAACAAATTGTCCTATCAGGCAAGTCACGACGCTTTGACCGGACTTTCCAACCGAAACTCCTTCTCCACCCTGCTTTCCAAATTGATAGATTCGGCCCAAACGGAGAACAGGCAGCATGCCCTCATCTATGTCGATTTGGACCAATTCAAACTGATAAACGATACCTGCGGTCATGCAGCCGGGGACGAGCTTCTCGTAGAAGCGACCTCGATTATAAAAACCGTATTTCGAAGCAGTGATGTGTGTGCTCGGGTAGGCGCAGACGAGTTCAGCATTCTTCTCCGTGACACCGGACAGGATATGGCCTGGAATATCGCCCGGCGTCTGCACACAAGGCTCGCGGAACGAAAGCTTACCTGGGGTGCTACCTCCTTCTACATCAATTCCAGCATCGGGTTGGTTATGATCAACAAGGAAAGCAATGATATACACAGCGTGCTTGCTGCTGCAGACGATGCTACTTTCCTCGCGAAAGAAGAGGGCGGTAAACGGATTAAACTCTACGAGACTTCGGACAATCTGTTTCTCAAACGGCGTGGGGAGATGCAATGGGTGGCAAAACTGTCCAAAGCACTCGAGGAGAACAGATTCGAACTCTACTATCAGCCGATCGTCTCTCTGTCGGAGAGCGCAAACCATGTAGATTACAAAGGGGAACTTCTCATCAGAATGATCGATGAAGAAGGAAAAACGATAAGCCCCGCGGATTTTCTCCCTGCAGCCGAACGGTATAATATGATGCCTAGTATCGACCGATGGGTAATCCGTACGGCAATGGAAATCTACAGGCAGATTTCCGGTTTTGACGAAAGGAACAATATCACACGGCTTTTTACTATCAACCTGTCCGCGGAAAGTATCGCCGATGAAAACTTTCTCGATTACATTTATGAGCACATTAAAATAAACGAGGTAAAACCGGAGAATTTCTGCTTCGAAATTACCGAAACCGTTACAATCACCAACATGGCAAAGGCAAGTAAGTTTATTCATGATTTGAAAGAGATCGGCTGCACATTCGCTTTAGACGATTTTGGAAGCGGGTTTTCATCTTTTGGCTATCTCAAAGATATGCCCGTCGACTACTTAAAGATAGACGGTTCGTTTGTAAAAGACATGGACACAAGTCAGGTAGACAGGGCCATGGTAGAGGCCATCAACAATTTAGGACACGTGATGGGAATTCAAACCATAGCTGAGTTCGTTCATAATCAAAACATAATTGATAATTTAAAAGAACTGCGTGTCGATTATGCCCAGGGGTACGAGATAAGCAGACCGAAACCTGTAAAACAACTTTTCTCATGAGAGGGAACCTGCCTGTAAAACTTTTCATTTCATTGCTGCTGCTTCTATCAGTCGGTTCATCTCTCCCGGCGGAGGAGCGGTTTACCGGCTGGAAAAAAACTGAAACCGAACATTTTGTTTTTATTTTCGAAGAGCACAATACACAGTACATCGAAGAAATTATTGGTTTCAGCGATGAGGTGTATGATGAGCTCACACAGTTTCTCGATTCATATCCGAAAAAGATCCGGTGTGTCGTAAGCGGGAGAATCGATACCGCTAACGGTTATTTTTCTTCTTTTCCGGCACATATGAATCTTTTTCTCACCGCCCCGACGACCCCTTGGCTCGGTGCAAACCATATCTCGTGGCTCAAAGTACTGTTCATACACGAATTGACCCACTATATCCATCTTACCTATAAACACGGGTTCTTTCATGTTCTCTCCTTTGTGTTCGGGTCTGAGATCCGTCCGGCTGATACGATTTTCCTGCCCGGATGGATGGTTGAAGGGATAACCGTAGTAAATGAAACCATTTTTTCAGAGGGGGGCCGGGGCAGAAACCCGTTTTTTGAATTGGTCTATAAGGCCCCCATCATGGAATATGAGTTTTTTTCTCTCAGGCAGGCATCCTACTCATCTTCCTACCCTCCCCGGGGAAGAATCTATGTTGCAGGCTATCTTTTAGTCTCCTATATGATGGAGCGGTTCGGCAAAGATATTTTCACAAAAATCCACAAAAAATTTGTTTCCTTTCCCTTTATAGGACCACGATTAGCAATAAAAAATACCACCGGTATTACTGCACTGGAAATCTTCAACGATATGAAAAATGATCTGCAGCAAAAATATAGAGAAGACCGAAACATACCTGACGGATTCAGGATTACCCCGGACGTGATAGGCGATTATTATTCACCACGGGTCACAGACCGCGGTCTCTATTTGTATCGAAGCACACTCGGTAAACAGCCTGCAATTGTCTCCTACGACCCCGAGACAGAAGAAGAACAGATTATCGTAGAAACATCTCTCACAGACTACTCCTCCTTTACTACCACGAAAGACGGGGCCGAGGTCCTTTTTTCCGCGGGAAAAAGCACCACTGAGCACCCGGCGGGATATACTTATACATCCCGAATCTACCGGTGGAGTGGTGAAACCGGAAAAACAGTACAGGTCACCGCCGGCGGGGGGCTCTGGCAGCCTGCACTCTCACCCGACGGTTTGGCTGCGGTCGCTGTAGAGGGGAAGGGGCCATACAGCAGACTGGTACAGGTAGACCTTGAGACCGGGACAACAGAGCCGTTTTTCGAAAAACCGCGGACCACGGTTTTCAATCCGCAATTCTCCCCCGATGGAAACCGTATCTGTTTCGCCCTCCATGACAAGGGAAACCAGCATATTTGGGTTTTCGATAGAACGGAACAGAAAGCATTTCAACTAACGGGGACGGAAAGACAGTCTGAGAGTAACGATGGACACACCGAAAGTCACTTTTTTCCCCGTTTTATAGACAACGATACGGTACTTTTTACTTCCGACTCCGGGAAAAAGCTTACGATAAACGCAGTTTCCGTAGAGAACGTGTCCCGACAAAGCAGAGGATCTACGGTATGCAATGATCCGATAGGCGCTTTCGGCGGAATCGTTACGGACGGACGGATTATCTACTCTTCCTATTCTCCGAACGGGTATGTTCTCAAACAAAAGCCGTTTTCATTTTCTCAAAACCTGCTTCTTTCACAGACAGAGAAGGCGGCCGGACCTTCCCGGGACCGGGACAGCACCGGTGACGCCGGGCAGACAAAGCCTCAGCAGCACCAGCCTCAACAGCCGCTGCCCTCCGATAAAATCAAGCCGTACATCGACTTTCCCGCACCGCTTTTCTGGCTTCCCATACCGTTTTACGTGAACACCATCTCTTCTCCGGGACCCGTATTCGGGCTCGGCGCGTATGTGTACGGCGCCTCCGTGCTCGGGAATGCAGAATGGCAGGTCGCTCTTACTACCCGTCTCGATATCTTCCAGCTCGGGGCTGCTGTTTCGGCATCAGTCCGGGTGTATCCTTTTGACCTCACCTATGCACTCTCGCAAGCGTACATTCCGATACAGGATAGCGATAATTATCAGACAACCTACCAGAGCTTCGGTATCTCATTGCCGATTTTCTCCTACTCGCTCTTCTCTGCAAGCCATGAACTGGGTCTCACTACCGGTCTCCGGCATCGGTTGCGATTTATTGACAACGAACCCTTCCCCGTCTTTGGTTTGGGAACGGAGAGAGAATTCGATACGGACAACCTACTCTATCTCTACGGTGGAGTGGCCTTCGAAACCCGGAAACACAAAGCCCCCCGGGACCTGTATTCCCCGCTTCTTTTTGAAATAGAGCTCGACGGGTCTGTCCCGTTACCGGTAGGCTCAATCTCGAGAGAAGGTTTCACATTAGAGGGGGACCTGGCAGCCCACCTGCCCAGTTTCTTCAATCATCATGTGCTAAAACTCGGATTAAAAGCGGATTATACCACTCCTAAACTTCTTGAATCTACCACACCGGTAAACTCCACTGTTCCACGGGGGATGTTCCTCCCTGATCTGAAACAGTATGAAGGACGTGTGTTGGCCGCGATCGATTATCTTTTTACCATTGCCCTTCTCGATGCACCCCTGCCTTTGGGATACAACATGTTCGGAATCAATATTCAAAGAATCGGAGGAGGTTTCCACTTTGAAACAGTGGCCGATTGGGGGGTAGTAGATCCCGAGTTCATTGTTGATGATTATTTTTACGTCGGATTCGAACTAAACGCGGAAGTGGGAGTTAGTCTCGGTTCACTACCTGTGGGCACGGGATTGAGCTTTCGATTTGACAGAACGTTTCAAGAAGCACCTGTATTGGCCCGTGATCTCGCCTTCTATTTTTTCATCGGCACCGACAGTTTTCAAGGATCATTCGAGAAAGAGTTCACCGGTAGGGACCGATAGTGATGGAAAAGTGATAGAAGAAAGAAACAGGAAACATATTATTCTAACCGGCATAAAACATTCCGGCAAAACGTCGGTCGGGAAACTTCTCGCTGCCCGTCTCGATCGGACGTTTATCGATGTAGACCGCGTTCTCGAATCTCTGTATGATCCGGAGGGAAGATTTACCTGCAGGGAGATTTACCGAAAACACGGCCGGGATTTTTTCCGCTCCCTCGAAACTGAAGCTGTAAAAGACAGTATTGAAAAGTATTCGCACAACCGTCTTCCGGTTCTCGCCGCAGGCGGTGGATTGATCGAGAACAACGGGGCACTCGCTCTTCTTAAAGACGTCGGGACGTTCATTTATCTCAAAGAACAGCCCGAGGTATTATTCAAAAGGATTGTAAAACGGGGAATTCCTCCCTTCTTAGATAAGAACAATCCATGGGAAAGCTTTTACCTGCTCTATGAGAAACGGAACGAGTTGCTCGAAGCATATGCCGACATCACTTTTACTGCAGAAGGGAGGTCGGTCCGGGAGTGCGTCGATACGCTCGAGCGGGTCATTGAAAATGCAGATCTCAAGATGTAAGGCAAGGGGTAAGGACGGAAACCATGGCAGGAAACAGTTTCGGGTCAGTATTTCGTATCACGACGTTTGGTGAGTCGCACGGAGGCGCTGTCGGGGTTGTGATAGACGGTGTACCGCCGGGGATTCCGCTTACTGCCGCCGAGGTCCAGCAGGAGCTTGACCGTAGAAAGCCGGGGCAATCATCAGTGACCACACCCCGAAAAGAGAGTGACCTGGTGTCCATCCTTTCAGGTGTCTTTACAGGCAGCACTACCGGAACACCTGTTTTACTGATTATCTACAACAAAGATGCAGACCCGAAGGCGTATGAAGCAATTAAAGAGCTCTACCGGCCCGGCCATGCCGATTATACCTACCACAAAAAATACGGAATCCGGGATTACAGGGGGAGCGGACGCGCCTCCGGGCGGGAAACTGCAGGAAGAGTAGCTGCCGGGGCCATCGCGAAAAAAATCCTCGCCCAGGAGAATATCGGTATTACCGCCTACACCAGGGAAGCTGCAGGGGTCGGCTGTAGCTCGATCGATTTCTCCGTTATTGAGAAGAACATGATGCGGGCAGCCGATTTGCAGGCTGCGGCCCGAATGACGGAGAAAATTACCGCATTGGCCGAAAAGGGCGACAGTGCGGGAGGCATTGTCGAGTGTGTGGTCCGGGGTGTCAAACCGGGGGTGGGAGACCCTGTTTTCGATAAACTCGATGCGGAACTGGCCAAAGCCCTCGTCTCGATCGGGGCCGTCAAAGGGATCGAGTTTGGCGCAGGATTTTCATGCGCGGGGATGACAGGAAGCGAGCATAACGACTGGATGGACAGCACCGGTTTTTTGAGCAACAATTCCGGCGGGATTATCGGCGGGATCAGCACCGGTGCGGATATTGTATTTCGGGTCGCAGTCAAACCGACCTCCTCTATCACAAAAGCACAGAAAACAGTAACTACCGACGGAGAAGAGACGGAAATTATAACTGAAGGCCGCCATGATCCCTGCATTTGTCCCCGGATCGTGCCGGTAGTTGAGGCTATGACCGCACTTGTTTTGGTAAACCAGTTGAAACTGCAGGAATCACTGCGGTTTTGACACTGTTTTATCCTGTGCTTTTCTGTGATTGTAGTTTAGCGGCGAGTTCTTCGATTGTAAGTGGTTTGTTATAGTAGTACCCCTGAAAGGCCCTGCAGCTTTTTCTGTAGAGGTATTCCATCTGTTCTTTGGTCTCTACACCTTCTGCAATGACATTGAGACCGAGGCTGTTTCCTAAACTGAGAATTGAATTGATAATCTTCATATTGTTTCCCCGATACATATTGATGACAAACGATTTATCAATTTTTAGATGTTGTATAGGGAACCGGGAGAGATAACTCAGCGAAGAATACCCGGTGCCGAAATCATCAATAGCTAACTTGATACCGTTATTCGTGGTAATGAGATTATTCATTTTTTTAATGGCCGTCTCGGGGTCTTGCATGATGTTGGTCTCGGTCAACTCTAAGGTAATATAACTCGGTTCTAAACCTACCCGCTGCAACACAGTCCGCACCTTAGAGGCAAGATCGTCTTTTTCGAGCTGTTTCGCGGAGATATTGATACTGATGTAAAGGTCCTCATAGCCGACGGCATGCAGTTTTTTTAACTGTCTGCATGCGGTTTCCAACACCCACGCACCGATGGGCAGAATGAGTCTGGTGTCTTCCGCTATACTGATGAACTTGTCCGGAGGGATTACTCCCTGCTCAGGGTGGTTCCACCGGATGAGCGCTTCTAATCCTTTTATTGTGCCCTCTTTATCTACGATCGGCTGATAATGCAGTTCAAAGCTGTTCGTGCCGATCGCTTTTCGCAGCCCTTCTTCGAGCATAAGCCGTTCCACAGCTTTGTTGTTCATCTCTTTGGTGAAAAACATATACGTATTTCCAAACTCTTTTGCATGATACATCGCCGCATCTGCATTCCGTAAGAGAGTTGACTTGTCTTTTCCATCTTCGGGGATAAGTGCTATTCCTACACTCACGCCCATATTGATATTAGAGATCGAACCGTCCCCTTCAATATGGAACGGCTCTAAAACCCGGTCTATAATCCGCTTTGCTACAACTGCGGGGTCTTCCGGATTCTGAACATGGGGCAGCAGGAGGGTAAACTCATCACCGCCGAACCTGAAAATATCCTCCATCTGTATCCGGTAAACCTGGTCTTCTTTTCGAAGGCAGTTGCTCAGCCTTTTTGCCGTTTCTTTGAGAATCATATCTCCCATCTCATGACCGAGACTGTCATTAACTTTTTTAAACCCGTCTAAATCGAGGAAAAGCAGAGCTGCTTTCCGGTCCGTGTTGCGCTGAATTTCGGCCAGAATTTGGTCGAGACTTTCACTGAGCCGGTCCCGGTTGCCGAGTGAGGTCAGCTTATCGTGATAGGCAAGGTATTTCAGCCTCCGTTCGGCCTTCTTCCGTAATGCAATATCCCTGATGATGCACGTCAGTATCCGGTTCTCTCCTACTCCCATCGAATTGCCGAACGAAATTTCTAAAGGAATCATCTCCCCGTCTTTCCGTTTACCGAGTATCTCTATGGAGTTTTTTAATCCTGTATCTTCCCTGTGCTGATCATCGATATAAAAATACTTTTCTATCAACGATTGATAATTCTTATATCGGGAATGCGGAAACAGTATACCGATACTTTTTCCGGTTACCTCCTCGGTCGAATAGCCGAAAATCTTTTTTACCGCACTGTTTGCAAACCTGATAAACAGATCAATTTTTATCTGGATAATGGCATCGGTTGCGGTCTCGGCTAATATACGGTAATTCTCCCGGCTAACAAAGAGTTCCTTCTCAATTGCTGTTCTGCAAGAGACATCCTCAACCGAGATACCGTAATCCCGGTCTCCGTTCTTTTCTACGTGTATTTTTACCGGCATTTCATAGCTGCCCCGGTGAAAACCGTTTGTTTTTACGACAAACGATTCCGGAGGATTATTCCCGTTAGGGGGCTTCGTTCCTTCCTCCCACTGTCGCAGGAAGCAGGCGTGCATATGTTCCGGTATCAAATCGGTGAGTTTTTTACCGCACAACGACGAATCGTCGGTAGGCGAAAAGCCGAAGACCTCGAGGAGAGATGTTCCTGCTTGTTTGATGGACAAATCCGGTAAAATAGTGGTCGGGACCGATTGAGAAGGCTGTTCTTCCGTAGAAAGGTCGTGAAACTCGGGATGTTCCTTGAGCATCTCGAGTTTTTCACTGATCTTATTGAGAGTATTCTCGAGTTTTTCGACCCGTTCTGTGTAGTCCCGCATTCTTCCGTCTATTGTAATGATAATTAAACGGTATTTTCAAGAGATAATCGTATATTATATTCATTCATTTTCTCAAATTCTTGCGAAAAACTAAAAAAAAGTGCTATATTTGATTAAGAGAACTCGAGAACAAAGGAGCTGTGCATGAAGATGAAACGGTTAGTGTTTGTACTCCTCGTTATGAGCATCATGACCGCTGGTATTTGGGGAGCGGACGATGATTTTGACTTTAGCGATATGAAATCGGCTTTCAATGATTTTGCCGAAGGCGTAGCAGGGACCCTCCCGATGGCGTCAACCATTGGGCTGCAGTGGTCGACTGCACACATCGGACAGTTTCCCCACCTCGGTATCGGAATAACCGCCGGGGCGGTCCTCACACCTATCAGTACGGTCAGCGGCTTTTTAGATCCGCTCGGCCTTTCAATAGATGATCTGAAAACTATATATGAAGAAAACGGTATTCCTAAGGCGTTTTTAGGATTTCCCATTCCTGCTTACAGCATTGATTTCCGACTCGGCGGTTTTCTCATCCCGTTCGATTTGGGGCTAAAGGTCGGATTTATCCCAACTGATCTTCAGAGGGAAATCGGTTATGCCGGCGTTGATTTAGACTACCTGATGCTCGGAGGTGATGTCCGTTTCAGGCTGGTAGAGGAAAAAGTATTCGTACCGAGGATCTCCGTCGGCGGCGGCTACACCTATATGCGGGGTAGTTTCAACATCCCGGATATTATGGGTGAGAACATTGAAATTGGTGATGTGGAACTGCCCGATGACAGTAAGGGAGGTAAAGATGATACGAGTACATACAGCTTTTCGCTGGAAGACCCCTCTCTCGGATTTCGGTGGCAGACCCACACCATAGATCTCAAGGCGCAGGTAAGCAAAAAGATCATCTATCTGTTCACCCCGTATATCGGCATCGGTGCTTCTTACGCGCGCTCCCAGGCCGGAGGAGGTATGTATACCGACATGATCATCTATGATGATTCGGGAAACAAACTCAGCGATGATGAAGTAGACGACCTGATAGAAAATATCGAACGGATCAAAGAAGAATATCCGGATGAGACCGGTGATATTCCGGAACTTTCCGAAGACGGGTTTACCGTGCAGCAGTGGGTAAACGGGTTTACATTCCGTGCGTTTGGGGGCCTCTCGATAAATTTGTGGGTATTGAAAACCGATTTCGGTATCATGTACAATTTTGTTGATGAATCTTTCGGTGCGCAATTGGGGGTAAGACTGCAGTTTTAAGAGTGCAGTTTCAAAACTCGAACAGAGTGTTCGGTATATGCTATTTATTTCCTGAGAAAAGCGGTCCCATTTCTCCCCGCCACCGGGGATGTTTTGAAGACATGTCCTCGCGATAAAACGGTTTCGACAACACTGAGGAGTCCTCTCCAAGCATCTCGAGAACAAACTTACATATCCATTTCTGGACCATGAGCACGACCATCTTGTGACGCAGTCTCCCCTGCATATCCCGGTTCAAAATCTGCGGGATTGCATTGGTAGTAACGATCTCATCGAGGGAGGAATCATTTAAGTTCATGCGCCCCTCTCTGCTCGAATAAAAATGGGTAACAAAGAAAACAATCCGCCTCGGCCCGTATTCACGGAGCATCTTACAGCTTTCAATAACAGTGTTACCTGTGCGGACCATATCATCGACAATAACGATATCCTTGCCCTTGATCTCATCGAGTGAAACTTCGCTGAATTCCGCCTGCTTGACCACGACATCACGTTCGTCTTTTCGCTCCTTTTCAATACAGAGAAGGGGGACCGCATCGTCTTTGAGCTCTTTTTTTACCTCTTTTGCAAACGGGACCGCCCCTTCATCAGGGGCGCAGAGGATAAGCCGGGTAAAATCAGCTACATCAGAATCCCTGAGATAGCCGGCGTACACATCTGCGGGCTGAAGATTGTAATAATAGCCGGAAAACCGGTCCATGAAGATGCTTTTAACCGAACAGGAGTGATTGTGAACGGTAATGACCTCATCAACACCGGCACGCTGAAGGAGGTCCGCATAGAGCCTTGCCGAAAACGGCTGGCCGTCGAATTTCTTATAATCGGCGAAGTCCCGTTCGAACCCTACCAGTCCGTGCTCCTTTCTCGGTCCCCTGTCCTGTGCACTGTAGAACAGGTCGGGCTCGAGCAAGGTCACCTTCGCTGCTCCATTGTCCTTAGCAGCCCGAGCTATGAGACAATTTCTCATTGCAAGGTCGTTGCGGGTAATAGATCCCATCGAGTTGCTTACAATAAAAACGTGTCTTCCCTCGAGTTTGTTTCCGATATTCGTCCAGTCCGCTTCATCAACGATAAAACGCGGACAAAATTCGGTGTTGAGAAAACTCTTTAATGAGATAAGATCGGAATAATCTTCCTGTTGATTGAGATACTGGACAACATCTTCGACAAAAGGATTGTCCGCGACCGCCCCGACAATAAGTAATCTATCCATCACGATACCTTGATACGTATAGTAGCAGAGAGGGAGATTTTGAGCAATCTCCCTCTCTGCTTTTGATGGATAATGATTTATCTTAATACTCTTTTATGCCGACCTCTTCGCCGTATTCATCGTAGTGGTCGGATTGTGTTCTGTTTTGTCCTTTATCTGATAAAAGAAGCTGTTCACCTGTTCCTTCGCCGTCGAGCAGTTTAAACCTGGCGACCATCGCTTTTATCTGCTGTGCCTGGGAGGCAAGTTCTTCTGCTGCTGAGGCGCTCTCCTCCGCACTTGCCGTATTGCTTTGCGTAACCTGGTCGATCTGATCGAGCCCTTCGGTAATTTGATCAATCGCCTGGGCCTGTTCCTTGCTGGCCGACGCAATTTCGCCTAAAAACTCTGCAACCTTCGATACACC
>CAZQKT010000095.1:0-14728 GCA_964594055.1 uncultured Spirochaetales bacterium
CAATCGTCGAATCGAACTGCAAGTGGTACGCCCGGATTAAAGCGCTTGATACTGTGATTACTGCAATTGAGAACCGGCTCGGATAAAAACCAGGGGCCGTGGCAGCGGCCCCTGATTGGTAGTTATTCCCAGGTAATTGTTACGGTAGTGGTTGTAGGCAGATCGGGCAGTTCCGGTATGAAGATGGTAGGCGGAGCGATATCGCCGCCCCCTCCCTCACTCGGGTTGGTCGAAGTCTCGACGTTGGTTTCATTTTCAGCGACATCCTGCGGAGAGGCCGGCGGCTCGCCCTCGTTAACAGTTGTACTCTCTCCGGTAGAGACGGTGGTTGACTGCCCGACATTGTTGGACACAACGAACGATCCGTCTTCAGAGACCCACACTTCTCCGTCCCCCTCCAGGGTTGTACCGCGGACCGATGCTGTTGAGACCGTGCTCTTCAGTTTAAAATCGTGGCGAAGATCTTCTCCGGTCTGGATTTGCGCCTTGACCCTGCCCACGTCGAGGAACAGTTCGGTTTTTATCGTCCCTTCCTGCTCGAGCAGCTCTTCGAGCGTCATCCTCGTCAGAGCTTTTACCTCGACAACCGACGCACCTAGATCAAGAACAGCTTTTGCCCCGAACCCGGTAGAGATTGTCGTCCCTTTGGTAAGGGCCATACCAACACGTGCAGGCTGCCACCCCCTTCCCGGGGCCCTCAGCTCTACTTTACCGCTTGCTTCTTTTAAAACCGCCTCTTGAGCGGCAAAGGCGGCCATCGTTCCCGCCAGAAAAAAAAGTACCACGAGTAGTGAAATCACACTATATTTTCTGTTACTGTTTTGCATCATTATCCCTCCTGTCAAAATGATACCGACAAATCGAATCTTCCCAGGAGCTGGACCTCTTCAGATTCCATTATCATACCCGGAAAGAACATGCCAAATGAAAGCCCCAGCCCGAGGTCCGAAAGCGGCCTCGCACTGATGACCATATCTAATTCCGTCCCTGCGTACAGTTCTTCAGAATCCTCATCCACCCCGCTGACCGATATCGGCCCCGGAGTAGGCCGTAAGAACGGACTTACTTTTAATTCTATAGAAAACTTTTTAGCCGCTTCCGAGTCGAGATTGTAGAGCGGTTTAATTGTATACGAGAAAGTACCGTAGAGAATATTGGACAACTGCGGAGCAAATACCAGGGCAGGTGTCGATACGGAGATAGGGACAAACGCCGTCGCCGCCCCTTCCGTATTCCCTTCATAGAACGAGTCGTAATCGGCATCCCCGCTTGCGTAGACAAAATCCAGAGTCACCTTTGACCCGAGAAGTTCCTGTAGATAGAGATTCAACGTTACTCCGGCCATCTCCGCTAAGAGCGAATCACCGGCAACGGTCCCGCTGTTGATATACACAAACGCTTTGTAGTAAAGGGGAGGGACAATCGGTCCGGTCAGACCTGCTCCGTGATAGAACGTGTGCACATGCCCCCCTCCTGAATGGAGCCGCTCTTCTGCCCGCAAATCGCGCTGATACAAGACGGAAAGATTTAGGGTTTGGTTAAAGATGATTTCCGGAAACTTAAGATTCATCCCCTGGATAAAACGATGAGATCCGAAATAATACCCGTCGAGTTCCCTGTCTTCTACGTCAGATAACGATATAAGCACCGAACTTGCCGGCTTCTGGACCAAACCGGTAAAACCGGAAGAAAAAGAGACGGCCATAGTCGGAGAGGCGAGTTCGATATACCCGCCGTCTACCGTATGGGAGAGTACTTTGTTGGAAAAATCATTTACTTTAAAACGGCCCGCCTTAAACGAAAACGAAAACGGATTTTCGCCGGTATTGGCAAAATTACCGCCGACCCGCAGGAGCTCGAGGTCGAAGAATACCGGCCGATCGATCGTGAACGTGTAGCTACCCTGGGTCGCAAAGGTGAGGTTTTTGGTGATATTTCCATCGAACCAGAGTGCGGCCTTGTCCCGCTGGGTAAACTCCGCCTCGTCATCTTTGGTAAAACCGGTGGAATTATCGATAGTGAGACCGAAATCAAATGCTGTGACCGTTCCGGCCGCTGCCAAAAGAATTATAACAAAAAAGAGTACTCTTTTCATACCTACGCTCCTCTATCCAGCATAACTCTGCCCAATATGCGCAGGGCCTCCCGCCCGGAGAGGGTCCGGTATGCACCGGCGTCCCGCTTGATGTAGCTCTTGAACCCAAGCTCCCGCGAAGCGTATCGGGGACCGGGAAAGAGTGTATACATCAAACCCCCTTTTATCTCGAAAGCCCGCATCACAATATATGCGTACGTTCCGAGTTGAATCGGCTCTTCTGCAGGTTTCATTTTTACCTTCCACCCTGTCTTTTCCAATGCAGAAAGCGCTTCTTCTGCAGTTGCATCTTCTGCAATGAGCTCTGCTGCAGACAACACCATGTAAACGGCTTTTCCGTATGTTGCCTTTTCTTCTTCGAGGAGTCCGTCAATAACAGCATTAGATTGAGAAAAAAGAAAGGTCGGCAGGAAAAGCAAAAAACCCAAAAAGAACATTTGAATTTTTTTTCTTACCATTTTTTCCACCCTTTTTGAATATCTATGTTATAATATATCCCACTCATAAGCCGCTGTAAAGCTATATAACGAAAAAAAAGGAAAAAACATGAGCAGAAAGGTAGTAAATATAAATTTCATTATTCCGGTCCTGGCAGCTGCAGCTTTTATCCTGCTTAACTTCGTTACATTTTACCGCAATGCGGAAAACAGAGTGTTCGATCAATTTCTCCACATTAAGCCCGAGATACAGGAACATGAAAAAATTCTCCTCCTCGATATCGACGACTTGGCAATTGCTAAGGTAGGAATGTTCCCCTGGAGCCGGGCCGTTATGGCGGACGGCCTTATCAGGATGAAAGAGTTCGGTGCCCGTTATGCCGTCTTCGATATCGAGTACACCGAAGACAGCCCGTTAGGGGTAAACAGGGAACTGCTCAACGAAGATATTCCCCAGGAGTTTTCGCAGGAGTTTTCGGCTATTCAGGAGAACATAACCGGCTTGTTCCAAGCGATAGCGGAAGGGAACATCTCTATGGAAGACGCGCAGGATTTCGTAGACCAGCTGACAGGCTTGACTGCGGAAGCCCGAGACCGCCTGCTGCAGGAAGTAAACGACATTGCCCGGAATAATGATGTGTATCTCGGCAAGGCGGCACGTTTTTTCGGGAAGGCTTACTTTACCGTAAACATGCTTCCCGAAGAAGACGAAGATGTCCCTGAACAGGTGAGAGAGTGGACCAGGGGAAACATCGCTTTGGAGAATGTGGTACAAAACGATGGTTCATTAGCAAAAGCCGAGGACATCCGTCCGGCCATTCTCCCCATACTCAGTAACGGGGCCGGTGCCGGATTTCCCAACATCATCATCGACCCGGACGGCGTGCGGAGAAGAATTGATCTCATGACCGAATATGCAGGAGAAGTTTTTCCTCAGCTTGCCTTTGCCCCTCTGGTCGACTGGCTCGGTAGCCCCGACATTTCAATATCCAAAGATTCGATCAAACTCGAAGGGGCGTCTGTGCCGGGAGGAGAACTATCGGACATAACCATCCCCAGGGATGAAAACGGAAAAGTACTTATCAATTGGCCCAAAAAAGAGTTCGAAGAAAGCTTTACGCATCTCTCCTATTACTATTTAGTACTCCACGACCGGCAGGAAAAAAGCCTCTTGCACAATGTTTCCATAATGGATGAGGCAGGATATCTTTCTTTTTACCGGGGCGACAGTAACCTGCTCGATGCATACAACTATGCTGAAGGTATCAAAAACGACGTACTCGAAGGCGGGGATCCGGAGGCGATCGAGGAATACCGGTCGGTGCGGGAGTTCTTCTTTGAAGAATTGGGAACATTTCTCGAAGGGGAAGCGGAGAATCAGATCCAAGCAGAGTTAAACCGGGTATTGTCCCAGGATGATCTGCCCGAAGAGTATCGAGAACACTATACACAGGTTAAGCAGGATGTAACGGAGCTGTTCGCCGCAACCCGGGACATCTATACAAACACTGCAGAAACCAGAGACATCCTCCAAAAGAACCTGGAGGGTGCTCTTTGTATAATCGGCTGGACGGGGACGGCTACTACCGACCGCGGGGTGAATCCGTTCGATGAAACGTACGATAATGTCGGGACCCACGCTTCCATTATCAATACTATTCTCTCCCAACGGTTTATCGATATTCTTCCCTGGTGGTATTCAGCAATCGCAGCAGCCGTCTTGGCTTTGCTCGTATTTTTCTTGATTAGAAATCTCAATCCCGGTATTTCGATCGTGGTGGGTATTGCTTTTATCATCCTGATCGTGGGAGCGGCCGCAGCTTATTTTATTCTTACCGGGAGCTACTTTCAGATATTGACCCCGCTTCTGGCAACGGTGGTTACCTTTATCGCCCTTACCATCATCAAGTTTCTGGCAACGGCAAAAGAAAAGACGTTCATCCGTAATGCCTTCAGCCACTATCTCTCCACCGATGTTATCAATGAGATTATGGACAATCCGGACATGCTGGCGTTAGGGGGCGAGAAGAAGTATCTGACTGCATTCTTTACCGATGTAAAAGGGTTCTCCACTATTTCTGAAAATATGGACCCGACCGATTTGGTCCGGCTGCTCAATAGGTATCTGACGGAGATGAGCGACATCATCCTCGAGCTCAAAGGGACGATTGATAAATACGAGGGGGATGCAATTATCTCCTTTTTCGGCGCCCCGATCACGCTCGAAGACCATGCTCGGCGTGCTTGCTTGTCGGCAATACGGATGCGCCGCGCAGAGAAAGAATTAAATCAGCGGGTCATAGAAGAAAACTTTAGCCCTCAGCCGCTTTATACCAGAATCGGTATAAACACCGGAGAGATGGTCGTCGGCAATATGGGGACCGCCCAGAAAATGGATTACACCATGATGGGAAACTCGGTCAACCTGGCTGCTCGGCTGGAGGGAGTAAACAAACAGTACGGCTCCTGGACGCTGATAAGTGAGACCACCTACACTGCGGGAGGACGGGAGTTCGCCACTCGAAAACTGGACCGGGTACGGGTCGTCGGTATCCAGGAACCTGTCCGGCTCTATGAACTGATCGACGAATGGGCAAACATCTCGAGCGAAGAGAGAACGGCGATAGATACGTTTCATCACGCGCTTGATATATTCGAGAGACGGGAGTGGGACGCGGCAACCGAACAATTCCAGAAGGTCCTCGATTACAAGCCGGAAGACGGACCTGCCCAGACATACATCAAACGGTGCACTGATTTCAAGAAAAAAGCACCGCCCGAGAACTGGGACGGCGTGTTCAATCTGTCGATGAAGTAGGCGGCATATTAAGCCGGGGAGGGAGCTCGGAAGGAAATTTATCCGCCCTCTATTAAATTTTGCTGAGAAAGATAATCTTTGATCTGTCGTGTTATCTTTTCGACTTCATCCTGAAACTCAGTGAAATCGCCGCCTGTAAATGAATATGACGGATTATAGTCTGCTTCCTCTCTGAATTTCATCATCTTTGAGAATACATGAGAGGCGTCTGTATCAAACACACCGGTTTTTACAAAGTGTAGACTAAACAGCCTTAGAGCCCCCTCATGACTTCGAGGTTCCAAATCTTTTGATAAAAGTATTGCTCGAATGTGATAGAGCAGATAGTAATACAACTTTGATACTGCATCGGAAATAAGATCATTTTCAAACAGAAGATTAGCAGAACGATACGCCTTTTCTGCTCTACTCAATTCTTCCGAGATATTTAGCTTTTTGTTCTCGTTATTCACAGAGGTATACCCTCCTCTTTAATATCTAAAGCCAAACGTCTTTCTCTTTTTATCAATTTCCTATACTCTTGCGTAGACAAAAGAATGCATGAAATTGGGACTAGATGGTCCAATTCAACAGATGCAATCTTTTCATATATATTCTCTCTCAACTTTCTATTCAATCCGCGAACTACAACAGCAATATCGATATCGGAGTCAGGATCGTAATCTCCCCGTGCTCTCGATCCGAAAAGTGCACACAGTTCGAGTTTATCGCCAAGGAGACCGTTCAATCGGTTCTTGAGATCTGAAAGTGCCGATTTTATTGTTTTTTCTTCAATTTTATCTGCTGTTGCCATGAGCGTCACTCTCTTCTCAGTCCATTTTACTCTTTATGGAGAGAGTATGCAAATACAGATGTATACTATGGTGCAGTTTCAGAAAATAAAAACATATACACAATACATATACACTTGACATGTATAGTTTTTCATTTTAACATCACTCTATGAAGACTGTAAATGCTCTAACAATTCGTAATAAGTTCGGTGAGGTTCTTGCATATCTCGAAGAGAAAAATGAACCGGTGTTGATAACCAAAGGGAAAAAGCTACGAGCCGCCTTAGTTCCAATTAAGGATTTTCAAACCCGTTTTCTCGATAAGCAGGCGGAAGAAGAGAGAGATAAACTTCTAAAGGAAATCCGGAACATACGAAAACCCGGAAAAGAAGAAACAACCAGTGTCGAAGCTCTCCGTCAATTACGCGGTAACTTGAAGTGAGATACGTAATCGACGCATCGGTAGCACTACGGTGGGTACTGGAAGAAGAAGCCTATGACCGGGCTGAATCTGTACTGCGCCGTGTATTGGAATTGCCGGAGTTTTTTGCGGTACCTGAACTATTTGGCTTCGAAGTCCTGTCCGTGTTATCCAGACTCCATCCGGAACCGTACAAGGCATTTTCAACGGCAATCACCCCTGTTCTTCAATCCGGCTTACTACGCTATCCGCTTACAGAAGCAATCGTAGATCGCAGTAAGCGGTTTATATTACAAGGCCTTACAGGATATGACGCAGCTTATGCGGCTCTTGCCGAGGAACTGGAGGGCTGCTGGATCACCTTTGATGTAAAGGCTGCTGAGAAGGTAGGTAACAGCTCATTTGCTGTTAATCTATTTGATTCATTACCCACAGGCTGGGAAGAAATCCAAGCGCTCGGTTAAACCACGCAAATAAGTACAAGACGGTGGAACAGTTTCTTTTAGTATTTTACATTTTATTTTTTGCAACCATGATTCTCTACTTCGGAATCGATGTGGTAATAATTCTGACTGTGAGCATGGTCCTCTTCTCCATCGCGGACGGATTTATCGTGGAAAAACTGGCAACGGTCAAAACGGAAACGTAAGAAGCGCATTGCATTATTGCCCCTTTTTCATTATCCTTACCTCTAAACCTGCAGTACAAACACCAAAAGGATTGTATGATGATTGAACGCAAAACCGTAGGCAGCGTGCATCTGCCTGTTGAACTGGCCCATGTATTGGAGGAAAGCAGAGGGTACACCTTCTTTTCCAGTCACGAAGAACTGATCGAGGCGACAGTACCAATACCGGGAGAGGAGTGGTTTAACGTATCTTTTCCCGTAGAAGGAAAAGGAAAGGTTACCGAAGCCCAGGTCTGCAGGGTCAAAAATGGAATAGCGGTAAACTACATGGAACCGTACATGCGCAGGCGGGACCCCGAATGTATGCTCATCGGGGATGAGATGCCGACTGACAAACCACGATACAGCGACCGCTATGAAGGCTCTTTCCCAACGGTCCGGGAAGAGACGCTGCAGTGGCTCAAAACCCAGGAATTGGGTTGTTATGTATTTACAGTCGGACAGGAAGTGGTAGGTGCATATGCACTGGTTATCGCCCCGAAGAATGTCGGTTTTTTTGCCTACGGGCTTTCCCTGCTGCAGGGCATCAAAGACATTACCAATTCTGACGAAGTGATTACGCCTTCCTGCATTCTTTACGTGGCCCCCACATTCCGCCATACCCACTTTGACGGGAAACAAATCGTGGTCCACAACCGGTCTGAAGAGCTGTATGAAATATTCAGCTACAATCTCTATCCGGGACCCAGTGCGAAAAAGGGAATCTACGGTGCTCTCATTCACTATGGTGAGAAGGAAGGGTGGATCACAGCACACGCCTCCGCCGTTCAGGTGGTGACCCCGTATGATAATAAGGTGACCATCATGCATGAAGGGGCAAGCGGCGGGGGAAAAAGTGAAATGCTCGAACATGTACACCGGGAAGAAGGGGGAGAACTGCTCTTAGGAGAGAATATGATAACGGGGGAGCGTCACCACATCATCCTCCCCCGCACCTGCTCTCTTCAACCTGTATCTGACGATATGGCCCTGTGCCATCCCTCTTTCCAGCGCGATGATGGAAGGCTCTATATCGCAGACGCGGAAGAGTCCTGGTTCATTAGAGTAGACCACATCACCAATTACGGTACCGACCCCGATGTGGAGGCACGTTCTATCCATCCCTTGGAAAGGCTCCTCTTTCTCAATATTGATGCGAAACCGGGCGGGACGGCACTCTTATGGGAACATATAGAAGATGCTCCGGACGTACCGTGTCCGAACCCGCGGTTTATTTTTCCGAGAAAGAGCTTTCCCCAGGTAATCACAAAACCGGTCGGTGTTGATATCCGCAGTTTCGGGGTCCGGACCCCGCCCTGTACACGGGAAAACCCGAGCTACGGGATCATCGGGATGGCCCAGATTCTCCCTCCCGCCCTGGCCTGGCTGTGGCGCCTGGTCTCTCCGAGAGGATTTGCCAACCCCAGTATCGTTGACGAAGAAGCGATGGCCTCTGAAGGGGTGGGATCGTACTGGCCGTTTGCAACCGGAAAGCGGATCAACCAGGCGAACCTGCTCCTCGAGCAGATTATGAATACACCGAAGGTGCGCTACATCATCTGTCCCAACCAGCATATCGGGGCCTGGAGGGTCCGGTTTATGCCGCAATGGATTATGCGGGAATATCTATCCCGACGGGGCGGAGCGTGGTTTACGAATGACCAGATAGAACCGGCCCCGATGCCGCTCCTCGGCTATTCGCTCAAGCGGATAATCGTGGAAGGAGTGGAAATCCATGAAGAGCTTCTCCAGCCCCACAAACAGCCGGAAGTAACCGGCGGACCTTACGAAAAAGGCGCTGCCATCCTCCGTGACTTTTTTATCCGGGAACTCGAGCAGTACAGGGTCCCTGAACTCATGCCGGAAGGACAGCGTATTATTCAGTGTGTTCTCGATAACGGAACCGTCGAGGATTTTGAAGGCTTGATCGAAAGCCAGTCGTTTATTGTTGATGAGTAAGACAAACTGTTTTGTTCTTTGCTTTTCGTATCCGGGGGAATGGGATTACCGTGTGCGGACTTTTTTGACTGGGCATGGATCTTGTGAAGAATACTATGAAGTGAGGGGAAGAGTGTCAATGCACATTATTTGCTAGCGAAGTCGGATGACAACAGCACGGTCCGGTCCTTTCACCCTCCGTACGATAGGTGCAACGACAGACAAAGGAACTACACTCCTCTTCAAGAAGTCGGTCGAGCTCGTTTTCGAGCTCGCCGCATTCGACAATCCAATCATCGAGTCTGAAGTATTCATCATTTACGTGTTTCATCGGTGCTTCGATCTTTTCATTGGAGAAGACAATTTTTTTGTCGCTGTCGAGAAGAATTATTGACTCGTCTATGCTTTCTATCAGTTCCCGGCAGACCAATTCCGGGGTGATGGAAAGGAAATGGAACCTGCTTATACAGTAAAAAACACCGATGTACCATAGAATGAGAAACGGTATTATTTTGAAATAAAGCAGGATTAAAAGGATTAACCCGGCGGCTATACCGATCAAATAGCTGTAGAGTAAAATGGCTGCCTGCCGTTTTTCTTTGATCTTTATAGTCCGTTTTCGCCAGATCAACATTATAACTAAATAGCCGATCATAGCTATAACGAAAAGGAAGACGTTGAGAAGAAATGAGACCGGGAAGAGGATCTCCCGCATAACCCGGATTCCATTGACCCGGACCAAATCCACCAAAGCGTGGTGGTTCATGAGTCGTATGAACAAAGCCAGCGTTGGTGCACTGATGACAGCATAAAACAGTAATTTTTTTCTCACCACAGAACTAATTTCCGCTCCAAAGATCAGAACCAATGAAGGGAAGAGGACGGTACATGAGGTGCTGAACTTGAACCACCATTGGGCGACTGCGATATCATCGACAACCTGAATAAGGACCCCACCGAAAGCTGTCACCGCCATGCAGAGGGAGAGTGCAAAAAATATAATATTGATCCGGTTTGTAGGCTTTACGACGAATACATACAATCCCATAAACAGGAACAATGAGAATGCGGCTATGTACGAAATAATAACAGCGACCATAGCGCAACTCTTTTAGACGATAAACTCTTATCTGTTGTTACTGATGCGGATAAAACGGCAGAAAGTGAGGCTGTTGTGTCGACAGTATGCCATTTTACACGGGCGTTGTAAAGGATTTTAAAGGCTGTTCAACAACATCAATTGACATTGAACCACTATTTAGTTATTATGAACCAAGAGGTGACTTGTGTCTTTTACAATCCATGATCTCGATGAAAAGCTGGATAACCGCCTTTCAGAACAGGCCCGGATATCGGGAAAAAGTAAAAACAAGATAGTAAAAGAGCTTCTCGCCCAGGCAGTCGGTCTGGCTACGGAGAAGGGATTTGCCGACGACTATCGGGAGTTTTGCGGGTTGTGGAGCGGTGAAGAAGCGGCCGATTTCGAGGCTGTTCAGGTTGAAAACGACCGAATCGATGAGGACGACTGGCGGTAGTGGAACGAGTCCTTATCGATACAAACGCGTATACCGCATTACTTAGAGGAAATGAAAACATCCGGGCCCTCTTGGCTCAGAGCGGCGCCGTTCTTTTTTCTCCGATTGTAATCGGTGAGCTCATCGATGGTTTCATCGGAGGTAAACGGGAGCGGGAGAATCGCGAAATACTGAAACGGTTTAGATCAAAACCACGAACGATTTGCGTCCCAATTACAGATACAACATCGGAGTGGTTTGCCCTCATAAAAAAACAACTTCGCTCCAAAGGGAAGCCCATACCGATCAACGATGTATGGATCGCCGCAAGCTGCATGGAGCACGGGGCCATGCTGGTAAGCTTCGATTCCCACTTTGCCAACATCGAAGGTCTTATGCGGTGGGCAGAAGCGGCCTTTGTTTCGAGAAAATAAATATTTGTCCTGTTCAAGGCAAAGGTACTAAGGTGCTATATGACATGCTGATATCAGAATCGCTCTGTTGGGAACTGGAGGTGCTCAAATCCCACAGGTCAATGTATAGTGTAGATGAACCGTCCCCCCACACTTGACCCTGCCAAAAATCGTTATCGTAAATAGCTTGCATATGGTCCCAGTCGAAATATAAGAATTTGTATCTACCCACATCAACAGTCAGTACACCGGCATCATTGTTTGTCACCAGCACTTTGACGTAGTAAGGGTCTGTCTCCCCTTCTTCATAAACTTTTACGACAAATCCCTCACCTGCCTGGAGACCGCATCCGGATTGAATAGCACTACAATAATCGTCAATTGCTGTTTGTGTCATCGGCCAAGCTGCTAAACGTTGGAAGTTTACGCTGTTCCAGCTCGGTTTGAGCAAAATTGAACAAGAGTCACTAACCACGTTGTTTTGGGCATCTCTATACTCTATTTCTACAGTTCTATTTCCATCCCCCCCCGCTAAATCCCATGTGAACTCATCGTTATATGTATCCCAATTGCCGAAGTCAGTATCAGTCGAGTTTTTTATCCGCATTTCGGTGACATTTGATGATGCGGTAGAATCTACTATCACAGGCCAGTCATCGGTCAGTGTCGTGGAACTGTCCGTTTGATCCATGAGGATAAAGGAAGCTGTAGGTAATACATCGACCTCGATTTCGTGAGATCCGTCATTACTCCAGTTGCCCGCGACATCCCGCTCCCACACAAAGAGAGTATGGGCGTCCTCGCTCAGGCCGCTCGATGGGGTCCAGGACGTCGATTCGCTCGGATCTAAAGTAGTAGGACGGTTGGAGTTGTCAAGCCGGGACAGATACCATCCTTCTCCGTCACCACCGCCGGATTCCCACTCCCAGGTTGGAGTAAGGTCTTCGGTGGGTGAGGCCGTAGTTCCGGTGATACCGACATTCGGAGCATTCGGGGCTGTAGTGGTCAATGACACATCCACATCCCAATTCCCTTGTCCATCTGTGACAGTCGTGTCTAATTCCCCATCAAAATCACTTATAAGGTGTATAGTTGTCCCCGGTTCCGCTTCTCCGGAGAATGTGATACCACTCGTTTTCTTGGTAATATTATCGTCTTGAAACGTTCCCGTATCATCTGCTGTTACCAAATCCAGATCTGTCGGTAGGGGAGGAATTTCACGGTCCGATACGATTGAAAAAGAACCCGCTAAATTTTCTCGCAATGTATTTGGTGAGTATGCTACACCTGCAGGAACAGTAACTTCGACTGTCCCGTCTGTTGTCGGAACTATATCGAGGGAAAACTCCGGATTTGAATCATTAAGACTTGATGCAGTACAATTCGTAAACAGTATATCCCCCAGTTCAAATCCCGTTACTTGCTGACTGAAGGTAATCGTAACCGGGATGGGATCAGCATTGGTCGGCCCGGGTGATTCCGGACTCGTTATCGTCGTCGGATCATCTGAAGGATTTTCCAAGACACACGTGAATACCGTATTATCACCGGTATTGAAATTTGCTATATCGGCATTGGTTACCTGCAGATCACTTTCATTAAATCCGGTAACTTCTTCTGAGAAGGTTACCGTAACAGGAATAGGTACTGAATTCGCTATATTTTGTGGATGATCTGGAGTGGCGATCGCAATCGAAGGCGCAGTGGTATCAGGGACGTAGAAATGGGCTTCGATTTGGGCGTCTTCCTTAGTGAGTACAACGGTTGTCTTGGTAGCATTTGCGTCCTCTATAGTGACACCCTTCCCTTCCGTTATCTTCCACTCCCTCAGGGCAGCACCGCTTGAAGGATTAGCTTTGATGGTCACTTCCTCATCTTTTACCACTTCAATCGTACCATTCGGATTAATCGATCCGTTTCCTACCTTATCTATCGTCAGTTTGAAATACGTGGCATTACTTTCACGCACATCATCTTCTATCATGCCCTGCAGCGGATTTTCACAAGTCGTAACTACGAGCACACTCAAAGTTGTGAGAGCCATCAAAACTACGAAAGCTCCGGTTTTAACTGGTTTTCTCATCCCCTTCATCTCTATTCCTCCTCCGCCCAGACGACGGTCTCTTTTCTCATGGCAGCGGACGCCCGTGCTGTCTGCTCCCCGGCGCTGCCCCCGGACAGGTAGGTGAACCGGCCGGCCAGGTCGGGGTCTTTCCGCTGGATCTGCGAGTAGGTCTCCTTTACCGCTGTGAAGTTCTCCAACTCGTACTGCGCCTTGGCAATCCCCAGCATCGCCTGGGTGCTCTCAGGCCGCTCGCTTCGGGCCATAGCGAAGTAACGGAGCGACTCTTCGAGCTTCTCCTGGAGAAAAAGTGCGTTGCCTAAGTTGATCATCGCGGGCACGTACTGGCTGCGTACTGCAGCAACGAAGCGCTCCTCCGCCTTATCGAGGAGCCCGTACTTCGCGTACAGCACCCCTAAACCGTTTATATATTTCGGGTTGTTATTACTGCTTTCGATGCGGGTAAGATACCGCTCCACCTTCTCCGCTATCTCCCGCTCTACGAACCGGGTCACCGCCTTGGTGTACGCAGCGGCGATCTGCTCATCAGCCGGGAACTCGAGGCCGGGAACCGCATCAGGCAGTCCCACCGGCTCATACTCACTCCACGCCTCATGCACCGGATAAAACCGCGCGTTCCCGCTCGGGACGAACTCCCGCCACTGGCTCGCCCCCTTCTCCCAGGCCCGCAGAAACCCCTCCCGGACCAGCGTAACCTCTACCGGTACCCAGGTCTCATCCTCCTGGTAGATGAGGTCTCCCGGATTCAAGAAGAGCTGTTTCGCCTCCTCGGGGGCCATCCCCAGGTTGAAGGCGGCAAAGATGTGACCCGGGACAGTGATGAATGCCGTCTCGATCCCCGCGGACTCTAAGAGCGCGCAGTAGAGGATGGACATATCATCACAGTCCCCCGCCTTGTAGGTCATGGTGTGGACGGGGAACTGCAGATAATCGATGGCGTCCGTATCCTCGGAGAACTCTTCGTAGGGGGTTTGCGGGTCGACCACGTAGTTGATCCCGTGCAGCTGCAGCGCTTCGAAGATGCCCATCCCGATGCGGAAGGTGAGGTTTACCGCTTTATTGTGGTGTTCCCGGATAAACCCGGCCGTACTCTTGGCAAACCGGAGCACTGCCGGGTCTTTGGCGGTGATAAATGCCGAGGCTTTTCGGTCATCGTCCCAGGTCATCGCATTGCGGTCGTAGAGCCGCAGGGTCTGGGATTCCGCCTTGATAAGATCTGCCCCGGAAATGGTGTAGGAGACCTCCACCTCCGCCGCTACCTTGGTCCCCTCCGTGATGGTGAGTACCTGGTCGGTAAACAGAGCATAGAGGGGTACTTCCTGCTGCTCCCCCCGCTTCATCTCTTCGAAAGTGGCGCACACCTTCGGTTTGTTCATGTACTGGGGGACGAAAAAACTCACCGCTACATCCCGCACCGTCCCTTTCTCCGTATTCTCGACGACGAGGGAGCCGAGCTGGTGGTCATCGTAATGTTTGTAGAAAACGGGGAAGATGGGCTCGAAGCGGATATCGTTTATCCCGATAAACGGTTTGCGCTCCCCCTGGCCGAACGTGATCTGCGCGCCGATG
>CAZQKT010000096.1:0-14637 GCA_964594055.1 uncultured Spirochaetales bacterium
CGGGCGAGCTCGTCCGGGTCGAAAACGAGGGGTTGTTCGTTCGTGTCGAGATACCGTTTTGAAAGTCCCACTTTTTATCAGCCTTTTTAAAAATAGCCGAGCTTTTTGCGGTCTTCCATGGCCGCCTCGCTCCGTTTGTCGTCGGCGCGGCTGTCCCGTTCGGTGGTACGGGTGGCGGCCACTTCCATGATGATGTCCTCCACACTGTGGGCGGGGGACTCGACAGCACCGGTACAGGTCATGTCCCCGATGGTCCGGAAGCGCACCGTCCGTTCGAAGGTCTTCTCGCTCGGCCGCCGTTTGATGACCGGAGTGTCGGCCAGAAGGGCGCCGTAGCGGCGAAAGACGTCCCGCTTGTGAGAGAAGTAGAGCGAGGGGATTTCCACGCTCTCCATCCAGATGTACTGCCACACGTCGAGTTCGGTCCAGTTGCTTAAAGGGAAGACCCGAAAGTGCTCACCTTTCTTCTTCTGGGCGTTGAACAGGTGCCAGATCTCGGGACGCTGGTTTTTGGGGTCCCATTGGCCGAACTCGTCGCGGAAAGAGAAAAACCGCTCCTTCGCCCGGGCCTTCTCCTCGTCACGACGGGCACCGCCGATAGCCGCGTCAAACTCCATCTCGGTCAAGGCATCGAGGAGGGTGACAGTCTGGAGGGCGTTGCGGCTCGCGTCATACCCGGTCTCCTCTTCCACTCTGCCCTTGTCAATCGATTCTTGAACGGTCTTGACGATCAGTTTTACCCCGAGCTTTTCGACGAGACGGTCGCGGAACTCGAGGGTCTCGGGGAAGTTGTGTCCGGTATCGATGTGCATGAGGGGGAAGGGGATCTTCCCCGGGTAAAATGCCTTTTTGGCCAGATGGGTCAGGGTGATGGAGTCCTTTCCGCCGGAGAAGAGGAGGACCGGCCGTTCGAACTGGGCCGCCACTTCCCGGATGATAAAGACCGCCTCCGATTCGAGCTCACGAAGATGATTAAGATGATATCTGCTCATACCGTTTTCCTTTGACGATAAACCAGGGGTTTAAAAGATTTTCTTTGTTGTAGCGGAGGGGCGCGCCCGGGGCGCTCTCCGCGGGGGTATCTGCCTGAGCGGAGTCCTCCGCTATAACCACCTCCGCGCCGGCCGCTTCGGCGATCGCCTGTCCTGCGGCGGTGTCCCACTCCATGGTTGGGCCGAACCGGGGATAGACGTCGGCCGTTCCTTCCGCGACCAGACAGATTTTAAGAGAACTGCCCGCCTGCACCAGCTCGACCTCCCCGCCTTCGGGGAGCTTAGACCGGACCGATTCGATAAACTGCTCGGTCTCGGGCGAGAAGTGGGAGCGGCTTGCCACCACGGCAATGGTTGTATCCCGGGGGCCGCTCGGGGTGAGGGGAAGTTTTTCTACGTCCCGGAACAGGGTCTCGATGTATTCGGATAAAGCTGCCGGCTCCGACGGGAGGGCTGCTGCTGCTTCCGGAAATTTGAGTGCTCCCATACCCTTTCTGCTGAAGTAGAGCAGGTCGCGGACCGGCACGTAGACGACCCCTAAGTCCGGCCGCCCGCCTTCGATGAGGGCGATATTGACGGTAAACTCGCCGTTGCGTTTGATAAACTCCTTCGTCCCGTCCAAAGGGTCGACCAGCCAGAACCGCTCCCAGCGGGAGCGCTCCGCGTAGGGGATGTCCCGCCCCTCCTCACTTAGAATCGGAATGTCCGGAAACGCGGCGGTAAGGCCCTCTACGATCGTTTTGTGGGCCGCCCTGTCCGCCGCGGTGAGAGGAGAGTTATCATCCTTGCGGGAAAGCTCGATCGATGTTTCGAAATCATTCCGATTGTACACCTCGAGGATTGCCCGTCCCGCTTTCAAAGCGGTAAGAACAGCACGGGGGAGGAGTTCCTTTGCAATTAATTTTGTATCCATAACGGTCTCACATCCCCACCACGATATCGACCAGCCAGGCGTCGTTTTCTGCCGAACTGTCCTCTTCGGGTACGGGCTCCCGGGTGCGGTTGAGATTTTCCGAGTAGAGGAAGAACCAGTCGGGGTGTTCGTGTTTTTCTTTCCGCCGTTTGAACTCGAGCCCGTACTTGAAGCAGAGGTGCTCCACGATGAAATCGAGATCACTCGGCCCGACCATGGCCACGGCCTCGTACCCGTTCCGCGCCACCTCCGCGATCAACGTTTCGATGCTTTCCTTGTAATAGGCGATGTTCTTGATGGTCCGCTTGAAGTAGCGGTAACTGCGCCGGGCGATTTCCTCCATCCCCTCCGGAGAGACGGCATACTGGATGTTCCGGTTGTTCACCTTGGAGATGGTAATAAGCCCCTTTTTGGCCAGCCGCTTGAGGATGGCGTTGGTCATCCCCAGGGAGAGACCCACGATATGGGCGAGATCACGCTGGCGGATCTTTTCGGGTGAGTTGTATATGTTCTCTAAGATTTCTATTTCTTTTTCTGAAGAAGACATGGTGTTGAATCCGTGTCTGAACAGGGGGGCGCACCGGTCCCAATCCCGCAAAACCGAAGGGTTGCACGTTTATGGGTCTTTATGATAGGGTGGGAATCGCGGATGCAGCCGAAACGTGCTATCCGTCGTTTTTCCCGCCTCAATGTTCAGACAATGAACAATATACCACATGTGTAGAAAAAATCAACATTTCAGGGCACGAAATTGCAGAAATTTCGTTATTCATCACTACGTTTGTACTAAGTTATGAAATCCAAAGATCTATCGGGTCCCATCCGCCGCCGCAGTATAGTCCGTTGCCCTCTACGAAATCGATGATAAATCGGTCCATGAGCGCGTCAAAATTTTTATCAGAGATTTCATCAAGCACGTGAAAATCACAATCTATGCCGTATTCCGCAAACTCTTTTACGTGTAATTTTTTTCGAAGCCGTTTTTTCATTATAATTCAAAGTGCGATTACAGTTTCCATACTTCTTCCGCGGACAACCCGGTAATCTCGACAATATCATCTATCGGGTACCTCTTGGCTTTCATCTTTGCGGCGTCTTCGCGAGCTTTTTGTTTCATACCCAGATCTATCCCGCGTTCCTCACCACGCTTCTCACCGCGCTTTTCACCACGCTTCTCGCCACGCTTTTCGCCGCGCTTCTCGGCTCGCTTCTCTATTTTTTCTGCTACTTGTGCCAACATGGATTTCACCTCCGTTAACTGCGTTATTTTCTCAACATCGTTGTTTTGCAGCACTCCTCGAAACATCCTGTTTAACCAGATCCCGAACATCCTTAGCTGTTCAGATCGTTCCTCCCTCATAAGCTCGACAACCATATCAACAGCTGTTTGGGATAATAACTCTTCTCCCTGGTTTTCCAGGTAAATGATCGCCGCTACCAACCCCTTTATTTTCTTCAGTACCTGGTCCGAAATCTCATTCTCTATAACCGGATAGTAATGAAAAGAAGGAATATACTTTGTCGGAATACTGTCGGTTATTAACTCCCGGATATCCTCCGGAACCGTCCACCTCTCGCTGCCGTTGTACAGAAGTACCGGAAATACCGCGGGGAGCTTTCCCTTCCGGCTGCTTCGATACAGTTGATCATATAATTGTAGAATATACAGCAACATCCGGACGGGAATCGTCTTGTCCACCGTAGACTGAAATTCCACCAGCACATAGATGTACACATCGCGACGGTCGCTCTTTACCTTATAGATGATATCGGATTCACGCTGAAGAAACTCATCAGAAACAAAGCTCTTGTCTACCCGTTCGATGTCCTCCAGCTTTATAGTGCGGGTAAAATTCTCGTTGATAAAGCGAGTGAGAAATTGATGAAAAATCCGCTTGTTGGAAAAGAGGTATTTATAGGCACTGTCATATTCTTTTCGATCAAAGTTCATCATTCCCTACTTCTTCCGCTTTCAATAGTTATGCGGATTTATCTATTCCCTCATAGCTCAGTGACTTGAGAACACCTGTAGACTTCGCATGTTCTATTGTCATGGTTACCAGATTACCCTCAGAATCGATATCCACATATATGTTTTCGCTTACTCCCCGAGTTTCACTCACCATTTTAAAGTATATCCCTCAACCAGTTATGGGGCAATAGAAGCTTCCGCCCCTAAAACTTCTAACGAACATTGTTCGCATGCTGCTTGTAAAAATAATCGATATTATGCGTCAGGGATCGGAGGGGCGCCGAAGGCGGACCCCGCAGCGGGCGGCGGCCGTGCCGCCCGCCCGCGAGGAGGCCGGAGCGACAGCGGAGCCCCGGAGAGCCCGACCCCTGCCCCGCTGGACGGCCGGCCGGTTGGCCAGCGGGGCAGGGGTGACGCCCATAGATACAATAGCGCAAAAAGAAGGTGCTGTGGGTTATGTATGATATTAATTAATAAACTAAGTATAATGGTAAGTGAAAATATACAGAGTGCTGCGCATCTTTTTTTGAGTGCGGCCGGCGGCGCTTTCGTTGAGGGGATCGGTCGTGCCCCTTTTTCATCAGAGCGTAAATCGTTACACTTGTACAAAGGAGAGAATATGCATCCGGTAATGGAGTTTCACATATCGAAGCAGGCCCGGGACAAGTACAATTTTGACCGGAGTCTCTATCAGAGTTCGGGAAACGTTATTTTTCCGAACTTTCACGGTGTACGGGTGTTCGTCCAGCGGATGAACGATAAGCGGGACCTGGTCCGGTTCCCCGAACAGGCGGTCCGGGCGGGCGAGATCAATGCGATGGGTTTGATCGACGAGATCCTCCACTACATCGTCTTTCTCTACAGGGAACAGGTGGACGGTGACGCATTCAAAGAGGCCCGGGAGTACGTGAAGGCCCAGCTAGGTGAGGACGAGCTCGAATATACCCTGCTCCAGTTCGTTCGTGATTATCCGCCTGCATCGGTGTACCGGGGGGAGCAGTCCCCGGAGGAGTATCTCGACAGCACGAGCGGAGACGCGAGCAACCGCGATCTCGCCTTAGAGGAACTGCTGATGCTCTACATCTCCAACCGGAACAGGGCATTCAAGAAGTATGATGAGCTCTTCGATGATTCCGGGCTCAAGACCGCCACGGTGTATGAAAACACAATAGAAGAACTGGACCGGTTCTTCTCCAAAAAACCGGGGTTCGGTCCGGGCGGTGATTCGCTTGTCAACCTGCTGACCGCTCCGGCGCGGCATGCCTCGGACTCCTTGACCGCCCAGCTTACCTATATCCGGGAACAGTGGAGCTCCCTCCTCGGCCGGTACCTCCTGCGGCTCTTAAGCGGGCTCGACTTTATCCGGGAAGAAGAAAAGATGCGGTTTGCCGGCCCCGGTCCCGCCGAAGCGTACGATTTTACCGGCTTCGAGGAGGAGATCGAAGGGTTTTCACCGGACAAGGACTGGATGCCGAAAGTGGTCCTTATCGCTAAGAGCGTGTACGTGTGGCTCGATCAGCTCTCCCGGATCTACGGACGGGAGGTCGACAGGCTCGACCAGATTCCCGATGAGGAGCTGGACGTCCTCGCCCGGCGGGGGTTTACCGCGCTCTGGCTTATCGGACTGTGGGAGCGCAGCCGTGCGTCCAAACGGGTAAAGCAGATCTGCGGCAATCCGGAGGCCGAGGCGTCGGCGTATTCCATTACCCATTACGATATTGCCGCGAACTTGGGCGGCTGGCCCGCACTGTACAACCTGAAGGAGCGGTGCCTGGCCCGCGGAATTCTCCTGGCAAGTGACATGGTGCCCAACCACACCGGGATCGACTCGTCCTGGGTCACCGAGCACCCGGACTGGTTCGTCCAGCTTCCCCATCCCCCTTTCCCCTCCTACTCCTACACCGGCACCAATTTGAGCGACAATCCCCGGGTGGGGCTGTTTCTCGAAGACCACTACTACGACCGCACCGATGCCGCGGTCACCTTCAAATGGGTCGATTTCAACACCGGAGAGACCCGGTACATCTATCACGGAAACGACGGGACATCCATGCCGTGGAACGATACCGCCCAGGTCAACTTTCTCCACCCCGAGGCGCGGGAGGCGGTGATCCGGACCATCCTCCACGTAGCGCGGAACTTTTCTATTATCCGGTTCGACGCCGCGATGATCCTCGCCAAGAAGCATTACCAGCGGCTCTGGTTCCCGGAGCCGGGAAGCGGGGGCGATATTCCTTCCCGGGCCGAGCAGGGGATGACCAAAGCGGAGTTCAACCGGGCCATGCCCAAAGAGTTCTGGCGGGAGGTGGTAGACCGGATCGCCGTAGAGGCGCCGGAGACCCTCCTGTTGGCCGAGGCGTTCTGGATGATGGAGGGATACTTTGTGCGGAGCTTAGGCATGCACCGGGTGTACAACAGCGCGTTTATGAACATGCTCAAACAGGAGGAAAACGCCAAGTACCGCACCACCGTCAAGAACACTATCGAGTTCGACCCGGGGATTTTAAACCGGTTCGTCAACTTCATGAACAACCCCGACGAGGAGACGGCGGTGGCCCAGTTCGGCAAGGGGGACAAATATTTCGGGATCTGTACGATGATGGTCACCATGCCGGGGCTTCCCATGATCGGGCACGGACAGATCGAAGGGTTTGCCGAGAAGTACGGGATGGAGTACAGCAGGGCGTACTGGGACGAGACACCGGACTGGGACCTGGTGGCCCGCCACGAGCGGGAGATCTTTCCGCTTATGAAGCGGAGGTCTCTGTTTGCAGGCTCGGAGAACTTTCTCCTCTACGGCCTGGTCCGGTACGGCCGGGACGGCCGGGACGGCCAAGACGGCCACGTAAACGAGAACGTGTTCGCCTACTCGAATGCGGAAGGCGGAGCACGGGGGCTGGTCCTCTACAACAACGCCTACGAGCGGGCGGAAGGCCGGCTCTCGCGATCGGCCCCGTTTGCGGTCAAAGAACAGGGAGGGGGAAAGCGGACCGAGACCAGGACGCTTGCGGAAGGGCTCGGCGTGCGAAACGAAGCGGGCCGGTTTACCGTATTCCGGGAGCAGACGAGCGGACTCCACTATATCCGGGACAACCGTGAACTGCACGAAAATGGGCTTTTCGTCTCGTTAAACGGGTTCGAATATCAGGTGTTCCTCGACTTTTTCGAAATCGAAGACAACGAGAAGGGGCACTACAGGCTGCTCGCGGAGAGCCTCGGCGGGGCGGGGTTTGCCGACCTCGAAACCGCTTTGAAGAAGGTGGTCTTAGACCCGCTGCACCGGGTGTTCTTCGAGGCGTTTCCCGCCTCTCTTCTAAAACGGACCTATGCGGCTTTTGATGCCGATGCCGGCGGCGGAAGGGCTGGCGGCGGGCCGGTCGGCCGGGAGCTGGAACTTTCCGGAGAAGAGCGGGAAGCGTACAAACGGTTCGTCCGGAAAACTGCCGACTTCTTAGGAGAAGAATACCTGGGGATTTCTACCATTTCTACCGTTTCTACCGCTGCAGAGGGGGAGGCGGATAGAGAATCGGTTGCCGATACCGCATGTGCCCGGTTCGAAGCGAACCTGAAGAGTCTCGAAGCCCTCGCAGAGGCGTTTGCCGGGGCGATTACCAGGCCGGGCGGTGCGGACGGAGCGGGCGAAACGGGCGGAGATTCCGGGCCTCTCTCCTTCGCCCTCGACTATCTCCGGCGGGGACTGGCCATCATGCCCGAAACGGTTGCGGTCCTTTCCGGATACGCGTTCATCGCACCGCTTTCCGTCCTTGCCGAGACGGATGCAGCGGGAACTTCCGTGATGGAAACGAGGAGCATCATCGAGGAGCTGTGGTTCGAGCGGCCGTTCGCCCGGCTGTGGCGGGAGGCCGAAACACGGCCGGAGGCCCGGCCGGCCGTACCGCCTGATGCTGTCGAACGGAGCCTGGAGGCCCTGAAATTGTTCTCGAGTGATTTAGGCTGGGCCGATCAGGTGGCGGACGGGAAACAGCGCGCCTATTACACCATGGACCGGCTTTTCCGCAACCGGGAGAGTGCCGTTTTCTTAGGGGTCAACCGGTACCGGGACGTACTCTACTTTAACCGGGAGGCGTACTACGAGACGGTGTGGTGGCTCTATCTCGCCGAAGCTGTGCGAAGTATGGATAGCGAGGGGGCGAGCGAGGGCGACGAGGCGCTCGCCTTTAGCTTTCTCACCGTGCGGGAGTGGATTGCCGTTCTCGACTACTCCGGGTACCGGGTGGAGAAGCTTCTTGCTCTCCTCGAGCCGTAAGCCCGCCTCCGGCACGCCTTTTTTCAATCGATGATTCGATAAGCCAGTAGATAACCGGGATGAGAATGAGGGTGACCAGTGTCGAAGTGGAAAGGCCTCCGACGACCGCCCGGCCGATAGGAACGAGGCCCGTGCCTGTTGGAGCCGGAGGGCCTGGGTGTCCCGCTCGAGGAGGGCGATCGGCCGGTCCGCCTGCACCCGGGGCACTTCCGGGGTCCGGTCGAGCAAAAGCCGGGTCCCGAGAATGGCGAGGAAAGCAAGCGGGGGGACAAGGAGGAGAAGCCGTTTCCGTTTCATGGTGGTTTACATCCTTTGTGAACAGTATAAATAAACGAATGAACGTTCATTCATAATATACTACGGCGGAAGCCGGTTTTCAAGGGGTGTACGGCTCTGTAATCACTTTTCGTAAACCGAACGGGCGATTGGCATCCTCCGCCCCGTGCCGAACGCCCGGGGCGAGACCTTGAGCACCGGCGGGGCCTGCCGCCGCTTGTACTCGGAACGGGCCACCAGTTTCAGGACATGCTCCACAAGGCAGGCGTCGTGCCCTTCTTCGACGAGTTCCTCTCTCGTCTTGTTCTCTAAAAGGTAGGCGGTGAGAATGCCGTCGAGGAGTTCATAGGGCGGGAGGGAGTCCTCGTCCTTCTGGTCCGGGCGGAGTTCCGCGGAGGGGGGCTTCTCGATGATGGACCGGGGGATGATTTCCCGCTCCCGGTTTATATACCTGCACAGCGTGTAGACCTCGGTCTTGAGGAGATCGCCGATGACGGCGATACTGCCGCACATGTCCCCGTAGAGAGTGCAGTAACCCACGGCGAGTTCCGACTTGTTGCCGGTGGTAAGAAGGAGGGAGTCCCACTTGTTGGAATAGCTCATAAGGAGGGTCCCCCGGATACGGGCCTGGAGGTTCTCCTCGGCAACCCCCGCCTCTTTTCCGCCGAAATGGGGGGCGAGCACATCGAGAGAGACCGAGAAGATATCCTCGATAGAGAGGGTCTTCAACGGGACCCCTAAGTTCCCGGCGAGCGCTTCGGCATCTTTGAAGCTTTCTTTCGAAGAGTAGCGGGAGGGGAGTGCGAAGAGGTCTACCCGTTCGGGACCGATCGCCTCGGCGGCCAAGACCGCGGTCACCGCACTGTCCACCCCGCCGGAGAGGCCTAAGTGGACGCGTGTAAATCCGCATTTGGCAAGGTAGTCTCTGATACCTAAGGTAAGAGCTTGGTAGATTTCTCCGGAGGTATCGTCTTCGAGCTTTACACGCTCGTGTCGGGCATCGATATCGATAACTGCTACTTCTTCTTCGAACGGTTTTCCCCGGAAAATGAGCGTGCCGTCGGGACCGGTGATGAGGGAGTTGCCGTCAAAGATGAGGCTGTCGTTTCCCCCGACCAGATTGGCATACACCACCGGAACTCCGGACCCCTTCCCGATTCCGGCCAGGATACGGCGGCGCACATCGAGCTTTCCGGAAAAAAACGGAGAGGCGGAGGGGGCGATGATGAGCTCGGCACCCGCGTCGAGGAGGTCCCGTACCGGGTCTACGGGGTACCGCGTGCCCGGTGCCGGCTCCGTTTCCCACCATAAATCTTCACAGACGGCAATGCCGATTTTCTTCCCTCCGAACTCGAACACCTCTCGCCGGACTGCCGGTTCGAAATAGCGGGCCTCGTCGAAGACATCGTAGCTCGGAAGCAGGGTCTTGGCTTGGGTGTGCACGACCGTGCCGTTTATAATAACGGAAACGACATTCTGCAGCGGTTTACCCAGATAGGAGTGGTTCTTATCGACGTAGCCGACCAGTACTGCGATATCAGGGGGGACTTCCTTCTGGAGCCTTCGAAGTTCCTTGAGATTCTCCTGCACGAAGGAGTGATGGTCTAAGAGGTCCATGGGAGGATATCCGCAGAGACCCATCTCCGGGAACACCACGAGTGAGGCACCCTGCGAGGCCGCTTTTTCGACTGCGGAGAGGATTTTCTCTCTGTTTCCCGAGAAATCACCGATGGTGGAATTGATCTGTCCGATAGCACATTTCATAGCCATGATTGTACCAATTGTTGGCAAACCCCACAATATGAGCTACTATACTCGTACATGGCCAGAACTGTCATCGTCACGGGAAGCAGCAAGGAGCTCGTCCACGGGCTGGTCCGGGGACATCTTCTTGAAAATAATACTATCATCACAAACATCCCCTTCAACAACGACAACTCGGACGTACTCAACGCGGAGGTCAACTTCCGCTCTCCCCTTTCGGTCCGCTCGATGGTCCTCAAAGGGCTCAATGCCTATGGAGAGCTGCACGAAGCACTTATTACCTTTTCGTTCGGATCGGAAACCAGGGTGATCCACGACCTCCCCTTGACCGATATCGAAAAACGGGTCGACCAGGACATAAAGGGAAAACTTTTTCTGTTAAAAGAGCTCATCACTTACTTCTGGAAAAAACAGCGGGGGAGTATCGCCGTCATCCTTCACACCACCGGCACGTCGGCCCTGCTCCCCCTCGACGCGGCCGTTTACGGGAGCATACGGGAACTGACCGAATCGCTCTTTACCCAGTACAAAAACGAACCGCTTTCGATAAACGGGTACGAATCGTTCTCCCCGAATACCGATGATTTCGCCTCCTTTATTCTCAAAACCCAAAAAGAGAAGGGCGAGAAGAGTAAAGGAAAGTGGTTTCGCCACGGGGCCGGCGGGGGATTTCTTTCCGGTCTCTCGATTTCCCGCATCAACAATCCGTTTCATTGACGAACCGCGGAATAATCGGGTATGGTCATTTCATGAAAATCTGGATTAAACTGCTTATCGGCATCGGCATCGGCATCATCTTGGGCCTTACCCTCTCGACCGAGGGTACGGGTACTGAAGAACTGTTCTCGTTCCTCTGGGAACTGGTAATAAACATCGGGCGTTACGGGATCTTTCCCCTCATTTTCTTCAGTCTTACCATCGGCACACACGAACTGCGGGAAGAAAAACGGGTCTTCAAGACCTACCTCCGGATCATTCTCTATCTCGTCCTCTCTACCGTTATCCTCGTAGTAATCGGTACCCTTTCCGTAATCATCATCTCTCCGGAACGGATCCCGATCATCATCGAAGAGCGCGCGGAGTTCTCCCTCCCCGACATCAAAGAGGTGCTCTTGTCCGTGTTTCCCAAAAATCTCTTTCAGGTATTCGGGCTCGGCGGCAATTTCATGTTTCCCCTCTTCTTTCTCGCTTTCTTTTTAGGTCTGAACTTTGCCTTCGATAAAGTGATAACCCGGCCGGTCACCCAGTTCTTCGATTCCATGTCCCGCATTTTCTACCAGATAAACAGTTTTATCATCGAAGTGATCGGGTTCGGGATGATCGCGCTCTCTACCTATTTTATTATGCAGCTGAAATTGACCGAAGAGCTCGACCTGTTCACCCAGCTTATCACCGTACTGATCATCGACACGGTGATCATCGTCTTCGGTCTCTATCCGGCCCTCCTCTACTTTTTCGGAGGGAAAAAGAACCCCTACAAGTGGCTCTACGGGATCTTCGCGCCGGCCGTTACCGGATTCATCTCCCGCGACAGCTACTTCAGCCTCTCCATGCTCACCAGGCATACCAAAGAGAACTTAGGGGTCCCCCGGAAAATCGGCACCGCGGGGCTTTCCTTCTTCGCCATTTTCGGAAAGGCGGGCTCAGCGATGGTGACCGGTATTACTTTTCTCGTCATTCTCAAATCCTACTCGAGCCTCGGCATCGACGTTGCCCAGGTATTCTGGGTGATGGGATATTCGGTTCTCATCGCGGTTGCGCTGAGCTCAGTCCCGGGCTTAGGTGCGTTCGTTGCTCTGTCCGTACTCTGCTCGCTCTACGGAAGCGGCGTGGAAGAAGGGTATCTTATCGTACAGCCGATCGCACCCCTTTTGGTGAGTTTCGGGGCGATGATCGATGTGGTCACCTCCGCTTTGGCCACCTTCCTCGTTGCAAAACGGCAAAACGTGCAGGAAGAGGTCGAGGTCCAGGATTTTATCTAAAAGAAGAACGTGATACCCACGGTCCCGACAATCATCATCTGGTCGTGAAATCCCACCTCCTCGCCCGCTAAGGCGTGGAAGAAGGGGACTCGCCATTTGAGTCTGAAGGCAAATCCGAAGTTCTCGGAAAAGGCCCAGTTGAAGAACCCGCCGATACCGGGATAGAGAAACCGTCCCGAGCCGTAGAGATAGCCGGTCATGGTCTCGGCGTAGGATGTGTCCTCGGCCGCCTCGTCCCATCCCCGGATGGGGATTCGAAACACGAAGGAGAGAAACCCCAGGGGTCCGGCGGAAAGCTGTTCGTTTATAGCAAACCGGAACAGGGCGTTCGCATCGAGATACAGAGTGATAAACGAGACCTGGTTCGCCGTCTCTATTTCGGTAGGAACGGCCTTATCACCGTCCGAAGAGAGCTGATACTGGTTCCAAAAAATACCCAGTTCGGGGGAGAGGTAAAAAAGAGAAGAAAACGACATAGGAAGGGACACACTCCAGGTTGGAAGAATCGGCGAGGGGGCCCCCTCCGTCTCTCCGTTTCCGAGAAAGAGAATACCGCCGTGGGCATCGAGACTCTCTATCTGAAACGCCCCCGCACCGGCTGCAGCGACAACCAGGACCAGGAGGAGAAGTCCCGTTTTTTTTCCGTAGCGCATGGTTCCTCGCTTACCAGAGAATATACCACAGCCTGCCGACTCAATCCAGAGGCACAACGAGCATGCCGGCACGGCCCACCTCGGCAAACCGCTGTTCTTCCCAGGAGACCGCCGCAGCATCCTCTCCGGCCCAGAGATCGGTGTAGACGAACCCGGGGGGGAGCGGGGGAAGCTCCGTCGTTTTGATGCCGGCGCCGGGAGCGCTCATCCGGAAAAGCTCCCCTTCGGGGAGAAGGAATACCCACGATTCCCCCCGTCGGAACCCCGAAATACGAAGGATGCGGTCCGTTCTCTTGCCGAGGTCCGAGAGGTCCCCGATTCGGTACCGCTCCGGCACCGGAGAGCCGGGAGATTGTACCGAGATATGGATTACCGCCGGGCCCCCCTCGTATCGGGGTGTGTCCACACCGGCGAAGTAGCGGTCCGCGAGCCGGACCACCGGGGGCGGGAGAGAGTCGGGCCGGCTGAACCTGTAACGGCTTCGAAACGCTTCCCGGCCGATCTCGCGTTCCTGCCGTGTGTCGAGGTCTAATTGCGAATATCGAAACGCCGTTTTATCCTTTCCGGAATACTTATAGGCCAGATGCCAGGGCCCCTCCGCGGCGGGAAGGAGTTCCACCACCTCCCATTCCGGGTGGTTGGCCTGAAAGGAGAGGACGGTAACCCTAAACCGCCGCTCGCGTGCAGCAAGTCCGACCAGCGAGACCGGGTCCGCTTTCGGTGGGGCAGTATCGAAAAGCGTATTCCGGTAGAGATGGCAGTACACCGTACCGTCGTAGGAAAAGATGCTTCCGATCGTCCGGCCTGTAAACAGGTAGGTGTTATGTACGGTATAGAGATGAGGGAGAAGTGTCCCCGCCCGGGCTTCGAGTTCGAACACGGCAACCCCGGCACCGTTTACACCGCAGTGGAGCTTTCCATCCACTTCCGCAAACCCTGCAATCCGCTCCTGGACAGTCCAGGGGAGGAACGGGGTTGCTCGTGCCTCGTTGGTCTCGTCGGCTTTGTCGGCTTCAGCGAATCCGGGATGCTCCTGCAGTACACCATCTTCGAGAATGTACCACCGGGACATCCCCTGCGCCGCCGCCTGCCGGGGGCTTTCAGGGCCGGGACCGTCACTGCACGCCGGAAAAAAAACAAGCAGACAGAAAAGAACCGCCGGCAAGAATGGGGGGAAGGAGTTCATACCTATCTTAATACGCTTTGGAAAAAACAGGGCGGTAACGGGCCTCTTTGCCGCAGACGATGCACGAGCCGAAACTGCCTTCATCGGGGCGGGGACTGCGGTAGTCTTGGTCGGACAGCACCCGGACCGTCGCCTTTGTCTCTTCTTTTATGGAAGCTTCACATTCACCGCTCCCGCACCAGGGAGCATGAGCAAATCCGCCCTCACCTTCATAGAACTGTTTGAACTCATCATACCCGTCGATCTCCCGGCTGTTCTCGTCGCGGAACTGCCTGGCCCGCTCGTACAAACCGTTCTGGACCGCTTCGAGCACCTTCTCGATCCGGGCCGGGACTTCCGCTGCGGGAACAGATTCCTTCTCTCCCGTATCGCGCCGGACCAGCATGGCCGCGCCCCCTTCCATGTCCCGGGGCCCGATTTCCACCCGGACCGGTACACCGAGCATCTCCCATTCGGAGAACTTCCACCCGGGAGAGTTCTGATCATCATCATCGAATACCGTCCGAAACCTCTTCTTTAGCTTCTCGTGAATGTCTCCGGCGTATGCGAGCACCTCTTCCTTGTTTTTGTTCTTATAGATGGGGATAAGCACTACTTCCGTAGGTGCAATTTTCGGGGGAATGATAAGCCCC